>JBFHVQ010000055.1:0-21937 GCA_041589455.1 Gammaproteobacteria bacterium | reverse complement strand
GTCACAGTTAACTAATGCGGCCACATGGCCACGGGCGGTTTCAACCGCTTCATCTGCACTCCAGCCAAACGCATGACTGCGCGATGCCGGGTTACCAAAATCACTTTCAATGGTCAGGTAATGCTTCATCACTTCAGCAACGCGTCCGTCCACCGGGGTGGTCGCTGAATAGTCAAAATAGATGGGCAGTTTTAATTCACTCACGTTATTCTTTCTCGCTAATGTTAATTGGCTAATAATGGTTCTTACGAAGCTTTACGCTGCTGCTGCAGAACTTCTGCCTGGCGACGCGCAAGTATAAAGCGTCCATTAATTTTGTCACGTTGAATTGCCAGTTCATGTATACCTGGACGATTGGCAAACTGAGCTAGCGTAATACCAGACAGGAAGTCATAAAGACGGTCACTGAGTTCAACCCACAGTTCATGGGTCAGACAGCGCTCACCTTCCTGGCAATTGCCTTCTTTATTGCAACGTGTAACATCGACTTTTTCATCAACCGCACTGATAATTTCAGCGATGCTGATCTGGTCTGCAGGACGTGCCAGACGGTAACCACCACCAGGACCACGCACTCCATCAACCAGTTTGTGCTTTCTCAACTTTGAAAATAGCTGCTCCAGATATGACAGAGATATACCCTGACATTGAGAGATGTCCGCCAGTGTTACAGGACCTGCATTGTCATGAATAGCTAGATCCATCATTGCGGTCACACCATAACGGCCTTTCGTTGATAATCTCATAGTACACCCGATAATTCCTGAGTAATTTAGTAGGATATTGTCTTACCTGAGCAATTTAGTCAACAATTATATGCTTTCAGAAGCCGGTATAGAAATATATTCCTTAAAATCAGTATTATAGGTTGTATCCACAAAGAGATAGGTATAATTTGAAAGTCTAAAGAGAGCTAATTACATGACAGAAATAACGGGAACTTGAGCCCAGTTAATACATGATGAGGCTCATGATCAAGCTTATGAAACCGGCAAAAAACAGAAATTTATGCCTTTCAATCGAAAATAAAATGCAGCTAGCCTAACTCTGCCAGTTCACGGTGCATTTCATCCGGGTCGGCCAAATTAAGCTCAAGCAGACGCCGCAGGTGAGTCAGACCCTCAAGATCAATATTTTCCCAGCGCATGCCCCAATGGGAATCAGTAACATGACTCACCAGTGCCATCATCTGAATCACCGCACCTTCACCTAACACCAGCTCAACGGTATAGGGCTCCTGCTGTTGAGCCTGTGCCCCTAAAGGTGCTTCAATTAGAATGCCTTTGAGGGAAATATCCGTTAGTTCACAACTCCATTGTTGATCTGCATGCTGTAACCTGACATCTGCGATAAATGGAATTCGTTGGTAATGACGCCGTTCATTATCACTCATTATAGTAACCACTTGGTAAGCCCTTGCTGATAATAGTTATTAGTATAGCCCGACTGACGCGCGCAACAAGTAATATCTACAAATTAAACAACAGCTTAGTGAATTATTGCCAGATGTCTTTTGAGAAAGCCCCTGTGACCACGATTGCAGTGGTATCTAGCCCTGCAAAATAGCTACTGCATGGGAACCAAAGCATCAACTTCCGTGTTTTAAGTTAAATTAAAATGTGCTGATAGGAGCCCATTAAAGCCTTATCCAGATAGTCAAATAGCCGATATATCGCAATCAACATTGCTTGTAGACAAACAACCGCTTATCAAAAAAAGCAATCGAACACACAATATAAGTACATTATTATATTATAATGAACTACAATTCGTACGTGGTTGTTTATGGCTTCTGCGATCAGACCCAGGCGTTTCCCTCATGGTCTGATGCTGCCAAATTTTACGAGGTTTCCAATGAGAAAAATTACCCCTGCGCTGCGTCAGCGCTTACTGACGCTTATTGCCGTGGCTAGCTGTTTTTTAATAGCCCCACTTTCCACCCAGGCAAATACATTAACACAGGATTTAGCCAATCTGGTAAGCAATGCTGAAACACTGGATTTTCAACTTTCAAACACAAGTCTTACTACAAATAACAGCTGTGCTGAACTATCTACTGCTAACGCTTCAATTACTGAACTAAGCAACAGCATTGAATTACTCAATACCAGCCTGTCAGCTCCATTATCACTGACAACAGAAGACCTGAATTCACTGGATGACTTGAGCAACCTGTCTCGTTCGATTGCCAGCAGCATTCAATCAATGTCGATGGATGTAAATAACCTGTCCATGACTGCTGAATTGTTTGAGTATCAGGCAAGTCTGGCCGCGATGTTACAGCTGTCCGATGACATCGGCACCATGGCGGATCGTATTCTGGAAATGGCTAACAACATCCTGGTGATGGCAGACAATATCGGCCTGATGGCAGATCGTATCCTGATAACCATGACACTGCAAAATTCAAACATTGCATTGACGCAGGCTTCTATGCTGGCAACTCAACAGAATATGATTGCACTGAGCGGCACATTTGACACACTGGGTTATAACGCCTTGCTCAGCTCACTTGTCGGTGACAGCAACTTGCTTTCATCTGCCATGGCCAACCTGAACTTTAATGAAAATAATATGGCTACTGAATTAGCGACTCTTGAGTCTTCCGTAGCTACAGTCAACGCAGCAGTTGATATAATCTACACGCAGATTATCAATAATAGTGAAATACTGAGCCATAACATCAATGGCGATACACTAACCCTGCTAGGTGACCTTTCAACCATTCATCAGTCACTGGCTATCTCACTTGAGATGTATTCCGGCAGTATCAACACACTGGCACCACTTACCTCAACACCGGTTCTGAGTAACGCAACAGCCAGCATGCTGCGACTGACCAGTGACATTGGCATCATGTCTGACCGCATCATGGAAATGGTCGACAATATTATCATCATGGCCGACAACATCGGCGACATGGCCGGCCTCATTGTAGAAACTGAAACCCTTCAGCAAAACAATGTCGTGCTAACACAAAACTCATTAACAACCGCAACAACGGCAACTGTTAATGTTATTTCTGCCTACGGCCTGTAATCACAGCCCATGATGAACCGAATGAATGAGAGTTATGTTATGAATCATTTTACAAAACAATTAAACCGCTTTGTGCGTGTTAGCGGCCTGGGCCTGTTAATGCTTATGTTTAGTACACTGGCACAAGCCGGTCTCAGCACAGATCTGCAATCACTGGTCAATCAGGGTAACGATCTGAATACACAAATGAGTAACACCACTTTAACAGCCGACACTCTGTGTAATCAGCTGTTAAGTATTAACCAGTCAAGCAATGCACTGATCGATAATATTATTGCACTGGACCAGAGCCTCACTGGTGGCCTGATTATTGACACAGATACCCTGACAGCACTGAATGATCTTTCAGGTATTTCAACCGCACTGGCTAATCAGGCACTAAGCCTGTCACTGGATGTAAACGGAATTTCTACCACATCGAACATGTTCGATATTGCCGATGGTCTTAATGCCATGCTGCAACTATCTAGCGATATTGGTACCATGGCCGATCGTATTCTGGAAATGTCAGACAAGATTCTGGTCATGTCAGACAATATTAGCCTGATGGCTGATCGTATCATCGAAACACAGCTAATCCAGAACCAGAATATAGCGTTAACGCAACAGTCGATTCTAACAACTCAGGAAAACACTCTGCTGTTAATCAGCGTGATAAATTCAGATAATTATTCACTGAGCCTGAATAATATACTGAGTGATGGGAACTGGTTATCTCTGGATATGGCCGCCACTATTCTGACAACACGTAACATGGCACGTGAGCTAGCAAACTCAGCAACTGATGTGGCTGCATTAAAAGATCAATTAAGCAATCTGGATAGCCTGATAACTCAGGATGCTGCCAGCAATACTTTCACTATGAACACGCAAAGCCTCAACACACTGGGTGATATTAGCCTGATGCTGAACTCGATGGCGATAGCACTTCAAGGCTATACATTAGCCGTTGAAGGTCTGCAAATGCTCACCTCAGACGCCACATTAGCTGATTCAACAGTCAGTATGCTACAGATGTCGAGTGATATTGGAACCATGGCGAATCGCATTCTGGAAATGTCCGACCTGATTCTGGCCATGTCTAATAATATTGGTCTGGCAGCCGATAATATTCTGGCGGTACAAAATGTACAGAATATTAATATCGCAGCCACTCAGACAGCGATATTGTCAGCACAAACCATTACCATTGGTGTAATTGCAACTCAGGGGCTGTAATCCTTTCATGACAATGGCTTTGATCATACATTAATTAGCCAGTTACAGCTTGTTGAACAAAGGCCTCTCGTAGTTTACGAGGGGCTTTTTTAATGTTCGCTAGAAAGTATATATAAAAATAATTCGCTAACCCAATAGCAGAATTATTCGTCAAAATTGACGTGATATAGCAAAAACAGCACAATAGCTCTCGCTATGGAAGGCAATAATTTAGATATTTGCCAGCCTGGCGTTATCAATAAGTGTTAAATAAAAAGGAATCAAAATGCACAATCGAACTTTCATTAAGCTAACGGCTCATCTGCTTGGCTTATTCCTGGCATGTGCCAGTGCAATAGCCTCTGCTGATAACAAACGTAATCTAATTGTTTTCGGCGACAGCTTATCTGACCCCGGAAACGTGTTTGCACTCACTGGTTTAACCACGACACCACCCTACGCCCTCATACCTGAGGCACCCTACGCCGTGGGTGACAATCGTTTTACTAATGGTATAACCTGGGTAGAGCAACTAGCTGACAAACTACACAGCAAATCAGGTCCCGCTTTTGATCACCCCAGACATGAAAACTTCGCTGTCGGTGGCGCTCGAACACGTGCCGTTGGCTTTATGGACCTAAGCACACAAGTCACACAGTACCTGTCGATAAAACAGGGCCAAAACACTAAAAAAGACTTATATGTGATCATGATCGCCAGCAATGACGCACGCGATGCAATCGAAGCACTGGCCATTGACCCCAGCGGTCAAACCAGCCTGCAAATTCTCGAAGATGCACTGCTGTCGCTAAGCGATAACATGCAATCATTAATCGCTGCCGGTGCAGAAAGGTTTATTATTGGCAATGTGCCCAATTTATCACTGGTTCCTGCGATTATTATGGCAGGGCCTCAAGCACAGGCAGCCGCTTTTTCAATAAGCAATAATTACAATGACCAACTGCAAAACCTGTTAAGCCAGTTACAAGTTGCGCTAAACATAGAAATTTCGATTTTAGATATCTTCAGCCTGCTAACCAATGCTGCAAACAACCCCGATGACTACGGCTTTAGTAATGTCGAGTCACCATGTATTATTCCAGGCGCAATAGATATTACGCAATGCGAAACACCGGAAGGTTACCTGTTCTGGGATGGAATTCACCCAAGCACTGCCGGACATTCCATTATTACTGATCTGGCTGAAGACTTATTAGCCATCGAGCATAAACACTGAATGTAACGGCCAAGCCAATTCAGGTTTCCTCTTACTATGCCTTAAGCACTGCATGAGGAAATCTGAGCTTTATTTAATACTGTGTACTTACACCCTACAGAGCATGTGAGTGCAAATTAAGTAAGCATTTTAACTTAAATACAATCTCCCCTTCGTTCAATAAATTTTTTCTCTATCTTATAAAGCGACAGAGCATCTGCACTGAAATATATCGACATAACTCTCCCTAAGTTCAAGTAAACTATGCTAATCTAATAGATAATTAGAATAAACCTATAGAACATTTCACAAGCCGCTATGATTCACAGACCCACAAAAGTTCTTGTTGTTGAAGACTCTCAATCTCTTAACGAGGTGGTATCTACAAGTATTACTGAACAGTTAGGTTTACAGGTTGATTCTGTAAAGACACTGCAAGATGCTATAAGCCTGGTTTCACCAAATAAAAATGAATATTTAGTTGCGATTGTCGACCTCAATTTACCTGACGCACCAAACGGAGAAGTCGTTGACGCACTCATTTCACTTGGTATCCGACCCATTATTCTCACCGCTTCTATCTCTAACGACACCCACGAGGAAATGCTTGAAAAACCTATTATAGACTACGTAGTTAAACGCAACCTCAATGAAATACAGTATGTTATTGACGTTATAAAGCGGCTAAATGAAAACTTTAATCGTAAAGTACTCGTTGTAGATGATTCAAAAACATCACGCGCACTACTTCAGTCCTTACTTGAACGTCACTACTTGCAGGTTGTTACTGCATGCTCTGGACCAGAAGCACTAGAGATATTAGATAAAGAAAATGACTTTTGTCTTGTGATAACAGACTACAACATGCCCGAGATGAACGGCCCAGAACTCATTGCCAAAATAAGGGAGCAATATACAAGGCATCAGCTTTCAATCATTGGTGTATCTACTGCCGTTACAGGAATGTCATCCATAAAAATGCTTAAATCAGGTGCCAATGATTTCATATCTCGACCTTTTTTGCATGAAGAATTTTATTGCCGGGTAAATCAGAATATTGATGTAGTGAGTTTCTATAAAAAACATGTACATTCATCAAATGATTAGACACATCATTAAATAGAATTTATATGCATAATAAAATTTAACTAGTCGCTGTCACCCTGACTACCTCATCAATCGTTGTTATGCCTTTGAATGCTTTTTTAAAACCATCATAACGCATATCTCTGAATCCCTGTTTTTCTGCTTCCTCTAGCAAAATATTATATGGCGCATGATTTAGTATCAAATCACGCAATGCAGATTTTATATGTATAAATTCATGAATACCCACACGTCCAGAAAAACCTGTACCACCACAATTTTCACAGCCTGTTCCACGAAATAGCTTGGGAAGTTCATTTTTATCTTCATCCCAGTAGAAATATTTCTTCAAAAGATCAACATCTGGCTCGTATTCTTCAATACAATATTCGCAGTTCTTTCTTACCAGCCGCTGAGCCAGAACACCAACAATAGCAGGAGCAACCACATAAGGCTCTACTCCCATATCAATTAATCGTGTTACAGCCTGTAGCGCACTATTAGTATGTAGCGTACTTAACACCAGGTGCCCAGTAAGAGCAGCTTCGCTAGCGATATTTGCAGTTTCAGTATCTCTAATTTCACCAACCAGAATAACATCAGGATCCTGTCTCAAGGCTGCACGAAGAATGGATGAAAATGTTCTGCCCGCCCTAACATCAACTTGCGACTGTGTGATTGACGGAATCTGGTATTCAACCGGATCTTCAATCGTCATAATATTTATCTCAGGCTTATTAATCTGGTTTAAAGCTGCATAGAGTGTCGTTGTTTTACCTGATCCAGTTGGGCCTGTTACAAAAATAATACCATTGGGTTCATTAAGTGCTGACTGAAAATCATTAAGCACACTTTCTGATAAACCAATTTTATTTATCTCAAGCGGTATTCCTGATGCAGCACTTCCTAGAATGCGCATCACAACTTTCTCACCATGAATTGACGGCAAAGTAGAAACTCGAATATCGACCTTATGCTCACCAACAGGTAAAGATATTTTACCATCCTGAGGTTTTCTTCTCTCAGCAATATCAAGTTTCGACATAACCTTGTATCGAGCCACCAAACTACTACCTAGCATGTGTGGTAAACACATTTTATTAATCAGCACACCATCGGTTCGAAACCTTACTAGAAACTCATTCTCTTTTGGTTCAATGTGTATATCAGATGATTTTTCTTTCACTGCTAGCATTAAAATAGTTTCTGAAATCTCAATTACCGGCTGTAGGTCTGCAAGCTGCTCTTCTGAAAGATTGGCATAACGGTCAAGATCAAAACTAGAAGCAACAGTTTCAACCTCTTCACCACGATGATAATAAATCTGTATTGCAGACATAATATCATCTGGAAAGCTGAATACCGGGTCAATTGATTTTCCCAGCAATGTTCTCAGGGTATTTATTTTGTCAATATCAGAAGGATCACTAAAAGCAACTGTAATAGATGGGCCTATTTGATAAATGGGAATAGTCTGGTATTTTAGGCATATATCCTTGTCTAATGTCTCCAGAAGCTCTTCATGAAATAAGGTAGTTTCCAGATTAAGATAAGCCACATTCATAGTATTACCATATATAGGCCCTATATCATTTTTACTTACATAACCTGTATTAATTATTTCACGTGCAAACTTCATCGGATCACGGTCAGTATCACGTAAAATTCGATTGATGACGAATCCAGGAATACTCCCCTTATCCTGAATAGCTTCTATCATCTGCTCAGTAAGGATCATTCGTCATTATCCTTAAACTTACCAAATAAATCTGCAATATCATCCTGTGACATAGTTTGAGTTTTTTCATCCTCTACTTCCTGCTCTTTGCGCTGTTGATCATCCTGAGTTCTCTGAATTTCAACATGCTCAATAAATTCATCAAGATTGTACTTACCTGGTGAGTTTGACTTTGATTTTTGACTACTAGGTACGATAGACTCTAAAGAAAGGCCACAGTTGCCACAGTACAGACTTGATGGCAGGTTCGAAAAGCCACATCGGCAATGTATAACATTTAGTTCCGCACCACATGTCGAACAAAAAGAATATCCTGGTGGGTTTGTATGCTGACAACTCATGACAAATATTATATTAACTTAGTAAGTTCACTTGTGATGCTATCAGGTGTTTCTTTTAGAACAAAATATTTTGCACCTTGATTTGCACATTTTTTAATAACCTCAACTGTATTCTGTGAAGTTAACATAGCTACTGATGCATCAGGATCAGTGCTTATAATCTTGCTAAGTGCTTCCACTCCATCCATAACTGGCATATTGATATCGAGCAATACCAAATCAGGATTAAGAACCTTATACTGTTCTACCGCTTCAAAGCCATTTTCGGCCTCACCAACAACCACACCACCCAAGCTGGAAACAATGGCTTTAATAAGACTGCGAATAGAACTCTGATCGTCTGCGAGAAGTACGGTGGTTTGCTTACCCATAAATATTCCGAATATGATACATTTAATTAGAATCGATGTTTTAATGTAGGAGTATAGATTAGTTTCTGATTATTATCGGTATATTCGGTATTTCATAGTCGAGAAGCTGACTGTGGACTAAAACAGATAAGTCATCTAAATTACAAGCCAACTACAATAATACAAATCACTCATTACATATTCCTTGATAAATAACTATATAGAATCATCCATCATACTTAATATCAAGCAACTGACTATTCACTAATACACAATAAGCAATAAGCATGTCAGTTACTCTGAAAATACGATTATTCTGAGCCCTGATATGTTATTACTCTAACCTGTTTGCATAAGGCGCGACCCAGTCAGATTATCGCTATCCCAAGCACTATTACTTTAATAAAATCTAATATTTGTAATAGAAACTAGAAAAATTGAAGTAATTATCGCCAAACTAAGTAAATGAAACCATTTTTTAGAGGCACATGTTTATAAATCAAAACAAATTATTCATTTACAGTATATTTGCCATTCAACATATAATATTCACATAAGGTTTATTTTGTTATAGCTATATCTATAATTTATATTTACTAACAGAGGACAATAGCACACAGCTTCTACCTATAGATAATAAACTCTATATTATTCAAATATTTACGCGACACAAAAAACAACATTAACAAGAATCATTATTAATTATATTTTATTCCATAAAATTTATTTATTTTTTTAAGATAATGATTTATCTCAAGATTTATTCATATTACGTTATTTACCGCTTGTTTAATAAAATCTAGAGAATATGCTGTAAGTATGGAAAATAAATAATTATTCCCAATTATATGACGATTTTGCGGCACTCGGGATCACATGACTAGCATCAACAATGGAACCAAACAACATAGTATTAATTACGCTGGACCGTGCTTATTACACAATCACAATAATCACCCCTGCGACATATGTATTCTCGATGCATCTAGCTATTTTAAAGATCTTAAAAAACAAACAAAAATAGAACTTCAGTCCTATCTAAGATTAAAAAAATTTAACAAAAAAGATATTCTCTACAAAGAAAATGATAAAGATAGACATCTATTTATTCTGATAGAAGGCGAAGTAAAGGTATACAAAACTGTAAAGAGCAACAAGCAGCAGATACACAAATTGGTTCAAATACCTGGTGACCTGATTGCCTGCGAGGATCTGTTTTTATCAGCACATGGTAGTACAGCAGTTGCCATACAAGATACTCGTGTCTGTTATATTAATGTGGCTGATTTCAAATGCTGTTCAGATAAACACAAGGAAATTAATGATAGTTTAATGCAGGCAATGTCTCGTACATTAAATGCGTATATTCGCCATATTTCAAATCTGGGTCAGAAAAGTGCCATGCAAAAAGTCGCCTCCTATCTTGTTTACCTTTATGAACTACATAGTCATCGAAGGCCTGAAGACACACTAGTTAAAGATTCATTATCAAGAACTGAGCTTGCTGACATGCTTGGAATTACACAACGAACTTTAATTCAATGTCTGAAGGTACTTGCAGAAAGATCAATTATAACTATCAGTACCAAAGCATACCGAATTGATGACATTGATGCTATAAAAAGAATTAGCTTAATTGATGAGTAAGACCAAACTGATTTTATATTTAATTCAAATAGCTAATATAATCAGTATATCCATTCAATTTAAATGACTTTATTCTTGCAATATTATCCAGTAATACAATTATCAAGCTTATAATTATCTATCACTACATTACTTCACAGAGATATTCACTCATTTCCATATCTGATCCAAGAATGTGCCCGGTCAGCCAATGTTCTAGAAACTTAATATCCTCATCTGATAGATAATACCCTTGCTGTTCATATTTCGATTTTAGTTTAGCCGCACTATCAATGAGCTCTTGATGCTCTTTCTTATGCGCATCAAGAGCTCCATATGAATACTGAAGCATTAAACGCTCTTCATGTTTGAAGTGCCAGATAGTACAGCACAGTAATTCATCTAATATCGCACTGATATATTCTTCTGTCTCACCCTTCTTAATAGATTCATTAAGAATATTAAATAAATTTAATAACTTACGATGATCATCATCAATTTCCTGAATCTGCACACTGAGTGTTTCGTCCCACTTTAACTGTTTCATATAGCCACCTTTTAACCATTGCAGTCAGGTTATAAATAAATTAGATGAGAATGATACTCAATTAATATAAGGTGCATATTGTTATATATCATATGCATTAAAGTCTTACAGTCATGTAATATATACTCTTTAGTTTATTCAATTAAATAGCTAATATAGGCGTGAATATGAATCTAAAATAGAGATATTTGTTAGAATCACCCTATATCTTCTATTCATAGATCCGCAGATAGATAGATGCAAAATATGAATCAACAACCTAGAATGACAAAACAAGAAGCGATTGATCAGCTAAGGCGTGAGGCAGAGGAACTCGAATCTAGCGCTGTTTCTATTAAGGACTATGCTAGCAATGTTCGCCGTGCAAAAATGCGCCGTGAACTTGCAAACAAGCTGGAACTAGAACTAAATAAAAACACAGATTGTAAGTAAATAAACAATCCTTTCAGTCATCATTCTTTTTGCATAACGTTAGAGATGATCTATCGCTAAAATATCAGGCAAGTAATGAGGCATTCAAAAGCTCTCGCGTATACTGCTGCTGTGGCTGTTTAAAGATCTGCTCAGTCTCACCCTGCTCAACCAGTTTGCCATGTTGCATAACGAGCACACGATGAGAAATTGAGCGAATAACTTTTAAGTCATGACTAATAAACAGATAACTTAACTGGTACTTTTTTTGTAATGCAGCTAGCAATTCCAGTACCTGCTTCTGTACAGAAACATCTAGCGCACTGGTTGGCTCATCCAGCAAAATTAATTTTGGCTCCAGAATAATCACACGGGCAATCGCGATTCTCTGACGCTGCCCACCAGAGAATTCATGAGGATATCGCCACAATGCCGTTTCATCTAACCCTACTTCTTCTAGCACTTTAATGATTTTTTCACGTCTCCGCACCGGAGAAAGTTCTGGGAAGTGTATCTTCAAACCTTCGCCGACAATTTGTTCAATCGTCATACGTGGTGAAAGCGATGAATAGGGATCCTGGAAAACCACCTGAAATTCTTTACGCAAAGGACGCACCGATGACTCGCTCATCTTATCAAGCCTTGATCCATCAAATAGAATTTCTCCCTGCGCCTCCTGCAACTTCAGCAAGGCCATACATAAAGTTGTTTTTCCTGAGCCTGATTCGCCCACAATGCCCAGCGTTTCACCTGTGAATAAATTCAGACTCACCTGATCGACTGCTTTAACTTCGCCAATTTTTCGCTTAAAAAACCCTTTTGTAACAGGGAAATATACACGCATATCATCTCCACGAATAAGTTCGTCTGCAGAATTATCGATGGAATTAATATGCTGCTCCGGCTCAGCGGAAAGTAGTTTTTTGGTATAAACATGTTGTGGATCTGAAAATAATTCAGTCACCTGATTTTTTTCAACAATCTCACCCTGATTCATGACACAGACATAATCAGAATAATGTTTAACCAGATTCAGGTCATGAGTAATCATCAGCACAGACATATTAAATTCTGACTGCAAATCCTTAATTAGCTCAAGTATCTGTTTTTGAATAGTCACATCAAGTGCCGTTGTCGGCTCATCAGCTATCAACAGTCTTGGGTTACAGGCTAGCGCCATGGCAATCATCACACGTTGCCGCTGACCACCTGACATCATATGTGGAAAACTATTTATATGACGCTGAGGATCCGGTATACCCACTCTATCGAGCATTTCTATAGCGCGTTGTAATGCCTGCTGCCTGTTTACCTGCTGATGCAGCATAATCGACTCGGTCATTTGACGAGCTATGGGATAGACAGGGTTCAATGAAGTCATAGGCTCCTGAAAAATCATGGATATATCACGGCCACGTACCTTGCGTAACTCTCTGTCATTTTTTAGTAATAGATCTTCATCCTGATAGAAAATCCGTCCTGTAGGATAACTAACCTGTGAAGTGTCGTGAAGATTCAGTACAGATAGAGCTGTTACGGATTTCCCGGACCCCGACTCGCCAACAAGTGCAACACTCTGACCTTCGGCAATATCAAAGCTGACATTTCTAACGGCATGAACAATATTATCTGATGATCTAAAATCGACGCTGAGGTTTTGAATACTAATCAGGCTGGAATTTGGATTATTCATGAGCGCCTCGTATCCAGTGCTTCACGCAATGCTTCACCAATAAAAATCAACATCATCAATGCCCCGACCAACACTCCAAATGTTGATAATGATAGCCACCAGGCAGAAATATTTTCCTTACCCTGAGATAACAACTCTCCCAGACTTGGTGTCTCTGCGGGAACACCAAGCCCCAGATAATCCAGACTGGTGAGAGCAAGAATGGCACCAGAAATTCGGAAAGGTAAAAAAGTAATGACTGGCGTCAGGCTATTAGGTAATAAATGATGCAACATAATACCTCGATTACTCAAGCCCAATGCTCGTGCTGATTTCACATAATCCAGGTTACGTCCTTTAAGAAATTCAGCTCGCACATAGTCTGATAACCCCATCCAGCCGAACATAGATAATAAGACAATTAATAACCAGACACTGGGTTGAAAAATAGACGCGAAAATAATGAGTAGATACAGCTCTGGCATCGAGCCCCAGATTTCGATAAAGCGCTGCATAAATAAATCGGTTCGACCACCAAAGTAACCCTGTAACATGCCTGCCAGTATACCTACCGTGGTGCCGACGATTGTGAGTGCTATGGCAAACAGAATGGATAAGCGAAAGCCATAAATGAGACGCGCCAGCACATCACGACCTCGATCATCTGTACCCAGGGTATTAAATTCTGAAGGTGGCGCCGGATTAGGCAGACTCGAGTCATAAGTAATCGTATTATAACTGTAAGGATTGAGTGGTTCTAACATCCAGTTACCATTGGCTGTTAGAATGTTTCGCACATACTGATCCTGATAGTCAGCTTCGGTTTCGAAATCACCACCAAAATCAGTTTCTTTATAAAATTTCACAAATGGAAAATAATACTCGCCCTGGTAATAAACCATTAATGGTTTATCATTACTGATCAGCTCTGCACTTAAACTAAATACAAACAGGAATGAGAAAATCCACAAACTATAGAAGCCACGTTTATTGGCCTTAAAACGCAACCAGGCTCGCTGTCCTGGAGAAATATGAATATCATTATTTAGTGACTGCTGCAGATCCATTACTTCTCCACTGACTCAAACTGAATTCTTGGATCGATCAACACATAACTAATATCTGCCAGTAATTTTGCGAAGAGTCCAAGAATCGTATAAAAATACAGGCTTCCTAGCACCACCGGATAATCACGTTTCAATATTGATTCATAGGAAAGCAAACCCAGTCCATCCAGTGAAAAAATGGTTTCGATAAGCAAGCTACCTGTAAAAAATGCAGCGATAAACGCACCTGGAAAACCAGTAATTAGTGGAATAATGGCATTACGAAACACATGTCGATATAAAACAGCTGATTCATCCAGCCCCTTGGCCCTTGCTGTCAGCACATATTGTTTGCGAATTTCTTCAAGAAAGCTATTTTTAGTCAACATCGTCAGAACCGCGAAACTGCCAATCGTTGAGGCAATAATAGGTAGCACCATGTGCCATAAATAATCGGTTATTTTGAGATACCAGGGCAGGCTGTCCCAGTTATCAGACGTCAGGCCCTTAAGTGGAAAAACATCCAGGAAACTACCGCCACCTAATAACACCAGTAAGGCAATACCCAGAATAAAGCCCGGAATGGCATAACCTATCAGAATAATCGTACTGGTAATTACATCGAAGCGACTACCATCGCGTACCGCTTTCTTGATACCTAGGGGTATACAGGTTAAATAGACAATAAGAAATGACCAGACACCCAGACTAATAGAGACCGGTAATTTTGAAATTATCAGTTCCATTACCGATTTATTATGAAAATAACTGTCGCCCAGATCAAACTGTGCAAAACGCCACATCATTTCAAAAAAGCGCTGGTATGCGGGTTTATCAAAGCCATAAAGTGCATTGAGTTTTTCGACATGCTCTTTCTCGAGACCCTTATCTCCCTGATATAATCCTGAACTGCTAGCACTCACCTCACCACCGGAATGTGCACCGCCTTCGAGCTGTGCGATTAATTGCTCAACCGGACCACCAGGAACAAACTGGGTAACAATGAATGTCACCAACATAATACCAACCAGTGTGGGTATCATTAATAACAGGCGTTTCAGTATATAACTAAACATGACTTAGTCTTTTGCCCACCAGGTTGACATGCTCCATGTTAAAGCATTGTAATATAAAGGTAGTTTTTCAGGTCGCTCAAATTTATCCCAGTATGCAATACGATGTGTATTGATGTACCAGTTTGGTACCAGGTAATTTCCATGCAGCAACACCCGATCCAGTGCGCGACAGGCAATAATTAATTGCTGACGATTTTGAGATGAAATCACGCGTTCTACCAGAGCATCAACTACGGGATCCTCTATCCCAATAAAATTACGCGAGCCATTTTTATGCGCCGAGCTGGAATGAAACATATTGATAAGTTCGTTACCCGGTGACATGGATGCGGGAAAACTACCAACCACCATATCATAATCAAATGCGCGTAATCGACGAAAGTAGAGTGAGCGATCCACAGTACGATATTTCATCTCTATGCCAAGCTTGGAAAGATTACGTGCAAACGGTGCAAGTATTCTATCCATTCCCTTCTGGGCTAACAACACATCAAAGCGCACTGGTTTCTGCTGTGGATCCAGCAATCTACCCTCTACTACCTGATAACCATTCTGCTTAAGCAGGTCTCTTGCCAGACGTAAATTTTTACGCAAAGTATATGGCGCTGCGGTACTCACCGGTTTCCATTGTTTGTTAAACACATCAGTGTGTAATTGTTCACGATATTCATTTAACAGTGCCAGCTCTTCCCCTTCTGGCAGCCCTGTGGATTGCAGTTCGGAATTACTAAAATAACTGTCGTTAACAACATACTGGTTATAAAACAAACGTTCGTTAGACCATTCAAAATCAAACGCCTGGGTAATCGCATTACGTAATACGGGATCTTTAAATACATCTCGACGAATATTAAAAACAAAACCCTGCATTCCCGCATTATTACTGTGTTGTAGATGCTCTTTTTTGATTTCACCAGAATCATAATTTGGGCCATTATGTTCTCGTGCCCATAGTTTCGAATAATATTCATGACGAAAATCAAACTCACCTGCCTTGAAGGCTTCCAGAGAAATCACCAGATCCTGGTAATACTTAAACTGGATTTCATCAAAGTTATACTGACCTTTACGAGCTGGCAGATCTTTCGCCCAATAATCAGGGTTACGCTTGTAAGATATACGCTTACCCAGATCATATTTATCGATCAAATAAGGACCACTGGCGACTGGTTTTACTTCAGTAAGCTTATCGAAGTCTTTACCATCAAGCCATTTTTTAGAAAACACTGATATATCCGCAAGGATTAAATGCAATTCTGAGTTCTTTTTATGAAAGTCAAAACGAATGGTATATTCATCGACCACGACAGCCTGTTTGACATCGCCATATACAAACTTAAATTGTGGATGGGCTTTTTCCGACATAATCGTATCGAAAGAAAACTTAACATCATGGG
Source organism: Gammaproteobacteria bacterium (assembly GCA_041589455.1). Classification (GTDB taxonomy): domain Bacteria; phylum Pseudomonadota; class Gammaproteobacteria; order SZUA-229; family SZUA-229; genus SZUA-229. The sequence continues at coordinate 5,195 of JBFHVQ010000055.1, read as the reverse complement.
CCGTTATCATGTCACCATTTGAAAATCGTGCTCTTTCATCAATTTTAAACTGAACTGATAATTGATCTTCTGCCAGCTGAATATCATTAGCAATTAATGGATACTTACTAAATGGTTCATCATCACTTGCCACCATCAGACTATCGAAAAGCAAACTAATTCCCTGGGCCGATACGCCTTTAAGTATAAAGGGATTAAAGCTGTCAAAGGCACCTGCGCCCGCAAGAATTAGCTTTCCACCTTTTTTAGCATGTGGATTCACATAATCAAAATGCTTGAAGTCCGCCGCATATTTAGGCTGATACCCCATGGCAGCCGAAGGCGCTGATTTCACTACACTACTGTGGATTGCAATTATCAATAACAGGAGTAAGCTAAGAGGCTGATACCCGATTTTTGTCGTCATATAGTTTCGTTTTTTTAAGAACAATTATCTGTCACGGGGCTTATCATAAGCTATGATCATTGTAGGGGATTTCAGTTCATATAAAAACATTATCTGAAATCATTTTTTAATTATGCTGCCAAGCATACCAATTGATAACTATAAAAAACAGGAGTCCATTGATGGGATTTTTATCTGGTAAGCGTGCGCTGATTTTTGGCGTCGCGAGCAATCGGTCAATTGCATGGGGAATCGCTCAGGCATTACACCGCGAAGGCTGCGAACTGGCCTTTACCTATCAGAATGAGCGACTGCATGAGCGTGTAGAAAAACTGGCCGGGCAACTGGATTCAGATATCGTTATTCCCTGCAATGTGGAAGACGACAACGAGATAGAAGCCGTATTCGAACACCTGGATGACTACTGGGACAGTTTCGACATACTGATACACTCAATTGCTTATGCACCCAAGGAACTTCTCGAGGGCGATTATCTCGACAACCTTTCCAGAGAAGGTTTTAACACCGCGCATGACATCAGTTCTTACAGCCTGGCAGCCATTGCCAAGGCCGGACGCCATATGATGCAACATCGTGAAGATGCGGCAATTCTAACTCTCAGTTACCTGGGTGCCGAGCGTACCTTCCCTGGATATAACGTAATGGGACTGGCCAAGGCCAGCCTCGAAGCCAATGTACGCTACCTGGCACAAAATCTGGGGCCTGAAGGCATCCGCGTCAATGCCATCTCAGCCGGACCAATTAAGACCCTGGCAGCATCTGGCATTGGTGGTTTTGGTAAAATATTTGAGCAGGTCGAAGCGACTGCTCCACTACGTCGTAATGTAACCATTGATGATGTCGGGAATACCGGCGCATTTCTTAGTTCATCACTGGCACGCGGCATTACCGGTGAAATTATCTACGTCGATAGCGGCTTCCATATTGTCGGCCTGATTAACGAAGCCATCCCAGTAGCGCCAGAAAAATAATATGCGGTCCAACCCTGTCCTTTGCCGCATCTGTCGACAAAGAACAGGGCTGGTGTAACTACTTTAAAATTCCCTGTTCGCCTTCCAGTCGACCAATCACAACCGCTGCCACTGAATCACTAAATACATTCACTGAAGTTCTGCACATATCGAGCACGCGATCCACAGCCAGTATTAAACCAACACCTTCAAGGGGCAGGCCAATAGTGCCCAGTATGACCGTAATTGCCACCAGACTGGCGGAAGGAATACCCGCTACACCTATGGAGGTTAATAGTGCCACCAGCACAATGGTAAACTGGGTTGTCAGGCTAAGATCAAGACCATACGCCTGGGCAATGAACATTGCTGCCACACACTCGTAGAGTGCGGTACCATCCATGTTAACAGTAGCCCCCAGGGGCAGAGTAAAGCTGGTCACCCGGTTTGAAACGCCCGCTTTTTCTTCGACACATTCCATAGTTAATGGCAATGTCGCAGAAGACGAACTGGTAGAGAATGCCGTTAATATCGCTGCACTCATCGCCTGATAATGACGAAACGGGTTCACTCGCGCAATAAAACGCAGTATCAGGTACATCGACAAACTAAAGTGAAGTAATAAGGCACCCAACACCGTAAAGAAGAATATCGCCAGCGGTCTAATAGCATCAACCCCAGATACTGCCACCACCTTGGCAACCAGGGCAAAGACACCAAGCGGTGCAAACTTCATTACCCAGTCTGTCATATGCATCATCACATCCAGCGTTGCTTGCCAGAAGTTACGCATAATATCGCCCTGGGGCTCAGCCAACCTTGTCACAAAAAAACCAAATAGCAAGCTAAAGAAAATCAGTCCTAGCATCTGGCCTTCGGCCGCTGCATTGACGATATTCGGCGGCACCATACGCAGAAAGACGCCAACGATATCACCGGCCCCCTTGCCTTCGACTTTTTCACTAATAGAATCCGGTACTTCCGACAAGCCAATCATATCTTTTGCAGGCGAGCCATCTATAATGCCGGGCTGAGTAATATTGACCAGAGTCAGGCCAATGATAATGGCCAGCAGACTTGTACTTGCATAATAAATCAGTGTTTTGCCACCAAGACGGCTCAGATTTTCACCAGAACCTATACCCATCATACCAACAATAATTGAAGAGACAATCAACGGTACAATCAGCATTTTCAGGGCATTTAAGAATAATGAGCCAAGAAACTCATAAATCGAATAAAAACTGACACCCAGCAACCCCGCATCCTTACCACTCAATGCACCGGCAAGCACCGCCATCAACAGAGCGATAACGATTTGCCAGTGTAGTTGAAGCGATAAAAAACGACGAATCATCGTCTTTGCTTAGAGTGAATCATCACGAGTGATTTCAGCCTGAGATTTCATATATTCAATTACCGCCATCATGTCTCGATTAGCCTGCTGGTCAGATAACTGACGTGATAGCATGCCCAGCTGCTGCTGATCAATCTGCTCTGGCAAGGTCACCGCATTAAGCTGAATCACCGCAACCCCGGTTGCCAGTTCAGCGACTTTATAAACTGGCTTGTCCGCTGGCTTTTGCATACTAAATGCATCTGAAAGAATCTGCGGGTCAGCCGCCTGATGCTCACGCTTCACTGAACCCAGCTTAACCAGTGTAACGCTGTTATCAGTATCCAGGCTTTCAATGCTGTCACCTGCTTCTAGCTTAGCAAGTGCTTGCATTGCCGCCTGCTGAGCCTGTGTTCTTGCCTTCTCTGATTTTAGAGAAGCTATAACAATATTGTTAACCTCATCCAGTGATTTCTGACGTGCCGATGTTGTCTGACTGACACGTAAAACCACAGCATGATTGCTTGCCAGCTCAATAATATCTGAATTTCGTCCCTCGGCTTTGACTGTTGATTCAAATGCCGCCTTACGAACTTTTTCATTCATCGCAAGGCCATTACCCTGCTGGCGAGAAACGCCATCAATTGACTGAATCTTAAGACCAACTGCATCTGCAACTTCCTGCAAGCTCTGATCGTTTTCATAGGCTGTTGTAGCCATCAGTTCAGACAGTTCATAAAAACGGTCTTCAATTTTCTGCGACTTATACTGGCTAACCAACTCGTCCTGTTTGTCTTCAAAGCTGTCCACCGCTTCTGCGCGAATATCATCCAGTTTAATAATGTGAAAACCAAATTCTGATTTCACTACGTCAGATACTGCACCTTTGGCTAATTTAAATAACGCTGTTTCAAATGCAGGTACCATCATACCTTTGGAAACCCAACCAAGATCACCACCGTTTGATGCTGAGCCCGGATCTTCAGAAGCCTGTTTAGCCACATCAGCAAACGACTCACCGTTATTAATTCTCTCAAGCAGGCTCTCTACCTGCGCTTTTTTACTACTGATTTCTGCCGCATCTTCACTTGGTGTAGCAACTAAAATATGACTCGCTTTGCGCTGCTCACGGCTTGATTGACTCGTTACATAGTCATCGTACAGGCGGCGCACAGCTTCTTCGTCAACCTCAATATCAGACGCAAGGTCAGCGCCCTTAAGTTCAACATAATCAATTACAACAGTTTCAGGGTGCATATACCGAGCTTTATTAGCCTCATAATAATCCGCAATCTCAGCGTCACTAACCTCAAGCGTTTGCATAAACTGGCCAATATTAAACTGAAGATAGTTTACATCACGCATCTGTTGACTAATCTGATTCAGTAGAACTAACTCTGCCTCACCGATAATCGCTGAACTGGTGACGGCTCTTTGCAGTTGTTGAACTGTCAGGTCCTGACGGTACAGGTTTTCAAACTCCTTAACCGCCATGCCCTGCGACTCAACAATCGCCTGATAGTTTTTATTATCAAAAGCGCCATCCTGCTTAAAAGCATCCATCGATCTGATATTTTGCGCTAATACCTGGTCTGCTACACGATAACCTTCATCATCAATCATTTTGAGTAATACGCGCTGCGTGATTAGCTGATCAAGTACTTGCTCTTTCATTTGCTTCTGGAAAGCAGGTGAATCAGGAAGAGAACCTTCGAACATTTGTTCCATTCGCTGACGCTGGCGTGCCAGCCCTTGCTCAAACTCTGACTGACTGATTTCCATACCATCGACAACCGCTGCGGATTTCTCCTGCGCGCCACTTAAATAATCTCCGATACCCCACAGAGCAAAAGTTGCACCAATCAGGATGACGATAACAATCCCGAGAATTCCCTTTGATTTATCATGGATAGCTTGCAGCATATTTAGTAAAACCCTTTGATTAAAAACTCGCTCTGTAGGCGATTACTTTGAATTAGTAGCGGTGAATCATACTAGAGACTTGATGTTGTCGCAAAAGGTAAGACTGATTTTGCGAGGCATTTAGGCCAATTATGATGAAATATTGCCATGCTGCTTCTGACAGCTTCAATATTTAGACAGTAGAAGGGATGATATTGCTCATTTTTTATACAACAACAGGAGACTGTTAAGAGCATTAGTCAATGTTAATAAATAAGGAACGATTGAGTGTAAACAATCTGCCATGGATGAGGTACACGGACACACTACATTTATATTTTAATCGCAGAGACATGACTAACGAAGGTGCTTACGATTGAAGGCGATCATCACAAGCATCCGTCTATGGAGAAGTGTATCGGGCCTTGCATCCCTGCGAGGCGTTCGCAGCGCTGTATTTGTGTATTGAGTACAAACGGTCGCGACTCACCTAGTCCGCCATATAAAATAAAAAGGCCCCCCTGCTTTCGCAGGGGGGCCTTTTTATTTTATATGGCGGACCGGACGGGACTCGAACCCGCGACCTCCGGCGTGACAGGCC
>JBFHVQ010000054.1:0-22252 GCA_041589455.1 Gammaproteobacteria bacterium | reverse complement strand
TCTTTAGTCAGGTCAAGACCACCGCGCAGACATTCGTATACCGCACGACCGTAGTTCTTAGCAGACAGACCCAGCTTAGGCTTGATAGTACAACCCAGCATTGGACGACCGTATTTGTTCAGACGATCACGCTCAACCTGAATACCTGCTGGTGGACCACCACAAGTCTTGATGTAAGCGATTGGGAAACGGATATCTTCCAAGCGAAGTGAACGCAGTGCTTTAAAGCCGAATACGTTACCAACTAATGAAGTCAGTACGTTTACTACTGAACCTTCTTCGAACAGATCCAGAGGATAAGCGATGAAAGTGTAGAACGCATCTGGGTCACCAGGTACGTCTTCGATGCGATATGCACGACCTTTGTAGAACTCCAGGTCAGTCAGGTACTCAGACCATACAGTAGACCATGTACCAGTTGATGATTCAGCAGCTACAGCAGCAGCAACCTCTTCACGGGGCACACCAGCCTGACCAATAACCTTGAAACAGGCCAGTAGGTCAGTATCGAGTGGCACATAATCCGGTGTCCAGTATTTATCGCGGTATTCTTTTACGCCCGCTTGGTAGGTGTTGCTCATTGTGAGCCCTCCTGTTTCGTTTATAACTAAATAATTTGTCGGTTAATTTATCAACCCTGGCCGAATCATAGTGCAATGCCTACGATCAGATCCAATTGATATTTTATCAAGAATACATAGATTGGAATCTATACACCCATCTTGTACTCATATAAATGCAATCAACATAAAATACGTGCGTTAATTTCTATTACAAATTGACGCACGACCTCACATCACTCGCATGAATTCGTTTACATGCATCCACTTTTGAATGCATCTACCATTAGTGAAACCCAGCTAATATAGTCACTCACGTTTCAACAATCAATAAAACTTACTGTTTGTTTGTCCGATACCATCAACCGAGTACTCGCGCCATCGTAGAACGCAGATGACGTGTCTTCTCTAACATACGGTAAGTAGAGCGGTTTCTGTTGTAACGAGACAACTCAAATAGACTCACCCATAAAACCTGATGAGACTCATCATTTCCAGGCACTGGTATTGTGTCATCGACCTCGAACAAAAAACGAACATCGATATGCTCATGTGGCGGCTCACCACCTACTGCCGGTATTGCATGAATATCGACATCAAATATTTCAGGATGCAACACACTTATATGCGCAACATCTAAACCGGTCTCTTCCTCAGCCTCTTTAAGCGCAACACGTAAGATATCCGAGTCTCCGTCTGCATGACCACCTGGCTGAAACCATTGATCATGCTTCTTGTGATGCATCATCAAGACTCGTTGCCTGTCAGGACTAACCACCCAGGCCGAGCCAGTAACATGAGCAGGATGTAACTCACGGTAAAAACAGTCTTCGTTTTTCTCAATATATTCAATCGCACGTCTTACATAGCCTGACTCGTCCATAAAGCGCGGCCTGTACTGTTTCAGTAAATTAAGCAGCTCAAGTCGATGCATAACTTACATTCCTGTAGCTGGATTCTGCACTGCAGCAATGGCAGCAGCGGCTGCTTCTTCAACATCCGCTTCTTTACCGGAAATAGTTAGTCGACCATAAGCACCAACAGCACGTACATCAACCAGTGTTATATTGGCTGCTTTCTCAGCCTGATTAGCTGCATAGGTTATATAGCCAGCAGGATCCGTCTCGAGAATAAACATACTCTCGCCAGGCAGAATCATTGAGCCACCACGATGCTGTCGATTAATAAGAACAGCATGATCTGAAGTAATGCCACGAATAATTTCCTGCCACTCAATACGACAATCTTCGCGATCATGAACATTTGCACTCATGCCATTGAGAAGAATTCGTCCGGCCTCAGCCACATCACTCTGGTCACGGTGATGAACAACCATTGAACCATAGGCACGCTCAACAATTTGCTGAGTCAGTTTCACCTGGCTTGCTTTAAGCGCAATATCGGTAACGCGGTGAATTGCCATACCAGGTCTAACTTCAACCCACAAACACGCATCACCCGGAATTGGTGGAAAACCCTGAGAAACAGACGCCATATATTCTGCCAGCTGTGGCTGAAGAGAGTCTATATATACATAGGTTTTTAGCTTTACCATGAAATGTTCGCAGTTTGCACTCAATACTATTGCAGCCAGTTACTTTCGACATAGAAATCAAAAGCACACTTTGACAGCGCGTTTATGTCTGGAGGAGAGCTTAGGGAACTTAACCAATATATGCAAATAGATAATAACTAGACATAGAATAGATAATCATCTATCCGCTATTCCCGTCACAAGACGGCTATTATAATGCTTTCTAAAATTATTTCAGGCCGTTTATACATCTTTTCAAGCCTGGCTAGCTATACCTGATTAAAATCTAACTCCGTAGAGTTTATGACCACAAGCCGTGTTAGATCAGGCTCACCGTAGCAAAATCAATTAGAAACCAACGAATCATCTACGATCATCAATATGAAATATTCGTAATTTCTATTAGCCTTAACCCGCCTGGTCACAGATAATTAGCCAATTATTTTGCCAGCCCCCATATAAAAGGTATGGCAAATTCGTTTCACAGACCTGATGATGACATTGAAATATGAGTTTTATACATAATTTGTTACCTTTTCTAAAGTGGTTTCCAATGTCTCGCGACTCGATACGAGCAGACTTGATTGCTGGTATCACTGTTGCGCTTATCCTGGTGCCTCAAAGTATGGCATACGCCCAGCTAGCTGGCCTTCCGGTAGTATATGGACTCTACGCTTCGTTTATTCCAGTTATAATTGCCACCATGTGGGGATCTTCTAACCAGTTACACACTGGCCCGGTTGCTATGCTATCACTGATGTCAGCCGCCGCACTGGTCTCTTTTGCCTCTCCTGGCTCAGACGAGTTTATACAGTTATCAATAATGCTGGCACTGATGGTGGGCATTCTGCGCTTTGCCTTAGGTATCTTTCGCTTAGGCGCTATCGTCAACCTACTCTCTAGCCCGGTAATTGTTGGCTTCACTAATGCTGCAGCACTCATCATTGGCCTTTCACAACTTAGCAAAGTTATTGGTGTACCCTTCCCTCGCTCTGAATCTTATCTTAGCGACCTGTGGCAAGTACTCGCTCAGATTCCAGAAGTTCACTGGCTAACGCTGATATTCTCTATCGGCGCACTTGTTCTGATGCAAACTCTCCGTAAAGTTTCTTCTGCGATACCCGGTGTTCTGGTTGCTGTTGTTGTTGCAACGATTGTCAGTGCTATCATTGGCTATGAAAGCAAAATAACCGTTTCACCTGAGCAAATCCAGGACGAACAGACTGCTTTAACAATAAGCACTTATGCACAAACTCAGAAAACAATATCTGATTTAACAACATCAGTTGCCGAAAACCTGCAACGCGCACAAGCCCTGGAAGAGACGCAACAGCTAGATAACATTAAAACAGCTCAATCATTGAGAGCTGAAGCCAATGTATATCAGTACCAACTAAACAAACTGAAAAACGATAACAATACTCGCCGTATTGATATGCACCGCATCAAACTTCGATCCACCGAGGACAATCAGCTGTATCTTGCTGACTCGATACCTGAAGGCATTCAAACTATTTCAGGTATCTGGCGCTTTAATAAAGTAACAGATGATATGGTTGTATTCTCATCAGGCGGTGCAGTAGTAGGCAATATTCCGCAAGGACTGCCTGAATTCAACGCACCTGAAATACGCCCTGACCTGATACTCGCCCTGCTACCTGCTGCACTGGTCATGGCGTTAATCGGCTTTATGGAAGCGACTTCCATATCAAAAGCCATTGCTGCCACTACGGGTGAACGAGTAGATACTAGTAAAGAACTTGTGGGACAGGGTCTTGCGAACATTGCAGGAAGTTTCTTTGGCTCTTATACAGTAAGTGGATCTTTTTCACGATCTGCCGTGGCTGCTAAAACAGGTGCCAAATCTGGACTTTTTGCGATTGTCAGTGCCCTGTCTGTAGTACTGGTATTATTATTCTTTACTGAGTACCTGTATCACCTACCACAAGCGGTACTAGCAGTTATCGTTATGATGGCGGTATTTAGCCTGATCCGTATTGCGCCACTTGTCCATGCATGGAAAGCAGACAGAATTAGCGCAATCATCGGCGTTATTACCTTCTTTGCAACGCTTTATATGGCACCTTCAATTGCAAACGGTATATTACTGGGTGTTGTACTAACCGTTCTGCACTTCCTGATTCAAACTATGAAACCAAGAGCGGAAGTTGTTAGCCGCAAATCAGACGGCACATTAGGTGGCATGACATCACACCAGTTAGAACCTATTAGTGAACACTTCGTTCCATTACGCTTCGACGGTGCACTAACCTTTATTAATGTTGCCTACTTTGAAGACTCGATACTGGAAGCTCACTCCAAGTTCCCACAGGCCAGAACCATTCTAGTTATTGGTAGCGGTATCAACTCGATTGATGCATCCGGCGAAGAAAAGATTCGTGACATTGCAACGAGTCTTCAGGAGGTTGATGTCAGCCTGGCATTCTGTAGCCTCAAACATCAGGTGAAGCAGGTGATGGAAAAAAGCTGCCTGATTGAAGACCTGGGTGAAGAGTCATTCTTTAAAGATAAGGAAACAGCCGTCAGTACACTTGATAAACAAAAAGGCCACACTAAACATAAACACATCGATGAAGAAAGCAGCATTCAACAAGGGCTTGATAAAGCTGTTGTTTAAGACGGCTCACTTACAAATAAAAAAAAGGCTGCTCCTCTGGCAGCCTTTTTTTATAACAAGTTATATCATCTACACGGTAGCGAATTTGAGACAATTGTTCATTAAAACGCTTTGCTAAGTCATAGCAGCCACTAAAGTGCACACGTTTAGCTACACCTGAAATGTACTTATACCAACGTACTTTCTTCACTTTTAATGATATGCTGGAGTGCTATTTCTACTGTATCAACAATATTCTCTTCAGGTATTTTATTCAATACACCCAGATCTTTCAGGCGCTTCAATGGTTGACCCTGTTCAGAAACAACAAATACATGACGACCGGTTTTAAGAATACTTAGAATCATTTCTTCAAGTGACAGAGATGATGACACACCAAGGTGATTGACATCAGTGAGGTCGACGATTAACGCGGTACAACCTTCCAGGTGCGAATTCTTTTCTGTAATTACACGAGAAGAGCCAAATATGATGGTGCCGCGTAAATGAAACAGGACCACCTTGCCTGCTGTCTGATTGAATAAAACACGCTCACTTTCACTTAACTCCAGATCAGTTTCATGGGGATCAGTAACAATGGTTACGTCTTTTTTCTGTAACTCAGAAAGCCTTGTCACAGTCATTACATTGGCAATAAACAAGCCGATACCAACAGCTGCAATCAGATCAACAAATACGGTTAGCGCAATAACCGAGTATGTAATGACCGCGCCCTTACCAGAGATACGATGTGCCCGTTTAAGAAATCGCCAGTCTATAATATCAATACCCACTTTAAGCGCTATACCAGAGAGCACTGCCAATGGGATTTGAGAGGTATAGTCAGCGATCCACAGCACCACAACAATTAGAATACCTGCCCTCACCAGACCAGACAGTGCCGACTGGGCACCTGCCTGGATGCTAACGATAGTTCCCATAGTTGCACCTGCACCAGGCAAACCCCCAAACAGCCCAGACATAACATTACCCACGCCCTGACCGATCAGCTCCTTATCAGAGTTGTGCTGTTTTCTGGTGATACTATCGGCAATAACCGAGGTTAACAAAGCATCAATACAACCCAGCATACCTAGTACTACTGCATCTACCAGCATGATTTGCCATTGCTCGACACTAAACACGGGCATTTGTATATTTGGCAGACCAGTTGGTATTTCACCAATACGTCGGATATCAACTGAACTAAAGAAAATCACAGATAGTACGGTACACGCAATAAGAGCAATTAATTGTGGCGGAATATATTTTTTAATATTTTTGGGTAAAAAATATAGAATTACCAGGGTAGCAACTGACAACATTACTTCTTCATTTTTGATCCCTGCTAATAACTCAGGAAGCTGCTGTATGACAGGAATCACACCGCCCGAAGGAGACGCCTGACCAAGAATTGGTCCGAGCTGCAATATAATTAATATAATGCCAATACCCGACATAAAGCCGGATACCACGGTATAGGGCATTATGGTAACGTATTTACCCAGCCGCAAAATACCAAATAGAATTTGAAAAAGACCTGCTAGTATGACAACCGTAAAAGCCATTGCCATGCCATTGACCGGATCAGAGGCTATTAATTTAGCGATTACCGCGGTAAAAACGACGGTCATAGGGCCGGTAGGCTCAGAGATAAGCGTAGGTGAGCCACCAAAAAGCGCTGCAAACAAGCCGACCAGTATTGCACCATACAATCCAGCTTCTGCACCAGCACCTGAAGCCACACCAAATGCCAGCGCCATGGGCAACGCAATGACTGCAGCAGTCACGCCGCCAAACAGGTCACCCCGTACATTTCGTAAGTTAATCTCGTTAAAAATCCACATGCCTGCCCCCCCCTGATGAATCAGCCACTGTGACGGCATAGCCACTAATTTACTTTATTAAATCTCGCCCATGAATACATATTTAAAATAATTCTCATCTGAAAAACTCTGCAACCATAAATAAAATTTAGTCAATGATTACATAAAATTGGACCAATTAAGTTATGGAGCAATAGCCACTTATATTTATCATACTTTTGTAGCTCGTGACATTATTTGACTAAGAAAGCTTATATAAAAAAGCTAGAAAGATCACTGATTAGTTTTATCTTCTCTCAAACGCTCTCTATATTTATTTTTTGCCAACACTTGCATATCCTCAACCGTATCACTTTCATCAACAATTTCACGGCCTAATAAAGTTTCAATAGCATCTTCTAGTGTTACAACACCGGCATTTTGTCCAAACTCATCTTCTACTAGAAAGAGATGCGCACGGTTTTTAATAAATGTATCCAGTAATTGCTGAACAGGTAATTTTTCAGACACCCTAATGACAGGTTTGGCATATTGAGCTAAGAGATCATTACCATGACCTTCCCTTTCTGCCACATAGAGGTCACGTTTATTCACCTCACCAACAATATCATCTGAACTATCCCGATATACTGGGATTCGACTAAACTGTTTGGTTTCCGGTATATCCAGCGCTTCAGTAACCGTGAGCTCCTGATTTAACATATGCACCACGCTACGTGGCGTTAACACCTGCTCAGTACGCACCTCACGTAAATTTAAAATATTCGATAAATACTGGTTCTCCTGTGTGAATAAAGCCCCATCCTTATGCCCCAGAGAAGCCAGCGCAATAATTTCCTCACGCGTAATTTCATTAATCGAGTCATTACTAAACAAACGGGTTAAGCGAGTAGACAACCAGACAAGAGGATAAACGAGACGTACTAGGCCCGCTATAATGAATGCTGACGGTATAGCCAGTTTTCGCCAGTAATTTGCCCCTAATGTTTTTGGGATTATTTCTGAGAAATATAAAATAGCCAATGTCAAAAGAAAAGCGATGAGGGTCTCCCACTCAGCACCAAAAACCTGTAGCGCCTGCGAACCAACTCCCGCCGCACCCATTGTATGAGCGAAGGTATTTAAAATAAGTATACTTGAGAGAGATTCATCGAGGTGTGTTTTAAGCTTTTTAAGGCGTTTTCCGGCACCTGGCGAATTCTCTGAGACCTGTGCAACATGTCCCGGTGTAATAGATAATAGCACTGCCTCCAGAATAGAACACAGAAAGGAAACACCAATAGCGATAACAAGGTAAATAAACAGCAGTGTCATAAATTAAGCTCATAAGGCTGTCGTAAGCATATAATTACTGTACTCTACACTTTTATCAATATTTTTCCAGACGTTAATCATTCTTTAACAAAAACATAAAGTTCATACATCTGTGGATATATAGAGTATAGTAGAGTAGCCTACAACTTACTTAGTAACACCATGATTTATCAGGTAAATTAATCTTTACACTCAATCATGACACGATTAACTGTTTGTTAGCCTTATTCAGTCAACTCATACGATAGAACCACAAAACAGAGACTCCAAGTGAATGAGTGTTAATAAACATGGTTATCTTTTAGTTTGCTACATACTCAGAACGAAAGCTCAAACCAGGTAATTCTTTCTCTTAATTGATAGCTTAATTACTCAGGGGCTCTAGAAGCGCGCCACATATAGGGCAGCTTACCGGGTAGCCCTGTACAACTCTAATGACTAAAATTCGCTGAATAAACCATTTACTAAATCATCTCACCTGTGAATAATTCAAATGTTAGTGTAGATTTTTAGACAATAATAACTGCAAAAGCAATAATTCATATCCTGACAACAACTCTCATAACTAGGATCTATATTGCCCTCCATCCACAAACCAGAGATTAAAAATATTTACGCCTCTGTTTAAGAATGCATTAAAAGCATTCTCACACAGTCAGCAACAATAAAGTCTGCTTAGAACAATTTAAATAATATCTTATTCTGCGAGGAGAATTGCGTTATAACCTGCTAAGTCAATTGCCTCAATAATCTTATCTGACATTATTTTCGCTTTTACTATTATCATTGATGTTTCATAATCTGCTTCAACTGTCTCGACTCCTGATAGTTGATTCACAGCTGATATGATTTTCCTTTCACAACCTGAATCCTGCATGCCATTAACTCTTATATAATATATCTCAACCATCATTGTCTCTTTTTAATAATGTGCTTTGCTTCATCAATAAATATACCGCAGGAATCACCACCAGAGTTAATAGCGTTGCACTTACCATTCCACCCACCATGGGAGCAGCAATTCTACGCATCACCTCTGAGCCAGTACCATCACCAAGCATAATAGGTAATAAGCCTACTATTGTTGCAGATACCGTCATCATAATTGGCCTGACACGTAATAAAGAACCCTCAATGACAGCTTGCTGTAAGTCTTCTGCTGTTAATGCCCTATTATGTTTTTTTGCCATATCGATACGTGAATTCATCGCCTGGTTTAAATAAACCAGCATAACAACACCAATTTCGACTGACACACCAGCTAATGCTATAAACCCAACACCTACTGCAACTGACAAGTTATAACCAAGTATGTAAAGCAACCAGAAGCCACCTATCAAGGCGAGAGGCAGTGTTCCCATTATAAGTGCGACTTCAGAAAGCTTTCTGAAATTCATATACAACAACAACACAATTATACCCAAGGTCACTGGAACAACCGTTGTTAGCTTATTTTTTGCTCTAACCATATATTCATACTGACCAGACCAGGCGATTGAATACCCAGCAGGTAATTTAACCTCTTGTGCTACTCGCTGTTGTGCTTCTGCGACATATGAGCCGAGATCTCGTCCTTCGATATCAACGAAGGTCCAGCCATTAGGCCTGGCATTTTCACTTTTAATCACAGCTGGCCCGTCCTCTACCTCGATATACGCCACTTCACTTAGTGAAATTCTGGCACCAGATGGCGTAACTACAGGCAAGTCACGTAGCTGTTGTATAGAATCGCGTATATCACGAGGATAACGGACATTAATTGGATATCGCTCAAGGCCCTCAACGGTTTGTGATACTTTCATCCCTCCCAGTGCGGTACTTACCACGTCATGTACATCAGCAATATTCAAACCTAATCGAGCAGCTGCCAAACGGTTAATATCAACGGTAATATAACGTCCACCAGCAACGCGTTCAGAATAAGCTGAAGCAGTTCCAGGTACTTTTAAAACGGCTTTTTCGATATCTTTACCTATTTTCTCGATCACACTTAAATCTTCACCAGCCACCTTAATACCAACAGGTGTTTTAATACCAGTGGCAAGCATATCAATTCGTGTTTTGATTGGCATTACCCAAGCATTGGTTAAACCCGGAAAGTCGATTAACTCTGATAGTTCGCGTTTGAGTTTCTCTGTTGTCATGCCTTCACGCCATTCCTCTTTGGGCTTTAACTGAACCGTGGTTTCTATCATCGTTAATGGTGCAGGATCAGTAGCGGTTTCGGCTCGACCAATCTTACCAAACACTGATTTGACCTCAGGCACAGTTTTAATTAGCTTATCAGTTTGCTGCAGTAACTCCTGCGCCTTACCAATCGATATACCTGGAAATGTCGTAGGCATATACATCAAATCACCTTCATCAAGATCAGGCATAAATTCAGAACCCAATTGAGTTACCGGCCAAAAACCGATGATTACTATGATTACAGCCGAAACAATAACTACCTTTGGTGAACTTAATACCGCATATATAAATGGCTTATAGCCTTTTATTAGTACTCGATTAATTGGATTTTTATTTTCGGCAGTTATGTGACCACGAATAAAATACCCCATTAACACTGGCACCAACGTTATCGACAATCCAGCAGCTACTGCCATCGCAAATGTTTTTGTATAGGCTAATGGCGCAAATAACTTGCCTTCCTGTGCTTCAAGAGTAAATACTGGTAGAAAACTCAGTGTTGTAATTAGTAATGAAAAGAATAAAGCTGGGCCTACTTCGCTAGCTGCTTTAGAAACAACCTGCCATCTATTCTCATCCGTAATACCTTCATGTTCAATATGTTTATGCAGGTTTTCTATCATCACAATTGCTGCATCAACCATTACGCCAATAGCAATTGCTATACCGCCTAGTGACATAATATTTGCATTCATTCCCTGTGATTGCATAATAATAAATGCACCCAGTATACCAATTGGCAAAGATAAAATAACGACTAACGCCGACCTCACATGGAACAGGAAAAATATACAAACCAGTCCAACAACAATAAACTC
The DNA here is from genome assembly GCA_041589455.1 of Gammaproteobacteria bacterium. Lineage (GTDB taxonomy): Bacteria > Pseudomonadota > Gammaproteobacteria > SZUA-229 > SZUA-229 > SZUA-229. The sequence continues at coordinate 11,393 of JBFHVQ010000054.1, read as the reverse complement.
TTCTACAAGCTTACGACTTAAAGTATCGACTGCTCGTTGAATTAATGATGAACGATTATATGTTTCAACAATTTCAACGCCATTAGGCAACCCCAGTTTTAACTCATCTAATTTAGACTTTACGCCGGCAATAGTTTTTAATGCGTTTTCTCCGTATCGCATAACGACTACACCACCAACCACTTCACCTTCACCATCAAGCTCAGCGATACCTCTACGCATTTGAGGCCCAATCCTGATATCTGCTATATCTTTTAACAGTATAGGTGAACCTTTCTGATTGATCGCTAATGGAATCTGTCTTAAATCCTGTACACTTTCTATATAACCCGTTGCACGAACCATATATTCTGCTTCTCCCATCTCAATGACAGAGCCACCAGTTTCCTGGTTTGCACGAATAATGGCTGATTTAATTTTTGCAATTGGCAAGTTGTATGCTCGCAGTTTATTGGGATCAAGAACCACCTGATATTGTTTAACCATGCCACCCACTGTTGCCACTTCTGAGACACCGGGTACTGTTTGCAATTCGTATTTTAGGAACCAGTCCTGAATTGACCTGAGTTGTGACAAATCATGATTACCTGAACGGTCAACTAATGCATATTCATATATCCAGCCGACACCAGTAGCATCAGGCCCTAATGTCGAAATTGCACTATCAGGAAGGTTACTTGTAACGACACTTAAGTATTCAAGAACTCGTGAACGCGCCCAGTATGGGTCCGTACCATCCTCAAAAATAACATATACATAGGAGTCACCAAAAAACGAATAGCCACGTACGTTTGTTGCCTTGGGCACTGATAACATCGCTGTGGTAAGGGGATAAGTAATCTGATCTTCTACTACCCTTGGAGCCTGGCCAGGATAACTGGTTTTAATGATTACCTGTACATCAGATAAATCAGGAATTGCATCCAGTGGTGTATTTTTAACAGACACTATTCCCCAGCCGGTTATAATTGCAGCCATAACAAGAATGACAAATCGATTGTTAATTGAGCTATTAATAATTGCAGCAATCATTACTCAGCTCCCTGCTTACTAATAGCCGAAATGATATATTCACCATTTAGCATCATTAATTCAAAGCTGACAGAATCACCTTTTAGTAAGCCATCCAGCAATACATTCTTCTGTACTTTAAAATCCATTGTCATTTCAGGCCAGCCAAGAGATGGGATTGCCTCATGCCTCAAGGTAACCGTGTTATTATTCATTATGTCCGTTAAGACACCAGTTGCCGTAGCTACTATATTCTCTTTACTATCTAATCCAACTACCGCTGGCTCAGTCATGCGTAACAGGCTCGCTTTCATACTGGCTTCAGAGTCAATCAGGAAATGTGCAGAAGTCACTACTGACTCATCCGCGCTAACACCTGATCTGATTTCAACCCAATCGCCAGATTCAACTCCTGCAACGACAATGCGTTGCTCATAACGCCCATCCCCCTTCGCAATGATGAGCCGTTCTGTTTGACCTGATCTAATTAATGCCTCCCTTGGTACACTTAGTACATTTTCAAGTGCACCACCATAGATCGAAACACTGGCGTACATATTTGGTTTTAGTAATTCGTCGTGATTATCAAAACGTAAACGCACGCGTAAGGTACGATTTACTGGGTCGAGACTCGGATACACGTAATCGACAATACCCTCCCAGGTTCGCCCTGGTATAAACGACAGTTCTACATCAGCTAATTGACCGGTTTTAACCCACTGGCTCTGACTTTCAAAAACCTCAGCAAGCACCCAAACACTGGAAAGATCTGCCAGCGTCATTACCTGAGTAGTGGGTTTTACATACATACCCTCACGCACCATCATCATGCTAATAATGCCATTCTGTGGCGCATAGACGCTAATAGTACGTGGTATCATTCGCGTTTTTTTTAGTTGCTTAATTTGACGTTCACTAACACCCAGAGAGATCAATTTTTCATGTGATGCATTAACTAGTCGCTGATTTGTAGCACGAAGTGCCTGAATGTATTCCTCCATCGCATTCACCAGCTTAGGAGAATAAACATCAAATAACCGCTGTCCTTTATTGACTCTTTCACCCTCTACGTTTATCGCTAGCTTTTCTATCCAGCCATCTACACGTAAATGAATATGACTGACTTTTGATTCATCAAGACCGACATATCCAACCGTGTCTATTTTACGCCACAGGTTACCGTACTCGACTACAGCCGTTCTAACGCCGAGATTATTTTCAACATAGGGAGAAATCTTTACTGTATTTAAAGAATCGTTTCCTGCTATATCAGATTCATCATATACAGGAACAAGGTCCATCCCCATTGGCGACTTACCTGGTTTATCACGACGATATTCTGGATCCATTGGTGCTACCCAGTACAATATTCTTCTATCAGCTGACTCAGATTTAATTAACTCCAGATCCATACCACAGATTGGGCAACTTCCCGGTTTATCTTTAACAATATCTGGATGCATTGGACATTGATATTTAGGATCCATGTGTTTAATACTATGCTCTAGTGCTGTCTCATTTAAATGTACATTCGTTATTGAAAAATCAGAATCCCCTAAGATCCAGCCTACAATTAATGCAACGATCACAGTTAAGAAAATAAATATGTATTTAATGGCTGTTGACTTTAGAAATTTCACTTTGTTTCTCCCGTTAAATACTGCAACTCAGAATAAACCTTGTTGTAATCAATTTTAATTCGTAATTCTGCTAATCGGGTATTTAACTCTGTCACCCTGGCCTTTATTAACGTAAAGAAATTAACAACACCGCTCTGGTAACCCCGTAATGCAACTTCTGCATTCTGTTCAGCCAGCGGTAATACCTTATTAATATATAACTGATGTCTATCCTGTAATTTAGATAATCTCCCTTTAACTTCATTAAGGCGCTTATTTAACATACGATTAACTTCAGTTTGTTGATATCGACTAGCTAGCAAACGCTGTTTAGCAGCAGATACATTTTTATCCTGACGTCTATCTGTAAATAATGGAAGATCGAATGACACCATTGCCGTGAGAAAATCATCACGTTCTTCGCCATCTGGATTCTCCCCCTGTCGAAATCCGTAAGTTATATCAAAGCCCCATTGTGGAGAATATTTTTCATTTGAAATAGACAGTGTTTTCTGCTGACTAACAACTTGTTCATTTGCAGCCACCAGCTCCGGGTGTTTTTGTAATTGACTGATTAAATCTTGCTCTTCTGGAATTGCTATTATTTGAAGCAATTCTTCATCAAAATCAACTGCATCAACTATATGTTCTACTCCTATCCATTTAGCAAGATTTGCTCTTGCCACTAGAAATTTAGACAGTGCTTGTTGAAGACGATCGTCAACAAGAGAAATTTCTAATTCAGCCTGTACAACATCCTGCTGTTGTTGTCGACCAGATGCATAGTATGATTGTGATATGTCCAACATCTTGACAAAAAGCTGTCTGTTTGCCTGAATAATCCGAATAGATTCACTTTGTAGTACAGCTTCAAACCAGGCCATACGTACCTGCTTTAGAACTTCAAGAACACGCTGCTGTTGCTTTGCTTCTAATAAACGCGATTTTGCCTGCATTAATTCAGCAGCAAACTGATTACTTTCACCTCGAGGTAACAGTTGCTGATACCCTAGTATCAATTGTGTCATTGCTTCCTGATCAAGGTCAAACGAACCAGTTGGAATTGCCTGTGCGCCAACTTTAATTTTTGGATCAGGCCAACTATCCACTGCGTATGATTGTTCAATATAGGCAGAAGACTGCTGTTTGAAACTTTTTATTAATGCATCACGATCTATAGCGATTCGTTCAGCTTCCTGTAATGAGACACCCTGAAAACTGGGTTGTGCTTGCACATTGATAGTGCTGGAAAATGTGTATATTCCAGAAACTAAACATAATAAACAATATTTATATAAAGACATCATCTCGAACTCCAGACCTTTAAGGTCCTATATACCACCTGAAATGTAGCTACAGGCACGATTTATACTCTGCAATTAAACAGATCTGTAATCGAAATATTCTAGATTTGAAGTTCAGTAGTAAGTTTTATTGGAGGAGGCGAATTTTGATGATATAGCCGATTGCTATGTATAAAATTCAGATGAGATAAGTCAGCTACTTGGTCTTTCTGGATAAAAACCAGTGATGGTATAGTTTGATTGAAATCAAATAACTGGATGGAAACAGACGATGCAGCTAATTGATCCTGTTGTGCATCTACTGATTCGCACAAAGACGGTGGACAACACTCGGAGTCACTCATTTGGGACATATCCATATCAGATATATCATGACCCATTGCGCTATGATCCATGGTCATATGATTCACTGAATTACTCATAGCCTGCTGCATAGCCGCATGAACGGGAACTTGAAACGACATGTTTAGAACAGACACAACAAACATCACGAGCACCACATGGGTATAGTGTTTAAATTTTGAAAATCTAATAAGTGATCTGTTCATTAAAAATAAGTATAACAGCAATTATGAATTTGGACAAAATCGTTTAAGTCAAATTCTCACACATATCGAATAATATATTTTTACCATATAAATCAATATATTACACCTAAATACACTAACACAAATAGCCTTAACACAATGCTAAACAACATATATCATCAAAATGTCATGATTAATAGTGACAAGCAACAATTCAATTAAATAGTGAATTATTGCAATGTTTTTCTACCCCAAATAGCTTCAAGTCGTTTATCTCGGCCACAACTATAACGGTATAATTTATAGCGGAGGGGGTTATTTTTGTAATAATCCTGATGATAGCTTTCATCACCTTTTACTGGATAAAACCTGGTCGCATCTAAAATAGGAGTGACAATGGTCAGATCTGGAAACAGCTTAATCACTTTATCAAGCGATTCCTCAGCGAGTTGCTTCTGCTGTTGGTTGACTACAAATATCGCACTCAGATAACTAGGGCCTTTATCGCAAAACTGACCTTTATCATCAAAAGGATCAATATTCTTCCAGAAGTGGATAAGCAACTCTTGATAACTGATAATAGAAGGATTATAGGTGATTTCTACCGCCTCATAATGCCCCGTATGATCGCCACGATATGTTGGGTTTTGCAATACCCCCCCAGTGAAACCAGATACCACATCGCTAACACCGTGTATTTTTTCGAAATCTGACTCCATACACCAGAAGCAACCACCAGCAAAAATTGCTTTATCAGCTAAAGACTGATGGTTAAGCAGTAGCAAAACTAGAATAATTATTGTTTTCCTAAACGAATACATAAAAGTTACACTCAATAAATATCATGTCTAGATCCTGTCTAGCATTTCTACGACATTTACTAATCTAATAAGTTCAATCAGACTAATCAGTTTATACCGATATAAAACAACTTACGTTTATATATAGTTCATTGAAAGACTAATAATAATTGATAGTTTTTTACACTTTCATTATCTCTACATTTTAAATCACTATACTTAGTAATAGTCAGTTTCTACCCCTCTATTTCCGCCTATAATAAACAATCTGTAAAAAAACATTAACAATAGGATCTTGAATATTTCAGGAATTTTTCTTAACACATAGAAATACTAAGTTATATTGAGAACACAGAAAAATTACATTGACTAAATCCTTAACACACTAGAGATTCTAACGCATTACAGTAAAACCTGGATGAGTTCATTATGGTTATTACAAACAACCTTATTTCCTGGTATTTCTTTAATGATGATATGAATAGCAGCACAATGATTACACAGTGTAACTACATTGACTCATTATTAGTGCATTATTATATGCTATAATACCTACAACGAATCAGTGGTGAAATTATCTTCAATATTAATGCCTTACCTAGCCAGAATATAAAAACAGATTATAGCCAGATATGGAACTGGAACTGAAAGTTTAATTTCATCTTAAATACACATATGAAGACATATACCAGCCTCGGAAAATGTTAGATAAGTATTCAATAATTATCCTGTACATAGCAACGTAACTATATCTATGTAGATTAGATAGTTATCTGTAAATCAATTTATCATCTATACTTTGTTAGGATGTTTGAAATATATGAAATCCGTTTTAGCTATTAAAAGCTAGTCGCACATTAGTAGTGCTAACTTGTTGATAATAATATAAGAAGACCAAGTGGAAACAATACAGCAAAATAAAAAAATCACATGGATACTCATTAGAGTACAAGTTATAACCGTACTGGTATTTGCGACGTTAACATGGCTCATCATACCTGAGCAATTTCGCAAGGAAATTGAAAATGATGCTGTACTAACCGCCACGATACAGGTGGAACAGATAAAACAGCTAAGGACCTATTATTCAGAATATGTTCTAAGCAAGGTAATGAACAGCAATGCAGACCTAATTGCAAGTCACGATCATAAAAACAGAGAAAACACCATTCCTATACCAGCGAGTTTTATACATGACATTGGTGACTTTCTCGATGACAGATCGTACGACCTGAAATTTTATAGTCCTTATCCCTTCTCGAACCGACATGACAGAAAAATGGATAATTTTGGAACAGCAGCTTGGTCAAAACTTAGTACCAATCCTAGAGAAGCCTTTACACGTAGTGAAATAATCGATAACAAAACGATCATACGCATTGCAATAGCAGACACTATGAGCAAACGCTCATGTATAAACTGTCACAATAGCCATCATCTGAGTACAAAAACTGACTGGGAACTTGATGACTTACGTGGAATTCTAGAAATATCCAAAGACATTACCCATCTTATAGAGAGTGGAAAGAAAACCGGTCGCTACCTTGCACTTGCTCTAATCATAATATTTGGCAGTATGACTTTACTGTCTTATAAACAAATTCTAAAACAAATCGGCCTATGGTCAAACAAACTCGCTGAAAGAGAACAGGATTTAAAAGAAGCCCAATCAATCGCGCATATTGGTAGCTGGAATCTAGATATACTCACTAACAGGTTATACTGGACAAATGAAATATATAATATATTTGGCATAGACAAGAATAAATTTAAAGCTACATATGAAGCATTCATAGAGACCATACATCCAGATGACAGAACTTATGTCATCAAACAATATGAAGAGTCATTGCAAGGAAAAACATCCTATGACATTGAGCACAGAATAGTCAGAAAAAAAGACGGCAAGATTCGTTGGGTCCATGAAAAATGCTCACATCAAAGAAACAGTAATGGCGAGGTTATTAAATCATCAGGGACAGTACAGGACATTACTGACCGTAAGCAAGTTGAAAATGAAATCAAACGTTTGGCAATGACAGACCAGCTAACTGGTTTAGCTAACCGTAATCGCTTTCACCAACGCTTTGAGGAAAACATCTCACTTGCACAGAGAGAGAATTTTCAACTTGCATTATTATTACTAGATCTGGATAAGTTCAAATATGTTAATGACACATTTGGCCATATTGTTGGTGATGAGCTACTAGTAAAGGTTGCAGAAATATTTAAATCGACATGTAGGAAAACGGATCTGGTTGCCAGATTAGGCGGTGACGAGTTTGCCATCATACTTGTTCACCCAGACAATACTCATAAGACCGAAATATGTGCAAACAGAATTATTCAGAAAATCAGCCAACCATTAATAATTAAAGAAAACACTATCAGAATAGGAGTTAGCATTGGAATTTCGATGTATCCTGAAAATACTGACGTAAACGACATTGTAAATGAAGAGGATAGCCTGATACACAAAGCAGATGTTGCCTTGTATAATGCAAAGAATGCTGGCAGGAACAGACTTTGCTTCTATTCGCCAGAATTAGAGAATGAAGACTAATCTATAACATATTCACTGACCACACATTGTATACATTGCCTCACAAACAGCTATCATCGAAATAACTAGAAAAACATAAATATTTTTATTTGTTATTTCTGACCTGCATCAAGATGCTAGATGTTATTTATGATATTTTGTATTGCACTACAATATAGAAATTCAATTTTAGACAAAATAATCAGGCTCTTAGAGGCATTATATATGATCAATAAGCGAAACGATGGCGAAAACAAGCCAAACGTTGATAATTTAAAGCTTGTTGAACAAACAGTCAACAACAATAAAGTCAGTGAAAAACACAGAAAAAAAAGCCTGATGAAAAAGGCTTTTCGTAAGTACCTACAGGAAGAAGAACTTAAACCCTTCCAGGCAGAACTTATTAAAATGCAACATTATCTTGAACAACATAATCGACGCATGATCATACTATTCGAAGGTCGTGATGCTGCAGGAAAAGGCGGCACAATACGTCGTGTTACTCGCTATATGAATGAAAAGCATTATCGAGTTGTCGCACTTGGTAAGCCCACTGAGCATGAATTAACAGAGTGGTTTTTTCAGAAATATGTAAGACAGTTCCCCAGGGGAGGTGAAGTTGTACTTTTCGATCGTAGCTGGTATAACCGCGCAATGGTTGAGCCTGTATTTGGATTCTGCAGCGAAAAAGAATATGAAATTTTTAATCAAGGTGTCACAGGATTTGAAAAAGATCTGATACGACAGGGAACTATACTGGTAAAACTATATTTCAGTGTAACAAAAGAAGAACAAGCGCGAAGATTTGGTCGTCGTAAATCAGACCCATTAAGACAATGGAAGTTGAGTGAAGTTGATGTACAGGCACAAGAACGTTGGGATGATTTCACAAATGTCAAATACAAGATGCTTCAAAACACTCATACAACTCACGCACCCTGGAAAATCATTCGTTCAATCGACAAACACAAGGCACGACTCAATGCAATGAAAGTCATTCTCAATTCAGTCCCCTATCAAAGAGGCAATACAGATCTGGACTTCGTACCTGACCCTGATGTTGTAATCTCAGGCTCTCGAGAACTTGAAATGATGGAAGCACAGCGCCTGCGTAGTGGTAAATTCCAGGCTTAATATTTGTAAAGAAAGGTTAGTGTCATAGTTACGAGAGGAAAAATAAGCCACGAACTAATCTATTTTTTATTTAATTTGACGCTTTTACGTCTCCTACGTTGTCTTGATTTGCACAAACACTCTATTAAGCGCTCAATTTGTTTCTCACAACAACCCGCTCCAGTACAGGCATATGTTTCAGCTTTAACTTCATCTAGTGTTACTGCGCCATTTACAATAGCATTAATAACATCAATTTTAATTACATCCATACAAGTGCACAGGTTTTTATCTAGATCCTTTTGTAACACAGGTGGCAAATAGTTTAGCGGATCATTATTCGTTTCAGTTGTCAAAATTATTTATTAACCTTTTGTATTAAATTAGTTTATCAGCTAGTCAATCAGTTTAATTATTAGGCTAATTTTACATCACATCAAGCTACTTATAAATATCCACAAATTAGAAAAGTCATTTCATCACGATTATGGTAGACCATAGCATATATATAAACTAGTATTCATTACCAGTCGAGCTCATCAGAATTATTCCAACTATTGAATACATCTTTATCATCATGTGAACGTTTGAGTTTAGTTACATGATTTTCAGAATAACGATCATTTACTTTCTTTTCAATTAACTTCGAATTATTCTTCAATTCAATATCCGCACTATCAACCATTAAAGCATTCTCGTACATCACCACATTATCATTTTTTTCGACGATATAGGGTGTAATCATAACTACCGTTTCAGTATTAACACTAGTTGTTTCACTATGCTGAAACAAAGATCCTATCAAGGGAATTGAACCAAGAACTGGTACCCCATCATGACTCTCACTAACGCTTTGTTTTATTAACCCCCCAATAAACACTGTTTGTCCATTTTCAACCAACAATTGAGTAGTCACTTCAGTTGTAGTCTGTGACGGTATACCTTCTAATACTGATCCCGTACTAACCTCAGGGTGAATATCTAACAAAACATGATCATTAGCATCGACAGATGGTTTAACTTTTAAGATAACACCAGACTCTAGAAATTCTATACTTTCTGTAGTCACCTGATTTATAGTGGTAGTCAATCTATAGCCAATCCTATCACCAATAACAACAGATGCCTCCTGATTTTCTAGCGCAAGAAGCTTTGGTGTCGACAATGTTCGAACCCGACCTTCACCATTTAGTGCTTGTAGCGCAACTTCTACGTTTGGAGTAACGAGATCTAGAAAAAAACCAGTAGCACCTGGCGAAGAGAACCCTCGTGTACCAACATTCCCCTGCTCCCCATCAAAAGTAAATAATTGATTCCAGTCTAGACCAAATGTTTCCCCGTCATTAAGAGATATTTCCAGTATTTTTGCTTCTATAAGAATTTGTCTTGGCTTTTTATCTATTTCTTTTAATAGCTTTTCAACACGAGATACAAATTCAAATGTGTCTTCAATAACTATTAGGTTTCTACCTGGCAATGTTGTTATTTTGCCATGTTTAGATAAGTGATTCTTTAGAATAGATTCTACTGCTGCTGTGTCAGTATATTGAACTTTAAATGTTCTTAATGTTGTAACTCCACGACTCAAATTTTCACTTGCCTCAGAAGGCAACAATACATAATAACTTCCATAGCGCTTTTCTACCTCATACCCTGTAGCCTTAGCAATTGACCGAACAGCCTGATCAAGTGTCACATCATAAAGATTTAATGAAATATCACCCTGTATATTCTTAGATAGAATAATATTTACCCTTGATTTACTAGCTAACATTGCCAGCGCTTCGTCTATATCTGTATCACGGAATGACAATGAAAACTTTCTAGCATCGTTAGCATCACTATAATTAGCTATTTCATTCCCTACCACATTCTTCACTGTAATTTTAGCAACAGGCGAAGCTACTACACTCAGCGAAAGTAGCTGCAATATAACAATCATAAGTAGATTAACCATTATATGTCTTGCATTCGAATAACACATATTTATTCCACCGATTTGTTGTCATGTACTACAGCTATTACTCTTTTACCATTTTTCATAAAAACAGCAGAACCTTCATGAATTTCTACAATCTGATATCCATCAACAACATCACCAATTTTATAGAATTTACCACCAATGTTAACAATTGATAATTTACCAGCAGCCAGTATCGCCCTTAAATCTAAAACAAAACCAGCACCCCCTTCAGTGATAACTGGAACACCACCAGAGTTTTCCATTAGAAAATCCGGTCGTTTAAATGGATTATTTATTAATTCATCCATATCCTTAGCATATAATACAGATGGGAAATAAAGTAAACCTGTGTAAACAATATATAACAACAGACATTTTATACCCATATCACTTGCCCCTATATGATGCCATTGTTAATTTTACTTTCAAAATTGGCGTCTCTACATTCAATCTCAATGGAACAATTTCAAACTGCTTAATGACAACAAACCCTAACTCCGTTCGTAAATCACGT
>JBFHVQ010000053.1:0-22487 GCA_041589455.1 Gammaproteobacteria bacterium | reverse complement strand
TTCTCTGACTTCGCGGGTTCGGGTATCGTACACATGGCCGGTGCAGCTGCTGCATTAGCAGGTGTTTTACTGCTAGGTGCACGTAAAGGTAAATATGGCGCGAATGGCCAGATCAATCCTATCCCTGGTGCAAACTTACCGTTAGCAACATTAGGTACATTCATCCTGTGGATGGGCTGGTTCGGTTTCAACGGCGGTTCAGTGCTTAAGCTGGGCGATATGGCAAGTGCAAACTCAGTTGCAATGGTATTCCTGAATACTAATACGGCCGCTGCTGGTGGTGCGATTGCAGCGGTTATCACTGCACGCTTACTGTTCGGTAAAGCTGATTTAACTATGCTGTTAAACGGTGCTCTGGCTGGTCTGGTAGCCATTACCGCTGAGCCTTCTACACCTACAGCATTACAGGCAACTATCTTTGGTGCGATCGGCGGTGTTCTGGTTGTATTCAGTATCATTACTCTGGATAAGCTGAAGATTGATGATCCAGTTGGTGCGATCTCTGTACACGGTACCTGTGGTCTGTTAGGCCTGATGTTAGTACCTGTGACTAATGCAGATGTAAGCTTCTCTGGTCAGCTGATCGGTGCAGCAACTATCTTCATCTGGGTGTTCGCAGCTAGCTTCATTGTCTGGTTCGCCTTGAAGGCTGTAATGGGTATCCGAGTAAGTGAGGAAGATGAATACGAAGGTATGGACCTTGTAGATTGTGGTATGGAAGCTTACCCAGAATTTACGACCAAGTAATGGTTAGTAAATACCAGTAGATTAGACTCCTGCTGGATTGTGGTTGAAGCCGGTACTTTTGTACCGGCTTCTTTTGTTTTGGTATACTGAAATTAAACAGAAATGGAAATAAACTGTGAATATACTAAAACCTCATGTGATTGTGTTGATGCTGGCGTTTGGCATTACAGAGTCAAATGCAGAAATATATAAATGGACCGACGAACAGGGAAATATTCATTATGGTGATAAGCCAAATAAGAGAGCTAGTGAGGTGCAAGTTGATATTAGTAAAAAGGGGCATATTAGTACTGATACGGATCGACAATTAAAACGAAAAAACCTGATTGATGCATTTAATAAAGATCGAGAGTACGAAAATAAACAAAAATCTGAAGCGCAGAAAAAAAACAAAAAATTAAAGCGTGCATGTATCAGAGCAAAAGATCAGCTGAGAAACTATACAAAGGCAAGGGCCCTTTATGACCTTGATAAAGATGGGAATCGAATAATAATTTCAGATGAGGAACGTAACAGCGCAACACAGAATCTAAAAAACAATATCAATAAATATTGCGGCAAATAGAAATTAACTGGTTTGCCTTAAAGAGTCGTTTCTTTTGTCAAGGCTAGAGAAAAGTTCCTGATGATTAATGACGCGACTTTGTTCGTGTTTTAGTTCTTTTGAAAAGTCCAGCGCGTCTTTCTCGAGTGTTTTAATGCCGTTTCTATTAACGAAAACTAGCTTGCCCTGTTCTATGTCAATAAATGATAGCTTGAGTTTTCTTTTTGGTGTTGATTCATTAATAAATAGCTCGCACCAGCAACCTGGTTTTACATTTTCAGGAAGGCTGGATAGTTTGTCGCAAACAGAAATTTTATCTATATTATCAAGTGCTTTTCCATAGCTTGAAGAGCCGAGCATGCTGTTATAGAAGTTTATTAATGTTTTGATGGATATCTCGACAGTGGTTTCTTTATGAAAATGGAGTAATAAGTTATTGTTTTTTCGTGCAATCGCAATGTATGAGTTCTTTAGTTTTTTGTATTTTTCAATTCCGTCTATAGGCTGGATTGATTCGAGTAATTCAGAAAAATTTTCAAATGCATTATAAAGCTGCTTTGATTTGAATCCATGTATTTGTGCAATCTTTAATAAAACAGTTGGCCATAATTTCAGGATGAGAGTTTTGCAGTCATGAGGAATGGAGTGTCCGTCAAGGCGTAGTTTTATTTGTTGATTTAAGTTGCTTCTTATTTCACTGCCTTGCATATTGTGTGTCGTTGTTTTACTGGCGGGTGTTTTTTTTTGGCAGATTAGTAGATTCTGTAGTTGTTGATTGGCGATACTGTATGTATTTAAATTGGACTTGGACTGGATTAGATTGTTTATGATGTGGTCTATTTTCAATATTAATGAATTGTCTCTGGCTGCATGAGGTGCAAGTTTTCTAGAAATAATCAAAGTCTGTCTTGCAGGGTGTTTTTCATTGCTTAAGAAGCTAATATCGTCACTACATAGTTTGCGTAATGGTAGCTGTAGCTTGAGTAGTGATATTTTTAAGTCGGGCATTATTTTTCTGTCCGAGCTTATACCCAAAAAAAGGCTTTCTAAAAAATCTGATATTTTGTCAGCACTCATATCTGTAGAATCAGTAAATGTGCAAAAAATCACTACCTGTGAAATAAATGCAGCGTTATAAATTTAGGCCATAATTGGCAAACTAAGTAGTGTCTTCTATTTATAAACTAATGAATTTTACATTTATTGATTTGATATGTTTACACAGCATTTGATAGTGAAGAGATGACCATTCCAAGCGCGTGTTCAAATGCGGAGTGATCAGAGATTACTGAAGATAATCCCTGTTCAATTTCCTGGCTAAATTCTTCGGCATCTTTCTCGATGACTTTGACGCCAACGCGATCTACAAATACAAGCTTGGCTTCTTCCATAATAATTACAGAGAGTTTCGCTCGTCGAGGACGTGACTCTTCGCCAGTAAAGACTTCAAACCATACGCCTGGGCGTATGTCACTAGTAAGCTTAGCAATTTTCTGGCGGGATAGATCTGCTTTCTCGTCAAGAGGGTTTGCGCTTTCTTCTTCAATAAATTCAATTTCAGGTTCCAGTAAATCAGCAGAAAGATCAGCGTTATCGTTGACGCTGGTGAAATAAGTTTCGCTGTTAACAATATTTTCTGGATTGAAAGGGCTATTCTCTAGAATACTTTGTATAGTAAGAAAAGAATTATTGATCTCAGTTTCAATGGTTACAGGATTTTGTTTTGTCTCAAGTAGTAGTGAGTGCATTTCATCCAGCACAAGGTCTTTCTCTTTTTCCTGTAAGTAAAATTCTTGAGTTGATTGCACTGGTTGGAGTAGATTGATAAATCGCTTGGCAAGTAAAGCGGAAGAAGACCACAGTTCGCTGCTTTTACCATGCTTAATGTGGCAATTAAACATTAAAGTGGACCAGTGTTTTAGTAGTAACTTCTGGCAAGGCTTGGGAAGAATTTTGTTAACCAGTAAGTGTTGTAGTTCTGCAAGTACCACTTCGCGTGCATGCTTCTGAAGCACTTCTTTCTGTGTAAGTTCTTCTTTCTGTGCGGCTTTTTTTATTTCATAGTCTTCAATCTGTTTTAAGCGTTTATTCGCTTCGATAAAACTATTAATGTCTGATTTGAAGTCATTGAGAAGAATGTCGACTACTTTATCAAGAGCAATAAATAATTCATCTGTTTTTTCTGATATTCCTCTGCCGAGAAAAGCAAGCATATTTAGAGACGTGCGAGCAGGATGTTCTCCGCTATCGAAAAAGCTATCATCAATCATGGCTACTTTGATAACGGGAATTTGTAGGCGTAGAAGTAAGTTAGTTACCGGTTCTGATATGCTGGCGTCTTCTACAATCGCAGTAAAAAGCATTTCGATAAAATCTATGGTCTTTTCATCAATCAGGCTGACCTGTTTGGTGATTGCGCCACCACTGCGACGACCCATATCTTGCAGGATGGCAATTTTGAATTGACCTGCTGACAGTTGTATGTCTTCGACTGATGAATTGCTAATTTTTGACTGAAGATTAGATAGTGCAGTTAATACGTCACGTCTATCATAATATTGTGAGTTTCCTGATGAGCTTTGGCTTCGAGTAAATGATGAGGGAATTCCAGGGCCAGAAGCTGTTAGCTGACCTTTAATATACTGGCTAATAACCTTGTGTGAGTTTTGGGTGACAGCTGTTGCCCCGTGCTGGACAATGCCACCAGTTCCGCCAGAATGATATGGTTGATTTGAGTAATGGTATGATGGTGTGGCTCGTGTGTCACATACCTGGTTTTCTCTATAAACAGCGTCAGAATGAAGTGTGTCTACTGACTCCTGATTATGTTGCGGGGTTGCAGGTTTTGTTTTGTTTGTGACAGGAAGTGCATCATTCGCTTTTATTTTTGGAAGTATTCCAAGATCGATGAAGACTTGATTTAACTTTGTATATAGCGGTGCAAGTTTAAGTAGAACATCTTGTTCAAAAAATTTGTATAGAAGTAGTTTTGTTTCAATGCTTATGTCGATTTCAGACAGGGATGCCTTAAGGGCTTCACAAAACTTACTGGGAGCAAAGGTGTCTTTGTCAAAAATATCTGCCTTCATTGAAAGGAACTCAATTCTGGCTTCCAGATGATTGACAGATTCACCAAATAGATTCATGGCCTTAGAGGACATAGTGGAAATGGCAACCATTTCTTCCAGTTCGTCCTGATCTACCAGGCTTAATTCGTTCTCATCAAATTCTTTTTCTTCTTCAGAAGATGTTTTATTGTTTAGTAAGCTTTTTAATTGAAGCGCAAAGTGCTGGCTGAGTCTGTCTCTTTCGATACGAAGCATTCGCATGGTATCGAAGTGATGTGCCTGATCTTCATTGGAGTCGGCATTTTCTGCCAGCTGGAAAAGCATATCATCGGCGGCATCAAACATATTACCGAATAACTCGCTGAGTTCTTCGTTGAGATGTTTGGTAATCCCTTTGACTATTGCCTGGTATTGTTCATCTGCGCCACTATTGGCTCCAGTAAACTTGTGTATGATCGCGCCCATTAAATTCCCACTGCTGGAATGTTAAACACCGTAGATGCACGCAGTTGTTTGGGCTGTAGCTGATATCAGGTACAACGAATAGTGAGTGCATCATTACCTATTATGAAGGCAAAATACCTTCAGATGCTTTTAACATTTGAGGCGAAGCCGTAGGGTCAGCAGGCATTCACCTTGTGGTTTTTCAAATTTAACCCTGAATCAGGTGAATGTATGAGAACTGCGTCACACAATAGGCTTTGAATAGATCCCATCACCCGATCGGGGTATACATAATCTAACTATAGCCGGATTCGGAGGATGAGAAAGCTTTCAAAGATCATCTGGTCTTTAAAAGCGATAAACGGCATTCTGGGCATGTGTCTAGCCAGGGGTTAGACACGCGGGCAGATAATGTCCAGTACTTCAGCTGCCTGTTCCCAGGCTTTGTCCATGACTTCAGGGATGACCTTTAAATCAAGTCCGGTAATTTTCAGGGTCTCGGGCTCGAATGCGGGGAAATCATCAAGTAAATGCTCGTCTGGTTCCACGTCCGGGTTAAGGGCATCAACCATAGAGTTGGCAATATGAACGATGGCTGTTTCCAGAGGGTGCTTGCGAGCTTTGAGTGGCGTGTGATGATAGGCTGCCGCTTCCTGCAGCATGTCTGATAATTTCCATGCCTCAATAAGTGCTGCACCAACATCGCCATGAGTAAAGCCGATAATGGCCTTTTCTGCATTGTGTAGTTGGCCGTCGGTTTCAGCCGCTTCCAGTAATACTTGCTGGGAGAGTTCAGGTTCTTTGAAGTATAAAACCAGCTTGCCAATGTCATGTAGCATGCCCGCAACAAATAGGCGTTCGCCATGAAGTACATTGCAATGTTTGGAAAGTAGCCTGGCAATTATGCCTGTGTGTACACTGTGTCGCCAGAAAAGATCAATATCAACTAACTGGTTGGGAATGCGTTTGAAGGTGTCAACAGCCGAAGTTGCCAGTACCAGATTGCGTAGATCCTCTTCGCCAATAATGGAAACCGCTCGACTAACCAGTTCGATTTTAGTGGCCAGTGAGTAATAGGCACTGTTTACGATTCGAAGAATGCGCGCTGTAAGTGCAGGGTCGTGACCTATGACATCGCCAAGCTGCTTGGCGTTGTGGTTTGGGTCTTCCAGGACCTGGGTAACACGAATATATATTTCGGGTAAAGATATCAGCTTAACCACGCCCTTAACGAGGTCTTGAGGTTGTTTTGACATGAGGCTCCTACTGTTCTGCAATCGATCGTGTCTCTGGTAGTGTGCTTGAGTCACGATGATTATTCTATTTTGTTGTTAAATGTATGTGCAAAAATGTGCGCTTATCGAAATTTCAGGTTCACGCTTAATGTGCTAGTTGTGCACGGGCAACTAGCTCGCGTACCGAGCAGATGTGCTCACCAAAGGCGAGAGTCTGGTCAAGCTCAACATAACCCTGCTTAAAAGGTTTCTTTGAACCCTGTTCCAAGAGGAAGGTGCCATTGGTTGAGTTAAGGTCGGTGAGATATAACTGGTTATCAAGAACTACAAGCTCAGCGTGACGAGCGCTGGTGGTCTTATCGAACAACTGAATATTGCCACGACGGCCGATAACATAAGTTCGGTTTTCCATAGCGTTTAGCCTTTTTTCTGAATCCGAAGATTCGATTCGTTAATCATTTAGGTGGTAACAGCTTATATAGTCGTACTGTGCTGTTTGACTGGATTTATAGCATAATCAGGGAGAATCACCTAGCCCATTTGGGGGAGGAGCTTAACAGGCTGACAAAAAAATAGACATTAGATAAAAATGGCTATGTATAAACGAGGGGCTTAAAGTATTGAAATGCTAAAACAGAAGAAATGGCAAATGAAGGTAAATGTAAAGGTTGTTGGATTTCACAAGACGTCTGCCTACAAAGCATCAACTGATTAAGCTAAGACCACGGGTATTAACCCTGGTTTCTCATAAAGTCGGCGGTTTTGTAAAAGGCGGCATAGAGCTCTTCACGTAATTCATTATCAATTTTCATATCACGCATGGCGGTATCGATGCATAGCATCCACTGGTCTCGCTCTTTTTCACCAATTGCGAATGGCATATGTCGTTGGCGTAATCGTGGGTGCCCATATTTGTTTATATAGAGTGGAGGGCCACCAAGCCAGCCAGACAGAAACATGAATAGCTTGTCTCGAGCCTCACCAAGGTCAGGTGCGTGTATCTTTCTTAGTTCAACCGTATCAGCACGTGAATCCATCAAATCGTAGAACCGATCGACTAATTCACGTACCGCTGATTCGCCACCCAGGCGGTCATAATGAGGGTTTTGCATATATTTCCGATAAAGAAGCTAGTTTGCGTTATTTTACACTAATCATTGAACACTAATATGCTGTATAATTTGCGGCCTTTTTGATTGGCCAGCAAACTGGCCCTATGCCCGACTACTTGGGCGCGAATACTGGCCAGGAGCCCTAAGCATCATGAAACTTCGGAATATTGCGATTATTGCGCACGTTGACCACGGTAAAACCACACTGGTTGATGAGCTGTTAAAACAGTCTGGAACCATCGACACACGTGGAGAAATGGACACCTGCGTGATGGACTCCAATGATCAGGAGAAAGAGCGCGGTATTACTATCCTTTCTAAGAATACAGCGATCAAATGGAATGACTACCGCATCAATATCGTAGACACACCAGGCCACGCCGACTTTGGTGGTGAGGTAGAGCGTGTATTATCGATGGTTGATTCCGTTTTGCTACTGGTTGATGCACAGGAAGGCCCGATGCCACAGACTCGCTTTGTTACCCAGAAAGCATTTAATATGGGCTTTAAGCCGATCGTGGTCATTAACAAGGTCGATAAGCCAGCAGCACGCGTTGACTGGGCGCTGGATCAGACCTTTGAACTGTTTGACCAGTTAGGTGCCACAGATGAGCAGCTCGACTTCCCGGTTATCTACGCCTCAGGTCTGGGTGGTTTTGCAAGTCTGGATGATACAGCGCGTGAAGGTGATATGGAGCCTTTATTCGAAGCTATTGTTGAGCATGTGCCGGCACCAGATGTTGACGCAGAAGCCCCTTTCCAGATGCAGGTGAGCTCTCTGGACTACAACTCCTATGTGGGTGTTATCGGTATCGGCCGTATTAAGCAGGGCAAGATCAAGCGTAACCAGCCTTTATCATTAATTGATCGAGAAGGTAATGTGCGAAATGGTTTACGTATGCAGCAAATTCTCGGCTTCCATGGTCTTGAGCGAGTGGAAGTAGAAGAGGCGCAGGCAGGTGACATTATTTGCTTTAACGGTATCGATAAGCTGAATATCTCCGATACCCTGTGTGACCCGGAAAATGTTGAAGCCATGCCAGCGCTGTCTGTTGATGAGCCGACGCTTAGTATGACCTTCCAGGTCAATAATGGCCCATTAGCCGGCCAGGATGGTAAATTTGTTACTTCACGTAATATTTCAGATCGCCTGGAGCAGGAGCTTATTCACAATGTGGCGCTACGTGTAGAGCCAGGTGAAACTGGTGATAAATTCCGTGTCTCAGGTCGTGGAGAACTGCATCTGTCGGTATTGATTGAATCAATGCGTCGTGAAGGTTTTGAATTGTGCGTGGGTCGCCCAGAAGTGGTCATTAAGGAAATCGACGGTAAAATGTGCGAGCCTTATGAGCAGCTGACTGTGGATGTGCCTGAAGAATCACAGGGTGCGGTGATGGAAAAACTGGGTACCCGTAAAGGCGAGCTTAAGAACATGGTACCTGATGGGCGTGGTCGAGTTCGTCTGGACTATATTATTCCGACCCGTGGATTGATTGGTTTCCGTACCGAGTTTCTGACTGCAACTGCAGGTAATGGACTCATGTATAACGTATTCGATAGCTATGGCCCTAAAGTTGATGCCGTAATTGGTCAGCGTGCAAAAGGTGTACTGATTTCAAATGGTGCAGGTAAGGCACTGTCTTATTCTCTGTATAACTTGCAGGATCGCGGCAGCATGTTCCTGGATCACGGTGATGAAGTGTATGAAGGAATGCTGGTCGGTATACATGCACGTGATAATGATCTGGTGGTTAACCCGCTGAAGGGTAAGCAGCTAACTAACGTACGTGCATCCGGTACAGATGAAGCTCTGATCCTTACACCACCAATCAAGATGACACTGGAGCAGGCGCTTGAGTTTATCGATGATGATGAACTGGTTGAAGTGACGCCAAACTTTATCCGTACACGTAAGAAGCTGCTCACAGAAAACGAGCGTAAACGTGCTTCTCGCTCACCCAAAGCTAGCTAATAGCGTTCCTTTACCTGACCCGTATGGGTCAGGTAACTCTCTGAAAATAGAGGTATATTGTCCTGATATGCCGCTATTGGTTTTATAAGTTATCCTAATCGACTAGACTCCTATAAACTGTGGCTAAAT
Source organism: Gammaproteobacteria bacterium (assembly GCA_041589455.1). Taxonomy (GTDB): domain Bacteria; phylum Pseudomonadota; class Gammaproteobacteria; order SZUA-229; family SZUA-229; genus SZUA-229. The sequence goes on along the minus strand of JBFHVQ010000053.1, from coordinate 13,236 downwards.
AGGTCACTTAAAAATAATAACCGGGTTAAACAGTCAGTGTCAGAGAAAAATAACCAAATACTCATTGCAGATGATTCAAGAGTCATACGACGTGCCGCCATAAAAATTCTTCAAAAAGAGTTTCAGGTGCTTGAAGCAGAAGATGGTCAGGATGCCTGGGAGCAACTGCAGACTAATCCGAATATTGCCGTGCTGTTTAGTGATCTCGGCATGCCGAATATGGATGGTTTTGAACTTTTGAAGGCCATCAGGGGGTCTGAAGATCAGGGTATTTCGAATATGCCCGTGGTGATAATTACCGGTGCGGAGGAAACGGATGGTACTAAGGAAAAAGTACTGGAGTTGGGAGCTACCGACTTTATCAGCAAGCCGTTTGATTCACATTCCCTGAAAAGCCGTGCTGCCACCCATATCAAGTATCAGAAGCAGGTTGAAAAACTCGAAAAACAGCTGGCTTACGATAAATTAACCGGCTTGTTAAATGAGGTTTCCTTTAAGCAACAAGGGGAGCAGGTACTGTCTTTTGCCAGACGTCATACCACGGAAATGGCGGTGGTACGCTTCGATATTGCTCGCTTCTCAGATGTCTTCGTGAAATATGGAAAGCCCGTAGCAGAACAGATTCTCAGTAAAGTGGCGTCGTTTATTAACGAAGGTAAGCGTACTGAAGATATGGCGGCACGGCTCGGTGTATCGAGATTCGCGATGTTATTGAGTGATGCTGACAAAGAAGGCGCTGAAACCGTTGTCAAACGTATCTGTGAGCGTGTCGCTCGACTCAAACTGAAAATGGGCGATGAAATTTTCAAGATAGAGTTTCACACAGGGATGACTACATTTCAGCATGGGGATGCGGAAATCAAGTTTGAAGGTCTGCTTGATCAGGCGGATAAAGCCCAGAAGCTGGCGATCGAAAAAGCAGATGGTCAAATAGTCTGTTTCCATGAGGCCGCCGGGGTCGCTGCACCACAGAAACAGGCAGGTGAATATGTCGATGTGGATCTTGAGGCATTGCTTAAACAGTTATCTGCAAAAGACAGTGGTGTGACAGATCAGCAGTTGACTTCAGCAATGCGTAAGATCATTCCACTGATTGCAGAGTCTGATCAGCGACTACGTCTGGGCCTGAGCAAGGTTGTTCATCACCTGAACAAACGTCTATAGTCATTTCTTTTTATCTGATCCAGCAAGCATTCGAGTGATTTTTTAAGGAGATATCCAGCGTCATTAGGTACAATAGCGCCCTTGTTTTATTCCTACAGGGTTTCATTGTTTCATGTTGTCTATATCTCAGCGTATCGCAGAAGAATTATCCGTCCAAGAAAAACAGGTCGTGGCCGCCGTTGGCTTGCTGGACGAGGGAGCAACTGTACCCTTCGTGGCTCGATACCGGAAAGAAGTCACCGGTGGCCTGGATGATGCACAGTTAAGACTTCTGGAAGAAAGACTGCGTTATCTCAGGGAACTCGATGAGCGACGTGAAGCGATTCTGAAAAGCATTGATGAGCAGGAAAAACTAACGCCTGAGCTTAAAGCGTCCATTATGCAGGCAGACACCAAAAATCGTCTGGAAGACCTTTACCTTCCCTATAAACCCAAGCGTCGTACCAAAGCGCAAATTGCGCGTGAAGCCGGACTGGAGCCGCTGGCTATTGCGCTGTTTGAAGATCCTGTGCTGAATCCGGACTCGGAAGCCGAAAAATATCTGGATGCAGACAAGGGTATTGCGGATATAAAGGCAGCGCTTGATGGTGCACGACAGATTTTAATGGAGCAGTTTGCGGAAGAGGCTGATCTGCTTCAACAGCTGAGAGATTACCTCTGGAATAACGGCATTATTGAATCCTCGGTTATTGAAGGGAAGCAGCAGGAAGGCGAAAAATTTGCTGATTATTTTGAGTATCAGGAGGCAGTAGTCAATATACCTTCACATAGAGCACTGGCTTTATTCCGTGGTCGTAATGAAAATATTCTTCAAATGAATTTAAAAGTAGAAAATGAAGATGAGCTGCAGACACATCCCTGTGAAGCAATGATTGCCGGTTTCTACAAAATAGAAAATCAGGGTAGAGCGGCTGATAAATGGTTACAGGACACGGTGCGCTGGGCCTGGAAAATAAAAATCTTCAGTCACCTGGATGTTGAGTTGAAAATGAAACTCAAAGAAGCGGCAGAAGAAGAAGCGATTAAAGTTTTTGCATCAAACCTGAATGACCTGTTATTAGCGGCACCGGCAGGCGCCAAGGCAACTATGGGGCTGGATCCCGGTTTGCGAACTGGTGTTAAAGTGGCTGTAGTTAATGAAACCGGTAAACTGGTTGACCATGCAACGATTTATCCTCATGCACCTAAAAATCAGTGGGACCAGTCGATTGCCGTTCTGGCAGCGCTAGCGATGAAGCACAATGTAAGTCTGATCAGTATCGGTAATGGAACCGCTTCACGTGAAACAGATAAACTGGCAAAAGAATTAATTAAAAAATATTCTGAGCTTAAACTCACATCACTGGTGGTTTCAGAGGCCGGCGCTTCAGTATATTCCGCATCTGAATTTGCATCGAAAGAATTTCCGGATCTGGATGTATCGATTCGTGGCGCCGTTTCAATTGCGCGTCGTCTACAGGACCCACTGGCGGAACTGGTTAAAATAGAACCTAAAGCAATTGGTGTTGGACAGTATCAGCATGATGTTAGCCAGACACGTTTGGCACGTCAGCTAGATGCAGTGGTTGAGGATTGTGTAAATGCGGTGGGTGTTGATGTCAATATGGCATCGGTTCCTTTATTGACGCAGGTGTCAGGTCTTAGTCAGAGCATGGCGGAAAATATTGTGCAATTTCGCGATGAGAATGGTGCATTTGCCAATCGCAAACAGTTATTAAATGTTCCACGACTCGGACCAAAAGCATTTGAACAGTCTGCGGGTTTCCTGAGAATTTCAGCGGGAGAAAACCCCCTCGACAGTTCAGCAGTTCACCCGGAAGCTTATCCACTGGTAGAAAAAATTCTGCAGAAATCAGACAAAACAATTAAGAACATTATGGGTGATAGCCGCTTCCTGAAAACGGTGAGTGCCAATGATTTTGTAGATGAGCAGTTTGGTTTGCCGACCGTGCAGGATATATTGAACGAACTGGATAAACCGGGGCGTGATCCGCGACCAGAATTCAAGACGGCAGAATTCAAAGATGGTGTTGAAGAAATTAAAGACCTGAAAGCCGATATGATTCTTGAAGGTGTCGTTACTAATGTAACTAACTTCGGTGCCTTTGTAGATATTGGTGTACATCAGGATGGACTGGTACATATTTCTGCGCTTTCAACGACCTATGTAAAAGATCCGCGCGAAGTAGTTAAGGCAGGTGATGTAGTTAAAGTAAAAGTGATGGAAGTTGATGTGCAACGTAAACGCATCGGCTTAAGCATGCGCCTCGATGATAATAGCCGAGATAATACCAAAGACATTAAGCGTGATAATAAAAAACGTCCAGCCAAAAAGCAGAGTAATAAAACCGCAGCAGGGAATGTTTCAAACTCTGCAATGGCGGATGCCTTAGCGCAAGCGTTTAAGCGCTAGCATATCCTATGCTTAGCCTGACAAATCTAGCCATAAGGCGCGGAGCAAAGCAGCTATTTGATCAGGCAAGCTTTACTATTCATCGCGGTAATCGCTGTGGCATTACAGGTGCAAACGGCTGTGGTAAATCCAGTCTGTTTGCGCTAATTCTTGGCCGCTTACAGAGTGACGAAGGTGAACTGGAGTTTCCAGCAGAAACGGTTATCGCGCATGTGGCACAGGAAACGCCAGCCGTTGATAGAACGGCCATTGATTATGTTCTGGATGGTGATCAGGAATTAAGATGTATTCAACAACGTCTTGTAAAAGCTGAAGCGGAAAATAATGGGCAGCTTCAGGCGGAACTTTATAGTCGTTTGGATGAAATAAATGCCTATAGTGCAGAGGCACGAGCAGGTAAATTAATGCTCGGTTTAGGTTTTAAAACGAATCAGTTAACACAGCCAGTGACTTCATTTTCTGGTGGTTGGCGCATGCGTTTAAATCTGGCTCAGGCATTGATGTGTCGTTCTGATTTGTTGTTGCTTGATGAACCAACCAATCACCTGGATCTGGATGCGGTTATCTGGCTGGAGCAATGGTTGCTAAGTTATCAGGGAACGCTATTGCTGATATCTCACGATCGTGATTTTCTCGATAAAATCTCCACGCATATTGTTCACATTGAACAGCAGAAAGTGAAATTATACAGCGGAAACTATTCAGCTTTCGAAAAGCTGAGAGCAGAGCAGCTGGCGCTACAGCAATCTCAATTTGAAAAGCAGCAACGTGAAATTGAGCATATCGAAAGTTTTATTCGGCGATTCAAGGCAAAAGCGAGTAAGGCGAAGCAGGCTCAGGGAAGAGTTAAGGCGTTACAGCGCATGGAATTAATTTCTGCGGCGCATATCGATTCACCCTTTCATTTCCAGTTTTATAAGCCAGAGAAATTACCGCATCCATTGATGCGACTGGACGAGATTGAACTGGGTTATGGCGAGACTACAGTCCTGAAGGGTATTGGCCTGAGCCTGCTTCCCGGTGATCGTGTTGCACTACTGGGTCATAATGGTGAAGGTAAATCGACCTTAATTAAAATGCTGTCAGGAGAGCTGCGGCCAATGAGTGGCGATTTTGAGCAATCTTCGGAGCTTAAGATTGGTTACTTTGCTCAGCATCAGCTTGAACAGCTTGACCCGGAGGCCAGTGCGCTACTGCATATGCAGCGACTCGATAAGAAGATGAGCGAGCAGCAGATTAGAACCTATCTTGGCGGATTTAATTTTCACGGCGATCGGGTGTTAGAGCCAGTAGCCCCTTTTTCGGGTGGCGAAAAAGCCCGCCTGGTTCTTGCATTGCTCATTTATCAGAAACCAAATTTACTGCTATTAGACGAACCCACTAACCATCTTGATCTGGAGATGCGACACGCTCTGTCGATGGCGCTACAGGATTATGAAGGAGCTATGGTGCTAGTTTCTCACGACAGGCATTTGTTGCGTTCGGTGAGCGATCAGTTTTTACTGGTTGATAAAGGTCAGGTAGTGCCATTTAATGATGATCTGGATGCTTATCGACAGTGGTTGCTGCAGCCACGGGAACAGTTAGCGGATGATAAAGAACTGGAGTCAGATGTAAGTCGAGGTCTAAATAAAAAGCAGATCAGGCAGCAGCAGGCTGAGCAACGTAAGCAGTTGCAGCCCCTGAAGAAGCAACTACAGCGGATTGAGCAACAGATGCAGGCACTGCAACAACAGCTTGATGAGCTTGAGCAGCAGTTAACTGATCCGCAGATCTATCAACCAGAACAGCGCGAAAACATGGAAATTCTGGCTCGCGAGCGTTCTGATGTAAACCAGAAACTGTCAGAGCAGGAAGAGGAATGGCTGATTGTAACGGAAGAGCTGGATCAGTTAGAGAAGCAACTGTTGTCAGATTAGACCGGGAGATTAGCTAAAATTAACTGGCTGGCACCTAAATAAGTCCGTTAGTCAGAATAGACGGGAGTGAAAAAAGCGGGTTTTCTATACTATTGTAATAAAGGCCGTAGTCCAGTTAGGGAGCAGAAATGTCAAAATTGAGTCCAGCCATGTCGGATGCAGGTATTGAGGCATCGGCATTGAGTCGCTTTTTTTCAAGCTTTTCGCAGTCGCAACAAAAGATTGAAGAAAGCCTTATGATGCTTGAGCTGGCTGCTGAGGATGCAGTTATCAATGACTTGCAACAAGCCATTCAGGATATTGAGCAAGCATTGAGTGCTCTAGGGCTAGATAAGCTGACCTTGCTAACCAGTAGTGTCAATACAATTGTTGTTGCAGTAAAAAATCATCAAATTGAGTTTGAGACGCTACTGAGTGACTTAATATTACTGGTTATAAATGACATACAGACAATCATTGAAAGAATGATCGATAATGAAAAACGTTGTGTGATTGTTGACCGGTTGCCAAAAATATGTAGCAGCATAGAGAGGATTCAGCGAGTAGATAAAAGTGACAGGCAGGGTGCGATTAAAGATGCGCTATTGCTTCTAGATCCAACAATGGAAATTATTGAGAGTAGGGTCAGTCATAACGATACCTTGCAAAATCTATTTTCACAAAATGATCCTGATACAGAAGAATTAATTAGCTTTGGTGTTGAGGAAAGTGAAGACTTCATTTTTTTTAAAACATTATCACGTCCACTAGAAGAGCGTGCCCGATACTGGAAAGGTCGCTCCGCCAGAATGTTGAGGCTGGCCCTGCAAATGAATGATCATGCAGGTCGACCCGTTGACCCAGAACAACTGGCAGCCGCCGTTTATATGCATGATGCAGGTATGGCTTTATTACCCCTAGAGGTAATAAATAGTCGAGAGGCATTGTCAGAAGATGAGCTGTCACAGGTTAAACAGCACCCGGTAATTTCATATGAGTTGATGCGCTATATGAAAAGCTGGCGAGAAGCAGCGGCAATTGTCTTGCAACATCATGAACAGGTTAATGGTCATGGTTATCCTCATGGGTTAAAAGAAAATGAAATATGTGAAGGTGCAAAAATACTCGCAATTGTGGATGCGGTTGATGCGCGGACTCATGAAAGAGCGCATGCAATGTTACTAAAGCGGCCATTGTTAAGAGCTGCGATAGAGCTAGGTAAGTATTCTGGGACACAATTTAGCGAAAAATGGGTGAATGTGTTTAAAGAGATTTTTCAGGAAGTTAGACAAGTTAAAAACGATTAATAATTACTGGAAACTGGCGGATAATGAATCATGAGCAACGATGCGAACCTTGAATTAACCGAGTTAAATTCACTGAGTCCTCAGGAGGCATTTGACCTTTTACATAAAGTGCCAAGTGCTGTACTTATTGATATCCGCTCAAATATGGAATTTCTTTTTGTGGGGCACCCAACAGGTGCAGTGCATATACCCTGGATAGATGAGCCAGACTGGTGTGTGAACCCTGATTTTGAAAAAGAAGTTCGACAGCTGATGTTGGGAGGTGTTTGTGAACAGGGAGAAGCGTCACCGCCTATTATATTAATTTGTAGAAGTGGCAAACGAACGAAAGATGCAGGCAAGGCATTGCTTGAGGCTGGCTTCAAAAATGTCTGCCATGTTACGGAAGGCTTTGAAGGGGATCGTGATGATCAGTATCATCGTAGCTCTCTAGGAGGGTGGCGATTTCGAGGGTTGCCGTGGGAGCAGTGCTAAAAGGTTGCTTTACATTAAACACACAAGAAGTCAGTTTTGCTCCAGCTGAGTCTATGAGGGTGCAAGCAAAAAGATTAACTTGTATTGTATTTGCTTTGGCTACAGACTGATTGTGTAGAAACTTGTGAAAAATATTATTAAGATGAATATTTATAATGAGTAAAATTAATAAAACAGATGCAGAATGGAAATCTGAATTGAGTGAAGAAGCCTATCGCGTGGCTCGATGCCAGGGAACCGAGGCGCCCTTTAGTGGTAACTATTATCACAATAATGAAAATGGAATTTACCACTGCGTCTGTTGTCATGCGCCTTTGTTCAACTCGCAGGAGAAATACGATTCAGGAAGCGGCTGGCCAAGTTTCTGGCAAGCTGTTAATGAACAGTGTATTACTGAAATTAGAGATACCTCTCATGGTATGCTTAGGGTTGAGGTCAGATGCAGTGCCTGTGATGCACATTTAGGGCATGTTTTTCCAGATGGGCCAAAGCCAACGGGTTTAAGATACTGTATTAACTCCGTTTCTCTAGATTTTGAAAAGTTAGAATAAAAGATAATTTATAGTAGCAGGGTTCTTATAAGTTTTAATTATATGTGGTTTATTTATTGTCGCATCTACGACTAGCTAAAATGCTCTAATTAGGATAGATTGATAAACAAAGTGACTCAGATTTATACTATGAGTTAATCTCCCTCTGATGAATCAACTTAAGCAGGTTTAGCGATGTCAGATCTGGATCAAGAGCAGTTACGAAAGCGCCTTGAAGAGCTAAGGCTTGAACACCGTGACCTGGATGATGTGATTCACCGTATGCATATGACCGGTGGTATCGAGCAAATGCAACTACAACGTTTAAAAAAGCGTAAACTCAAGTTAAAAGAAATGATCGTTAAAATTGAAGATGCGCTAATCCCTGATATTCTTGCTTGAGAAAGTGCTCGCGATATTCAAGTGATAAATCGTTGGTCTTTATTTTTGTTTATCCCACCGCCTTAATATTCTATTTTATATCACTTACTGTTCTAGAAATGCTGTATGAGTATTTGCCCTTTTTGTCTCTGATGTAATCAATCTAATTCCTTAAGCAGTTTTGAGTATTGTTTAGCAATGTTATCGATTCGTAAATGCAATTACATTGGCGAATAGTGAGCATATAGAGATTTAATGCTCGAGTCTGAAATGGCGTATATTGTCAAAACATACTGAGAATCTGTCAGGTAACAGCAGTCATGTGATATGTCACAGATTAAGTCCTCCTAGTAAAGTATGCCAATCATTTGAAAAAAAGCAGTGACAAATAATGGTTTCCGTTGTTATGTTGCCTGTAATTCATGTGCTATATAACTAAGGCATAAGTGATTTTGAATTGCCAGGATGCAGAGAAATTGCATTGTTCTAACTAATTGCTAAGGATGGACTGGAGATTGAGTTATGAAAAAGAGTGCAGGTTTTACACTAATTGAAATTGCTATTGTATTGGTGATTATCGGTTTGCTGTTAGGTGGTGTGTTAAAAGGTCAGGAAATGATGACCAACGCGAAAATTAAGCGGACATCAAATGATTTTAATGGTGTTGCAGCAGCTATCTATTCTTATCTCGATCGGTATTCTGCCTTCCCGGGTGATGATCCGAATGCAGATGACCGCTGGGGTGTGGGTGTTGCCGTTCCTGGTGATGGAAATGGAATAATTGCAGGTGCATGCTTTACCCAGGGTGGTGAAAGTACCGAATTGTGGAACCATTTGCGCCTGGCCGGGCTTGTAGCAGGCACAGGTACGAATAACCCAACTCATGCATTTGGCGCGAGAATTGGTGTTGAAGATACCAATGCCGGGATCAATGGGGCAGTCATCTGTATGGATGATATTCAGGGAAAGGTGGCTGAGATCCTCGATCGGCAACTGGATGATGGTGATGGTGACGCAGGTGAGTTTCAGAATAGTGACAATACAAGCACTTATGCCCAGGATAGCAATTATACAATCTACAAGAAATTATAAACTGTGAAGTACCCTCTTAAGTCACCAATGAACTGGCTCTAAGAGGGTGCGTGGTACATAAACTCTCGTCTTACAGTGCAATCAAACAGGCCTATTATTGTGGGAGTGAATCAGTATGTTACTCAATTTCCAGCTCCTTAATTTTGCGAGTTAGGGTATTTCTTCCCCAGCCAAGTAGTTTTGCTGCCTCCTGACGCCGACCATTGGTTTTTTCCAGGGCGGCATCAATCAGTATTCGCTCAAATCTGGGTTGTGCTTCACTGAGAATATCTTCCTTGCCGATTTTTAATTGAGTATCAGCCCAGTTTCTAAGCCCGTCTTCCCAGCTTTTTCCGGGCTGTTGAGTAGCAGATGTTACTGCACTCTCCGGAAATAATTCAGGAGGCAGGTCAGACATATGGACATCTCGGCTTGAGGCCATCACAGTTATCCAGCGACAGCAATTTTCAAGTTGACGGACATTGCCTGGCCAATCGAGGCTGGTTAGATAGGCTTCAGCATCGGGCAATAATACTTTTGTTTCGGCCTGAATTTCACTCGCTGCCTGTTGTAGAAATAACTGCAGTAGTGCTGGAATATCTTCTTTACGCTCGCGTAGTGGAGGGATATGAATACGGATTACATTAAGCCGATGGAACAGGTCTTCTCGAAATAGTCCTTGTTTAACGCGTTGTTCAAGATCCTGGTGTGTTGCGGTGATAATCCTGACATTAGCTTTGATTGGGGTGTGACCACCCACACGATAAAATTGTCCATCAGCGAGTACACGCAACAAGCGAGTTTGTAAATCGGCGGGCATATCGCCAATTTCATCAAGAAACAGAGTTCCGCCATCAGCCTGTTCGAAGCGACCTCTGCGTTGTGAGGTGGCGCCTGTAAATGCCCCTCTTTCGTGGCCAAAGAGTTCTGATTCAAGAAGGTCTTTGGGAATGGCTGCGGTATTAATGGCGATAAAAGGACGGTCAGCACGAGGGCTGTGTTTGTGTAAGGCGCTTGCAACCAGCTCTTTACCAGTGCCTGATTCGCCGTTAATCAAAACGGTTATATTGGATTTAGACAAGCGACCAATGGCGCGAAACACTTCCTGCATTGAAGGCGCTTCGCCAATAATGTCAGGAGTTGAAAGATTCTGTGGGGCCTGTTTTTGTGATTGTTCTTCACTGGTTTTGCAGGCACGGTTTACCAGGGCCACTGCCTCATCGATATCAAATGGTTTTGGAAGGTACTCAAATGCTCCGCCCTGGTAGGCAGAAACAGCGCTGTCCAGATCAGAGTGTGCGGTCATGATAATTGCAGGAATTTCCGGATGCTGCTGATTAAGAACGTTAAGGAAATCCAGGCCATTCATACCGGGCATGCGAATGTCGGTGACGATAGTATCTGGTTGAGAGCTTTCCAGTTGATCCAGTGCGGCACTTGCATTGTCAAAGCTTGTAACGATAAGCCCATCAGATTTTAATGCCTTTTCAAGCACCCAGCGGATGGATGGGTCATCATCAATGATCCATATGTGATGTTCAGCCATGGTTATGCTCCAGGGGTAAATATATTGTAAAAATGGTTTTTCCAGGTCGGCTGCTAACCTTGATCAGACCATCATGCTGGTTGACCAGGGATTGTGAAATAGAGAGCCCAAGCCCTGTGCCTTCCGCTCTGCCGGTAACCATAGGGTAAAAGATGTGTTCAAGTAAATCGTCAGGTATTCCTGGGCCATTATCGATAATTTGCGCTTTTAATACCAGCCGATGATTGGTGTGGCCAATGGTGAAGTGCCGTAAAGGGCGTGTCTTGAGGGTGATTTCACCATTACCATTCAGTGCCTGTACGGCATTGCGTGTGATATTCAATATCGCCTGAATCATCATATCCGAGTCAGCATTGATGTTTGGCAGGCTTGGGTCATAGTCGAGTTTAAAGTAAATGTGCTCATCCAGGTGAAGTTCTACCTGGATGAGTTGTCTGACATGTTCAAATATTTGGTGAATATTGACGCTCTGTTTGTCAGGAATATTATTGGGGCCTAACATTCTATCAACCAGTGACTGTAAACGGTCTGCTTCTCCAATAATAATTTGTGTATATTCACTGAGAGATGCGTCTGGCAGCTCTCTTTCAAGTAGTTGAGCCGCCCCTCGTAGTCCGCCTAAGGGGTTTTTGATTTCATGTGCCATGCCTCGGATCAGATTGCGAGTTGCATTTTGCTCACTCAACAGTTTTTCTTCACGGGCGATACGGATGTGGCGGTCCATATGTGAGATTTCCAGCATTAACTGGATGTCTCGATCGGGCTTGAGAATGGGGTTAAGTACATAATCAATAATGATCTGACGACCATCAGGCAGTGAAATGCTGGCCTCATATTCGGAAAATGGATGGATTTCAGTAATCGTCCGATTGAGCCTGTCCTCGAAGGCTTCGTCCAGTAGCATCAGTTTGTCGAGGCGCTTATGTTGTGCTTGTCGGGAAGATACCTGAAACAGATTTTCTGCGGCAGGATTAATATAGTCCACCACAAGCTCAGTATTCAGCAGAAGAACGGCTGTGCTGAGGTTGTCTAGAATATCTTTCTGGTAGCCCGAACCTTGGGCATTTAAATTACTCATAATCTATGCACAAGCAAGAAGTGAACCAATATAACGAACAAGGCGTGTGGCCTTGAGTGAAAAATAAAGTTCTTATTTATCAATAAGATGCGTAAGAACCAAAGGGCCGGCGATTGCTGGGATGTGCAATTGAAGGGCAGTCGCTCGCCATGTTGAATCAGATGCGTTTTTAGCCGCACCAATACAGTGCAGTTTGTCCTAATTGGCTTTATTATGCAACGTGGAAAAGCGGTGCAGGTGTAAAGTAATGGGCTTGCTGCTCATCAGTATCTGGCCGGTTTTGTTCTTTAGTGTGGCACTAAGGGTGTGGCTGCCACGATCAATATTTTTTAATGTGATGCTGGCAGAGATAAATTTTTCTTCAATGTCCTTGCCGTCGAGGGTCATAGTGACGTAGTGGCCTTTCTTTAGGTTAATTGAAGGCGTTATAGCGAGACTAATGGCAATATTTCCCTGATTGTCGCGGATCGCCTGGTCATGCTTGGGAGAGATTATTCTGAAGCCAGTGTATTTAAAGTCGTCACTATCATCGCTGCTTGTTGGAGTGGTGGGCTTTTTTTTCTCAACTTTGACGGCTGGCGTCGTGGTCAGTCCGGGGGGTACGAGTTGTTTTGCGCCCTCATAAGGTGGCGTGTCGGAATAAATAATGCTGCCATCCTTATCTATCCATTTGTACAGCTCGGCATGGCTGCTATGCATGACAAGAGTTAGCGGTAAGAGCCAGATAGCGGATTTCATATGCAGTGTGTCCAGGTTGCCGGTGCCAGTTATTTCAATATTAGCAGCCTTATAAAGTGAATTGCAGTCATCTACTGTATTAGCTCATAGACATAGTGAAAAACCGCAAGTTCCTTAAAGGTATTTGTGAGGTTATGGGCAGTCTATAGTAGATAGATCTTATAATGATCGCTCAGATCTTTATAGTCTGCAAACAGTAGGATTATTTTTGATAATAATAGCAATGTCTTATAAGGAGAGGTGTACGATTGGTAGTGGATAGAGGTATGCGGGGTGGTTAGTAAGGTGATTGGCGCAAAAAAAGCCCCAGTCCAAAAGATCTGGGGCAGTCACTTTCAGCCGTCTGAGCATTAATGAAAAACACATGCTCAGAGCCAGGCATCAGGTGTCTCTGGGTCGGCCTGTGGCTTAAACAGAGTAATACATATCAAACTCAACTGGGTGAACAGCCAGGCGTGAGCGTTGTACTTCCTCATCTTTCAGTGCGATGTAGCCATCAATCTGGTCATCAGTGAATACGCCGCCCTTGGTCAGGAATGCGCGGTCTTCGTCCAGTGCTTTGAGTGCTGCATCCAGAGAGAAAGCGACCTGTGGAATGGCGGCTTCTTCTTCAGGAGGCAGGTCGTACAGGTTCTT
>JBFHVQ010000052.1:0-22906 GCA_041589455.1 Gammaproteobacteria bacterium | reverse complement strand
GGTTATAAGCCTGTTTAATTATCTCTATACGTAGGAGTATAAAAGATGCCATTTGAAGCAAACGGTAAAACGTTCGAAACTGATGAAGAAGGTTACATGGTAAACCTGGGTGAATGGGAACCAGATTGTGCGACTGTTATGGCGCAGCTGGAAGACCAGGAACTGACTGAAAACCACTGGGAAGTTATCAACTTCCTGCGTGAATACTACGACGAATACCAAATTGCTCCAGCAGTACGTGTACTGACTAAAGCGATTGGTAAGAAGCTTGGTAAAGACAAAGGTAACAGCAAGTACCTGTACGAACTGTTCCCATACGGCCCTGGCAAGCAAGCATGTAAATATGCTGGTCTGCCTAAGCCAACTGGTTGCGTATAATTTACGAATCCAGATAGAGGGGAGATTCATCTCCCCTCATTTAAGAATTCTCTACGAACTCAAAACGGTAATTTGAGTTTTTCGTTTATAACACTTTTGTTTATAAACAAGCGCGTTGTTCGCGCTATAGAAAGTTAACTTAAACAGAACTTAAACATTAAATAGAATTTGTTGCGGAGTACGCCTTAATGTCCACCTTGATTGCTGTACTGTTAACCCTAGCCACGATTGCTATGATTGTTGGTCTGGCTCGAAAAGCCCGTCAGTACCGCGCAACGCCAGCGCCATTAAAAATTCCAGTAACACCTGCTCCTAAAACAACTGGTGGTGTTGTACTGCGTCTGGCTAAAGAAGTCGTACTATTTTCATCTCTATTTCGCTCAAACAAGTGGATCTGGATATTCGGCTGGATCTTCCACGTATCTCTTGCATTAGCATTTGTACGTCATCTTCGTTACATCATCGACCCTGAAGGCATGTTTGGCTTTTTAATGCCACTAATTGGCTCATGGTTAGTCCAGACAGCTGGTAAATATGCCGTATTTGGCATGATCTTAGGTCTGGGTGGTTTATTAGCTCGTCGTTTTCTTGTTGCGCGCGTTCGCTATATCTCAGCGCCATCTGACTACCTGATGCTAATCCTGCTACTGGCTATCACTTTAAGTGGCTTTGTAATGAGCTTTGTCTCTTACGTTGATATCACTGCAGTTAAGACATTTATGCTGGGTATTATGAATTTTGATCTGCAAGAGCTTCCTGAAAGCACTGCGCTTGTTATTCACCTGTTACTAGTTGCCCTGTTAGGCTTTGTATTACCAGTAAGTAAGCTGTTACACATTCCTGGTGTATTTTATGCGCCTACACGTAACCAGGTCGATAACCCACGTGAAAAGCGTCATATCGCTGACTGGGCCAAGCCTTTAGATGAAACTCGTGGTAATCACCCTGAGTTACAGCCTAAAGAAGCAACTGAAGAAACAAAAGCGTAAGCTTAACGAATAAAATAACGAGGAATCCATAGTGGCTGATTACGAAGTTCCTGAAGTCAAAGAGTATGCGGTAGTACCGTTGCCAAAAGATGGCGTCATGGATCACCTGAGTCCTTTTGTGGCAAAACCTGAATTCCAGGAAGCCATGGGCTATGTGGGCAAGAAAGTCCAGAATGACCCTAATGAAATGCCAGAATATGTTCTGGTTGACGGCTGGAAAGAGAAGGCAATTGATAAAATGGGCGACCTGTTAGGTCGTTACCGCAGCTTACAAGTATTCATGGACTCTTGCGTTAAATGTGGTGCCTGTACTGACAAATGTCATTACTTCCTCGGCACACAAGATGCGAAGAACATGCCAGTTGCTCGCCAGGATTTACTGCGTAGTGTTTACCGTCGTTACTTTACCTTTGCTGGTAAGTACTTCCCTAAACTGGTTGGCGCAAAAGATCTGACTGAAGAAGTTGTTCAGGACTGGTACAGCTATTTCCACCAGTGTTCAGAATGTCGTCGTTGTGCAGTTTTCTGCCCTTACGGTATCGACACCGCTGAAGTTACCATGGCTGCTCGTGAAATCATGGCGCACATAGGTAAAGGCCAGAAATATTCAAATGAAATTATCGGTAAAGTGTTTACTATCGGTAATAACCTGGGCTTACCAGAAAAAGCATTAGCTAACGTTCTGGAAGGTCTGGAAGAAGACGTTGAATACGACATTGAGGTTGAAGTTAAATTCCCGTTAGACAAGAAAGGTGCAGACATTCTGCTGGTTACGCCATCTGCTGACTTCTTCGCAGAGCCACACATTGACGGTCTGATTGGTTACGCAAAAGTTTTCCACGCAACAAACACAAGCTGGACATTAAGCTCAGTTGCATCAGAAGCAGCTAACTTTGGTCTATTTGTTGGCTCTTACGAAAATATGCAACGTATCTCTATGCGTATTCGTGAAGCAGCACTTCAGCTTGGTGTTAAACGAATTGTTTATGGTGAGTGTGGTCACGCATGGCGTGTTGGTTACAGCTTCTTAAATACATTAGCTGGTCCATTTGATTTCCTTGACCAGAACTACCCTATTCCACAGCACATCTGTGAATTCACGCTGGATAAGCTTGAAAAAGGTGAGCTGAATATCGACAAGTCACGTAATGATGAAATGACTCTGACTTTCCACGATTCCTGTAACGTGGCACGTGCTTCTGGCATGGGCGACAAGCCAGGCGGTCAGTTTGAAATTCCTCGTGCGGTTATTAAAGCGGTATGTAATAACTTTGTCGATATGGAGCAAGATACCATCCACGACGCAACCTTCTGTTGTGGCGGCGGCGGTGGTCTGTTAACAGACGACCTGATGGAACTGCGTGTAAAAGGTATTTTACCGCGTGCAACTGCACTGAAAAATGCAGTTGAAGAAGGTGGGGTTACCCACATGGCTGCGATCTGTGCGATCTGTAAGAGCCAGTTCACCAAGGTTCTGCCTTATTATGGCTTTACCATGGACCAAATTGTCAGTGTTCACCAACTGGTTAGTAATGCGATTATCCTGGAAGGCCAGGTTGATCCGGAAGACTAACGGTTTCTGAGTACAGACGAACAGATTTACTTATTACGAATGAATTAGTAACTGTACACTCTCCCCTTACGGGTAATGCACAGCTACAAAATTTTTAACTATACGGTTTAGCATATAGGAGAACAGCATGACCACTTCCAAAGAAGACATGCAGAAAAAAGACTTAACATTCCGCCGCTTTAAAGATGGCGACAACAAATGGTCTAGCTTCAATGAAAAGATATTTAAAGAGGATACTTCTCATAAATGTCCAACCTATGTACACCGCACGCCACCTTGTCAGGGTAGCTGTCCTTCAGGTGAAGATATTCGTGGTTGGTTAGACATCATCCGCGGCATTGAAACTCCACCAGAAGGTATGACTAAAGAAGAATACGCATTCCAGCGTTCTACTTCAGCTAACCCTTTCCCTGCAATGATGGGTCGTGTTTGCCCAGCTCCTTGTCAGGACGGCTGTAACCGTAATGATGTTGATGACTTCGTTGGTATCAACTCTGTAGAACAATACATTGGTGACAGTGCTTTCTCTGAAAAGTACAAGTTTGTTGGCTTACCAGATTTAGGCAGCAAAAAAGTCGCTATTATCGGCGGTGGTGTTGCTGGTATGTCAGCTGCTTACCATCTGCGTAAGTTCGGTATCGCTAGCACAATCTTTGATGACCACGCTGAACTGGGTGGCATGATGCGCTACGGCATTCCTGGCTACCGTACTCCTCGTGACGTAATGGATCACGAATGTATGCGTATCCTCGACATGGGCGGTATTGACACTAAATTAAGCACGCGTGTTGGTAAAGACGTTGCTGTTGCAGACCTTGAAAAAGAATACGATGCAGTATTATGGGCATTAGGTTGTAAGAATGGCCGTGGTTTGTTCATCGACAACTGGAAAGACGTTCCAAATGCAGTTACTGCTGTAGACTTCCTTGAGCAGTTCAACCTGGGCGAGATGAAGTACACAGGTAAGAAGATTGTATGTGTGGGTGGTGGTGATACCTCTATCGACGTTGTATCTGTTTCTCGCCGTATCGGTACCCTGAAAGACATGGGTGATGAGAAACCAGAAGATTCAGCAGAAGGTCGTATTAAGCACGGTGATGTTGCTGACGCAGACAAAACAGCCTGTGACAGCGTTGTACTGACAGCCCTGTTCAAGCAGGAAGAAATGACGGCTGCAGAGCACGAAGTTCAAGATGCACTGAAAGAAGGTGTCATCATCATGAACGAAGTAATGCCTACTGAGATCATCACTGATGAAAACGGTCGTGCAACTGCTCTGAAACTGGTTGACTGTAAGTTTGAAAACAACGCACCTGTTGCTGTTGAAGGCGGCAAAGAGCACATCGTTGAGTGTGACCTGATCGTATCTGCGATTGGTCAGTTCGGTGATATGGAAGGTGTTGAAGATATGGACAATGGCCGTTCACTGATCGATGCTGACAAGTTCTACCAGGTACCTGGTAAGCCAGGTCACTTCGTAGCTGGCGACATCATCCGTCCTCACCTGCTGACTACAGCGATTGGTCAGGGCTCAGTAGTTGCAGAAACGATCAAGCAGTTCCTGGACAACAAAGAAATGAAGAAACGTCCTAAAGTTGACGTTCATCACTTCAACATGCTGAACAAGCTGGACGAATCTCAAATGACTCCATCTTCATTCGCAGACAAAGGCCTGGAAGAAGACCAGCAACGTGGCACATGTGATGCTGACTACGCTGTACACAACTACGAAGACCGCTCTAAGCAGGAAATTATTTCTACTGATCTGATGTTCCTGGGTCACTTCGAAGGTGTCGCACGTAACCAGCGTACTGAAGATGTTCCATCATCTGACGAAGTACTGGGGCACTTTGCAGAACGTATGAACGGTCTGGAAGAAGAAGGTGCAGTTGCTGAAGCGAACCGTTGCATGAGCTGCGGCATGTGCTTCGAGTGTGATAACTGTGTTATCTTCTGTCCACAAGATGCGGTATTCCGTGTTAAGAAAGATCAGGCAACGACTGGTCGTTACGTAGACACTGACTACAACAAGTGTATCGGTTGTCATATCTGTTCAGATGTTTGTCCTACTGGCTACATCGACATGGGTATGGGTGAGTAACAACTCAGCTAACACTGCCAGCTTATGCTGGCAGTGTACCTCTGAGGGTTACAACTTCTTAAACTATTGGAGTTACTGATGCTGCAGATGAAAAATCTCATGCATAAAGCTTTAATCACAATTGCAGGAATAGTGGTTATTTCACTGTCCTCTGTTGCTATTGCTGATGAAAAAGAAAAGCCTTCTTTTGCACCTAATATTCCGTATCCAACAAATGGCTCGACGGAATGTGTAGAAGACGAAGATGAAATGAAAAAGAATCACATGAAGTACATACTTCATCAACGTGATGCAACCATGCACGAAGGTGTCCGTACAAAGACATATAGCCTTAAAGAGTGCATTAACTGCCACGTACCAGAGAATTCTCAAGTGCGCTTTGGTGATGACAAGCATTTCTGCAGTAGTTGCCACAACTATGCAGGTGTAAGCATTGATTGTTTCCAGTGCCATATGGATACCCCAATGGGTAAGAATCCACACAATGCACAGGCGACTAAGCCACTGCAATCAAACATTGCAGACGCATTAACTACGGGAGCCTTAACCAATGAAAAATAATGAAACGGTTAATATCTCACGCCGTAGTTTTGTAGGAAAATCAGCAACAGCTGCTGCAGCATTGACTATAGCGCCAGGTGTATTTCTTAACCAGGTACAAGCAAAACCTGCTGCTGATAAAGTAACCAGTGCAAATCGCTGGGGTATGTTAATTGATACTGCTAAATGTGCATCAGGTTGTACCTCTTGCGTAAATGCCTGCCATACAGAAAATGGAATTGAGTCACATGACCGTCCATTAACTGATCAGCAATGGATTCGCAAAGTTAAGTTAAAAGACAAGCAAACTAACCACGTCATTTCTTTACCAATGATGTGTCAGCACTGTGAAAATCCACCCTGTGCGGACGTATGCCCTACTGGTGCCTCGTTCAAACGTGAAGATGGTATTGTGCTGGTTGACCGCCATATTTGCATCGGCTGTCGTTACTGCATGATGGCTTGCCCATATAAGGCGCGTTCATTTGCTCACGAAGCTGTTGATAATAAGGTAGATTTCCAGCCACGTGGTAAAGGCACAGTTGAATCATGCACAATGTGTGTACATCGCGTAGACGAAGACAGAATTCCTGCCTGCGTTGAAGCCTGTACAGATGCTGAGCATGGTGCAATGATTTTTGGTGATCTGAAAGATCCTAATAGTGAAATATCAAAAGAGCTGGTAAAGCATGGTGGTAAGCAAATCCGTGCAGATCTTGGCTTAAATACAGGTGTTCGCTATAGAGGAATCTAAAGCAGCATATAAGATTAATATTCAGTTGAATTAAATCATTATGAAAAAAATACACTTACAACCAATTGAAGGTAACAGCACTGGCTACATGGGCCTGATTGCATTGTTAGGTGCCTTTGTTCTGGGTGCGCTGGGTGCAACCTACTACATGGAACATAATGGTCACTGGGTTACCGGCATGGATAACCAGGTCGTCTGGGGAATGCCTCATGTATTTGCGGTATTCCTGATTGTTGCCGCTTCTGGTGCATTAAATGTCGCGTCTATCTCTTCCGTCTTTAACAAGAAAGTTTATAAACCACTGGCACCGCTGTCGACTCTAGTTGCGCTGGCTCTGCTAATGGGTGGTCTGATGATTCTTGTATTAGATCTTGGCCGTCCTGATCGACTGATTGTTGCCATGACTTACTACAACTTCAAGTCTATCTTTGCCTGGAACATGATCCTTTATAACGGCTTCTTTGTTATTGTTGGTATCTACGCCTGGTTTATGCTTGATCGTACAATGAAACAGTACAGCCGTTATGCGGGTATTGCCGCCTTTGTATGGCGTCTTGCACTGACCACAGGTACTGGTTCAATCTTTGGCTTCCTGGTTGCGCGTACCGGTTACGATATGGCAATGATGGCACCAATGTTTATTATCATGTCATTCTCGTTTGGACTGGCTATTTTTATCCTGGTTTTACTGGCCTCTTACAACTGGACTGGTCGTGAACTGGGTGATGCAATCGTATTACGCCTGCGTAAGCTACTGGGTGTATTTGTGATGGCGGTACTGTACTTTGTTATCGTTTACCACATCTCTAATCTGTACGCGACTGAGCACCATGGCTTCGAGAAGTTTATGCTGCTGGGTGAAAACGGTGGTGAGAAATACTCAAACATCTTCTGGATTGGTCAGATTCTGTTAGGCAGTCTGGTTCCTCTGGCAATGATTTATGCACCTGCTGTAGCAAAATGTCGTCGTACACTGGCTGTAGCTTGTGGACTGGTTGTCTTCGGCGGCCTTGCACAGATGTATACAATCATCATCGGTGGTCAGGCATATCCACTAGACATCTTCCCTGGTATGGAAGTACTAGAAAGCTCTTTCAATGACGGCATGGTAAGTCAGTACTCTGCAAGCCTGCCAGAAATTATGCTGGGCTTGGGTGGCTTTGCTGTATCACTGATCGTAATCGCTCTGGGTGTTAAGGTAATGGGCTTCCTGCCTGCTACACTGGCAGATTCTGTAGCGGATCCGCATGCAAAGGCTGAGTAAGTACTAACTTACTTTAAATAGCCTTACCCTGACGGCTCGGAGATTACTCCGGGCCGTTTGTGTTTTTGAAATATTGAGAGGTGAGTAAAAGAAAACGCAAATACACGCTATAATAAGCGCTCTTTTGCTATCCAAATAGGATACATATTTATATCTTTCTGGCGTTCATTTGCGTTGTTCGCGTTTTCTTTTATGCTTTATAAACTATGTCACACTTCCTGATTTCAGCTGCACACAAATCATCTGGCAAAACCACTCTGAGCATAGGTTTATGTGCCGCACTTGCAGAGACTGGTCTTAGCGTACAGCCTTATAAAAAAGGTCCTGATTATATTGATCCAATGTGGCTAGGACGTGCCAGTGGGCGTCCCTGTCATAACCTGGACTTTTTCACCATGGGTGAGCAGGAAATTATCCACACCATCGATCACTATTCGACCTCTGCGGATATTACCGTTATTGAGGGCAATAAAGGTCTATATGATGGCCTCGATCTGGATGGCAGTAACTCCAATGCCGCTCTCGCCTCATTAGTTAAAGCCCCTGTTATTCTGGTGCTTGATGCACGTGGTATGACTCGTGGTATCGCACCACTAATTCTAGGATACCAGGCTTTTGACAGCGATATTAATATTGCGGGTGTCATCCTTAACCAGCTGGGTGGTTCTCGGCACGAGAGTAAGCTACACGCTGTTATTGAACACTATACAGATGTCAAAGTCGTCGGCTCTGTCTATAAGAACCCGGAATTATCTATAGAAGAGAGACATCTGGGTCTAATGCCAAGTAATGAAGATAATTCAGCAGATATCAAAATCCAGCAGATACGTGATATCGTCAAGCAGCAGGTAGACCTGCCATTGCTTCTATCAATTGCTGATAATGCTGAACCATTACCATCTCATACATATCAGCCAGAACAGGTTATTACCGTAAACTCCCCTGTTCGCATCGGGATTGTTCAAAACGATGCTTTCGGCTTCTATTACCCGGGTGATCTGGATGCGATAACCGCCACAGGTGCTGAGCTTGTGCCGATCGATACGATCCGCGATACGCAACTGGCAGAGATTGATGCCCTGTTCATTGGTGGCGGCTTTCCAGAAACACGCATAGCTGAACTTGAGGCAAATAGCACCATAAGATCACAGATCAAACAGGCACTAGAAGATGGCCTTCCCTGCTATGCTGAATGCGGTGGCCTGATGTACCTGAGTAGAAACCTTACCTGGCAAGGCCAAACTGGTGAAATGGTTGGATTTATCCCTGCTGACTGCCGTATGTACACGGCCCCTCAGGGTCGCGGCTATATTCGTCTTGAGCAAACTGAAGAACATCTGTGGTCAGGATTTGGACCTGAACCTGAAGCAGTGATTGCAGGCCATGAGTTCCACTATTCAGCCCTTGAAAACCTTGATCACGATGTTAAATTTGCCTATCAGGTTAAACGTGGTCATGGCATTAATGGCCAGTCTGACGGCATTATTATCAATAATACGCTCGCCTGTTACGCCCACCTGCGTGACACCGCGAGCAACCACTGGGCACAACGATTTGTCCAGTTTGTGCAACATTGTAAACTTTCTAAATCGGAGCAGTCTGTATGATTACATTAACAGCCGCGGCAGCAAAGCAGGTAAAACACTCAGCCAAAGAATCTAACCTTGATGGCCTTCCTCTACGCCTGGCATGCAATCGCCTGGAAGATGCCAGCTTCCACTATGGTATGGGTTTTGATGATGTCAAAGAAGGTGATATCACTTACACATCAGAAGGCGTTGATGTTATTGTTTCAGTCACTGCAAACGAGTTTCTAAACGGCACGACAGTAGATTATGTTGAGCTGGAAGAAGGCAAATATGAGTTTATCTTTATGAACCCAAATGATCCTGACTATGTACCACCGAAGCAAAAGTAAATGACACTGGTGAGTTAATGAGCTTTACTGAGCGTATTCATTTAGAGTTTAAACAGATGTCTAGCCGACATCTGTTTAACTGTGTTTCTGCTTTATTTTTATTACTTAGTATTTTAATACTAAGTAGTTTATGGCTGGCTAATGCAGATACTGATAAAAACCTTGCTCTGTTTGTGCACCTTGTGCTCATCATCATAATTTTCGCAGCCATGTCACTAATTGCACTGACTAATCAAAAACAGCAAACCAGTAACAATCTACAACAGCAAAAAGCTCAGGAAATTCTGTATAACATCACATCATCGGTTAATACTGGCCGAGAGCTTAAAGAGCTATTGAATCTTTTCTGCAGCGAAACTAATAAACAACTCACTGCGAAAAACGTTTCTGTCTGGTTAATTACAGAAAATAACTGGCTGGAATATATCTCAGGCTCAGGTATTAACCCTATCGTCGTTTCACAGCCTAAACGTGTCAAGATTACTGAAGAACTATCAAACACACTAGTAAGTAATAATATTATTCATGATAATGAGCATGTAACGCGTCTAGCTGAGATATTACAATGCGATGTAAGTGATGATGTACATTCCTACTATCTACCACTGCATTCAAAAAACCGTACACTCGGCGTCATCCGAATTAAGCTAAATAAACTTCCGCTTGATAACCAGCAAGATCTCTATGAGCTTTTTTCGGCGCTTTCACAGCAACTCTGTAGTGCAATTGAAAAAGCCAAACAGGATCAGGAATCACGCCGCATGATTATCATGCAGGAACGTAGCCTGATTGCTAACGAACTACACGATTCTCTTGCGCAAACACTGGCAAGCTTACGTTTCCAGGTTCGCGTGCTTGACGAAACACTACAACCTACTTCTGAGTTCCAGTCTATTCGAGGCATTGAACAGGTTGAAAACAGCCTGGATGAAGCCTACTCTGATTTACGAGAACTGATAGCTCATTGCCGTACGCCAATTAATAAGCAGGGATTGATTCCTGCTGTAGAAAAACTCATATCGCGACTTAAGAAAGACAGCGGCATACATATATTATTACAAAAAGAATGGGATCACTCCGATTTACCACCTAACCTTGAAATGCATATTTTCCGCATAGTACAGGAAGCAATGAACAACATCCGAAAGCATAGTAATGCTAATAATGTGCGTCTGATGTTTCGTTGTGATGAAGAGGGTAATCATCAGATACTCATCGAAAACGACGGACAGGGTTTTGAAACACCTAATGCCAGTGATCATCCAGGCAAGCATGTTGGTCTTAGCATTATGCGTGAGCGTGCCAACTATCTTGGTGGTGATCTTCGTATCGAAAGCGAGCCTGATGAAGGTACTCGTATCGAACTTTATTTTACTTATAGCAGCGAAACAAAATACGATCCGCTGCAACGACTTTCGGAGATTGTCTCTTGAGCATGCGTGTACTAATCATTGATGACCACGCTCTGTTTCGTGTGGGTTTGCAGGGGCTACTAGAACAACGGGGTATCGAGGTAATCGATGCGGTCGCAGAAGGTAGCAAAGGACTTGAGCTAATTGAACAACTGAATCCGGATATTATTTTACTTGATTTACGTATGCCTGATATGAGCGGACTTGAGGTCTTATTGCAGGCAAAAGAACGCAATATCGACAAACCCATTGTTATGCTCACCACCAGTAATGAAGAACAGGATCTGGTAGAAGCATTACGTAATGGCGCTCAGGGCTATCTACTGAAAGATATGGAACCCGATGAACTGGTCAGCGCGCTACGTGATATCGAAAAAGGAAAAAGTGTCGTTGCTCATGGATTAACCGATGTACTGGCTAAGATGGTTCAGGGTGACCCTATAGAAGAAGAGAAAAAAGAAACGCCTTTTTCAGAACTCACACCCCGCGAGCTTGAAATCTTATGCTTGTTAGCCGATGGTCAAAGTAATAAGGTTATAGCTCGCAACCTTGGAATTTCTGATGGTACGGTTAAACTTCATGTAAAGGCCATATTACGAAAGCTGGAAGTACACTCACGAGTTGAAGCAGCCGTTATTGCTGTTGAACAAGGCTTAAAACAGAATAAAACCCTAGAGAATTAATGCAGGCACGTCATTATGAAAACATTTCGATCACTAATAGACGATATACTTCCATCGATTGAAGAAATTTTCCCCTGGGATCTCGAAGAAAAGCTTAATGAATCTGGTGACATTCTACTTATCGATATCACAGAACCCAGAGAGTACAACACCGTACATATAGAAAACTCTATCAATGTACCGAGAGGTGTACTTGAATCAAGCTGTGATTGGGGTTATGAAGATACTGTGCCTGAGCTAGCTGCAGCTCGCCAGAAAGAAGTTGTGGTTATCTGCCGCTCCGGAAACCGTAGCGCACTGGCAGCTCATACTATGCAGCTCATGGGCTTTGAAAATGTTAGCTCTCTAAAAACCGGGCTTCGTGGCTGGTTTGACTATGAGCTTCCGCTATTCAATGGCGATAACGAAGAAGTCGATGAAGATGATGCGGATGCTTATTTCAGTAAGTCGCCCAAGCCTGAACAGATGGGACCAGGTCAATAGTTTTTTGTCACTGGCTATAGAGTGGCTTCATCTGTCTGAATAAGTGACGCCTATACTTGTTGTCGCTATCTTCTAATTGTGAAATCCACTGCTAATGGCGAAATTTTCCTATCTCATCCATCGTTATCGCATTTGTCACTGCCTAATGACTTTGTCGGTGAGATAGCATTAGAAATAACAAATAGCTATAAATAAATATATCAGAACGATTCCCGATATAAAAACCAGACTATTCGAAAGAAGCTACTTAATAAAACTTCCGATCCTTACGACGACGTCCAGCCTGCTGTACAACCACACCCTTGATATGGGTCGGCCCTTCAAACTCTTCTGTCTCATAAAGATCATTCAGAGGAACCAGGTAGTGCTTATCATCATAAAGCCGGTACTGCCTGAAGGTATATTCATCTCGTTTATCCAGCGCAACCACATAACAGCCATCACGAATCACCCCTTCAGGGTCAACAACAATGACGACACCATCCATGAATTCTGGCTGCATGGAATCACCCAACACCTGCAGGGCAAAAGGTTCGGCTTTACTACAGTTAGATGCTTGCATATGTCACTCTGTGCTGTCTAAGATAATGATCGGGTATTATACACCAATACTATGATCACATTAAGCACCCTAATTGTGGTGATATGACTTTTTCATGTATAATGACTGTCTCTATATTTCATTATTAAACAATAACTTATACTATGTCATCAGATCGAATTAGCAAGAACAAGGCCGTCCAGTTTACTTATCAAATCGCCGACGAAGACGGTAATGTCATTGAACAGGTTGATTTACCTGTTAATTACGTACACGGTGCCAGTAGTATGGGACTTATTGAGCGCGTAGAAAGTGCGCTGGAAGGCTGTAAAGCCGGCGATACCATAACTGTCGATGTACCTCCATCCGAAGGTTTTGGCGAGGTTGATCCTGATCTTTCCTTTACCGATAGCCTGGAAAATGTTCCTCCGCAGTTTCGACAGGTGGGTGCACAAGTAGAAATGGCTAATGAGGCTGGAGAAACCAAGACATTTTATGTGACTAAAATCGCAGACGGTATGTTAACTGTTGATGGAAATCACCCCCTGGCAGGCAAAGTGGCACGCTTCACAGTTAATGTGCTGGAAGTCAGAGATGCATCTGCAGAAGAAATTAAAAATGGCATTTCTAATCCAAATGTATCAATTCACTAAGTAATTATTAATTCTAATAAAACGAAGTTTACAGCTGCTTTTCTGAAAGTAGCTGCTTAACTTTCTCGATTAATAAAGGACCTTTCACTGGCTTCTGCAGATAATAATCAATCTTATATTTCTCCCTGTCATCATTAGTTATGACATCTTCCAGCCCACTACATAAAATTACCGGTAACTCTGGGTTATAAACATGGATTTGCCTGATTAATTCCAGCCCAGTCAAATTTGGCATTGTGTGATCAGTAATCAACAAATCAATATGTTTATGTTCTTTCTGAAATAACTTAAGAGCCTTCAATGAGTCCGTAGAAGAAAGAACTTTATATCCATAACTCTCAAGATACTCCATCAAAAAATTAACCAGCATATCTTCATCATCCACAACCAAAATTGTTTGTTGTTGATTAGAAACAGTTCTATCAACATCTTGCTTGTCTATATCAATTTTCTTATTTGTAGTTTCTTCTGAAGAAAATTCAACACCCGGTTCTACGGCAGGTAAATACAGCGTAAACCGAGTGCCTTTACCAATTTTACTTTCTACTGAAATATGGGAATTATGTTGATGCAAAATACCGTGAACGACTGACAATCCCATACCAGTTCCTTCACCTTGATCTTTTGTTGTAAAGAACGGATCAAATATAGTAGTGAGTTTGTCTTCTTCAATACCGCAGCCCGTATCAAGTATTCGAATCACCACATACTGCCCAGATATACCCTTCTGGCATGACTGACATATTACGTTGTCAACATTCTCATAGCTAATCAGCAGATCAAGTGAACCCCGACCCTTCATTGCATCACGAGCATTAAGACAGATATTCAGTAGAATCTGCTGTATCTGTGTCGAGTCAAATATAACATCTGGTATATCCGGTTGAACATTAACCTTGAAATCAATCGTCGCAGGCAGCAATGGCTTAATCATATCTGTCAATTCAATAATTAACTTA
This sequence comes from Gammaproteobacteria bacterium, assembly GCA_041589455.1. Classification (GTDB taxonomy): domain Bacteria; phylum Pseudomonadota; class Gammaproteobacteria; order SZUA-229; family SZUA-229; genus SZUA-229. The sequence goes on along the minus strand of JBFHVQ010000052.1, from coordinate 8,658 downwards.
TGAATTTCCAGTCTTTCTAGCTCACTCGAACCTCGCCGGCTAAAGGCAAGCAACTGCTTTATCAGGCTACTTGCCCTCTCACTACTAACAATTACTCTTGATAGGTATTTTCTTAACTGACTTTGATCCTCAGCTACAAGCTCGAACGCTAATTCTGAATACCCAATAATACTTCCCAGTATATTATTAAAATCATGAGCTATTCCACCAACTAATAAACCAATAGACTCCATTTTCTGGGACTGTTGCAACTCATTCATCAGCTTTTGTTTTTCTATCGCTTCACGTTTCTTCTGAGTAACATCTCTGATAATTGACAAATACGCAACATATTCACCATCCGCATGTTGAATCTTGCTACTAATTATTTCTCCTGAAAACTCAGTCCCATCACTACGCAGAAAATTGTATTCCTGCAACTTCTCCATACTGTCATCAATAACCTGCTTATAGATTATATGCGCGTCAATTTCAGATTCACGATCATATACTACCAGCTCATTCAGATCGGACGGCACCCCATCTGTATATGAAAAATGTTTATTAAATGCAGGGTTAACAAGCAGTATATTCCCATGCACATCTGAAACTACAACCGAATCTGAAATAGAATTAAAAATGGCAAAGAATCTTGACTCACTCTGCGTCAGCTTGTGTTGACTTTCTTTTAATTCCAGATATTTAAGATGATTATCATTCATCATTTTATTAATCGAATATACTACACGATCTAATTCATCACCCTTTTGCATCCTTGATACATCTCGGTCTAAAGAAAACTCATTTACTTTCTTTTTAACATTTATTGACTCAAGAAAATCCGCTATACGAGATAAATGTCTGGTTACCAGATAATTAATCACGACGACAATAAATATACTCACCAGAAATGTTTTTATTGCCTGTGTAATTAATATAACCAATACCGTATCTAACAATCTCTTATAGAGATTTTTTTTAGTCGCAATGATTCTCAAGTGACCTAATTTTATATTTGAATTTCGATAGGTTTTATAAAGAGGATAACTCTGCTGTATTGTATAGGTAGTACTTAGCTCACCTGACGAACTTATTTTTCCACCTTGCTCATCTACAATTTCAACATACACCACATCAGGCAGGCGGGACAAACCGTCCATTTGAATTTTTAAGAGACTCTCATCAACTGTCCATAAAGACTCTGTAACAGAATCAATATTGGTGATTTTAATAATTTCCAAGCGTTGTTCTATATCAGATACGCCATAATTATAATCGATTCGCAACTGTAGCAGCGTTAATAGTAACGTTACAAATGAACTAAAAATAACAACATATAAAACCAGTACTCTTGATATTTTGCATTTAAAAAAATTCAAGTAGCCGCCCTGTAATTAATGAGAATATTATTGAAATTTACTGTATATTTTATCAATAGTTCCATCATTGATCATTTCTTTAATCACATTGTCAAACATTGGAATCAAACTTTCATGTTTTCTATGCAACATCAAAAACAGATCTTTTTCTATCATTGGAGGATCTACCGCTGACACACCTTTAATATCATGTTCTTTAATTACGTGTAAGCCGCTCAGATAACCGACCATACCAATATCGACTCTGCCTTCTTCTAACATTCGAAATAGCTGTTCTGGTGCAGTAACCACAAATAGCTCCCTGGGTTCTGCTTCAGTGACTTTATTAACGACAAGCTTCCAGCCTTTAGGCACTACTACCGAATAGGGCTTTAACTGATCAAAGGAATTAATTTTCAAGTCAGCATCTTTACTAAAAAAGCTAAATCTGGTTGTAAAAAAACTATTCTGAACCGGCACCAGGTTTGTATAGTTTTTTGTTACCACCGCTGGAATCCGACAACATTCTCCATCATTAATACCATTATTAACCAATGCTAATGAACGTTCTGCAGGCAATACTTCAAATTGAATAGTGAAATCGTCCAGTCGCCTGTCAATTTCTTTTAGTACCTCATTATAGTAATCAGATACGGGGGGGGTAAAACCAGTGCTAATATACAGGTCCTCTGAATTAACTACATGACTGAATATCAGCAAAAGATGAAATACAAACAACCTGATTATAATCATATCTACACCTAAATAGACAACGCTTAACCATTGGAATCTGCTGGCATAGAAAAGTTCTCGATGCCCCTTAAGTATATCTAGTTTATAGCACACTCAGCGATATAAAAATTAACTACCCTAGTTTAAATCAACAGCATACTGACGCATTAACTCAATCGGTATTATCTCTAACGCACGCTGATGAGTACGTGTCAGGTGAAGGTGTGGCGCCATATTGTCCTTATGCGCCTCCAGCCAACGCGCCGCACATAAACACCAGCTATCCCCTGGACGAAGCCCAGGAAAGCCATATTCTGGCAAAGCTGTTGACAGATCATTACCTTTAAAGCGCGAATACTCAAGAAACTCCTTAGTGGCTTCAATACACACAGTGTGAGAACCTGCGTCCTGATCACAGGTATTGCAATAGCCATCACGATAAAAACCTGTGACCGGTTGCTCACCACAACGCTCTAATGGCTCTCCATAGACGTTCAACGATTTATGCATCTTAGTGTCAGTCAACATTGTATCCTGTTATTGCGGTTTAATCCCTAGAGGGTCATTCAGGTCAACCCCCTCCATAAACGGCTTTTTACGATCAGAGTGCGTTAGCTGGTAAACCAGACCCAACCAGTTACCGACAACCTCACCCGCTGTATCATGCCATGTATTATCCAGCCCAGGTATTACCAATGTTTCAGGAAATTGAGGCACATCCTGATTCAGTTGTAATGCATTTAGCAGGCGATACTGATACTCTCGTAAAATGGCCTTAGACTGCAATCCCAGGTAATGTTCTGGAAACGGTGGGTAATCTTTTCTATGGCCATCAATATATAGCAATACTTCGCGCTTATACTCTTTTAACAATGAAATAGTGTCATACTCAGGATGCCCCTGAAAGAATACACTGCGGAAGCCATCTTCTGAAGTTGCCAGATGCACACAATCATCCAGTTCACCAACCGCTAGCACCTGCAGCCCAGCATCTTCAAATTGCTGCCGACAAACCCGGTTCCAACGTGAATGAGGCACATCAAAGCGAGTATTAATATCCGTAACAAGAGGGTGCTGTGGATTGCTCACCTTATGTGGATAAACACCCCATTTCTTTATCCCCATAGGGACTCGCTTCTGCTTATAACGAAATTCCAGTACCGCATGAGTCGCCAGGCAAGAACACAGGGTTGAAGTTACATTTTCATGTGCCCAGTCAACCACTTCTATTAATGGTTGCCAGAAATCCTGGGTCGATAAATCCGGCCCAATCACATTTGCACCGGTAATAATCAGCGCATCTAGCCCCTGCTCCCTGATCTGCTCAAAGGTTTCATAATATTCATCAATATGCTTTTGAGCCGCATCACTCCTTGGCAAAACATCCAGTGTAAATGGGTGCACATAAAACTGTGCAATCGGGTTACTTTCGCCAATCAGACGAAAGAACTGACGCTCTGTTGCTGCGAGTGCCGCATCCGGCATAATATTCAATAAGCCAATATGCAGTTCACGAATATCCTGATGCCTGGCCGCTGTCGGCTCAAGCACTTTGATACCCTCATCCTTAAGGCGGTTAAATGCAGGTAACTGGTTATGGGCAACAAGTGGCATAGTAATAAATGCTCTTTCAGGTTAATGCCTATGAAGGCTCTCTGGTTATGGCTGTTTCCAGCAAACGAATAAAGTCTGCTTCATTTTTCACTTTTGAAACCTCTTCAGAGGTCACTGTATATCCCTGTTTTGCAATCTCTTCATAACGGGGTATACGAGAATGAAATAAGCGAGGGAATATCCATCGAGTGAATTCATCTGGCTCCATTTGTGCCGCATATTGCAAATTATTTTCCTCTAAATAAATTGCCAGCTGCTGCTCCAGGAAGTCCGCTCGATAATAAAGTGGCTTGGGTGCACTCTGGGCTCGACTAATTAGTTTCTGTTCTTCTTCTTTATTGGTAACCTGAATATAAAGTATCAGTGTATGCTCAGCCAGGGTTTCCAAGACACCAGGCTCATCCAGTTCACACAGGCTACCACCTACGTCATTGACAAAATGCTCGTATCCATAAATATTCTGTGCTTTTTCAATAAAACCGGGCACATCATACATAGTGGCAATTTCTGCATCACGGTACAGGGCCTGGCGCTTCACAAAGTCATTTAATTCAACCCCACCAAGCTCTGGATTCCCCAGTTTTCCAACATAGCTCAATACCGGACCAAGATCATGAACCTTGATATTATTTCGAATATAGATCCAGTCATTACGCAATAGCTCACGCAAAAAAGGCACTTGCATCGCCTGCTGTTTAATCATATCGAGAATGGCTTCATCAAGGTATCGTGTACCAATACGGTAATCACCCGAAAAGTGGAACCATTGACTATCTCGCAACATGGTCGACAAATAAGTTTTACCAACACCTGACATACCAACCAGGGTGACTTTTTTATTTTTCCAGGCACGAAACTCGTCTAGCGTGAATTTCACAGAATTTTTCTCCAAATATCGCTCAGGACATCCATGATGAGGCATCATCACGGATCTTTATGATACCGAATTCTAATAACTAATCCCGGAAACTACTAGAAAAAAACCCCGATTAACGGGTTTCCTACAAAAGAATAGAGACTGAAGGGTTAATATGAGGCAGCCTGACGGTCGGATAGTATTATCCGACCGAGACAATTGAACACCTAGTGACCTGCATCACCTACAACCGAACTTGGGTCAACTTCGTAAAGTGCAGGAAGTGAGTGAGCGATTCCCTTGTGACAATCGATACAGGTACTTCCTGATTCAAGGCCTATACTGTGACTCGCGACAGCTCGTCGCTGCTGTTCAACAAAGTCCATGGATTCATAGTTATGACAGTTTCGACATTCACGTGAATCTGTATTTTTCATGGAACGCCATACATTCTGCGCCAGCTTCAAGCGTTTTTCCTCAAATTTTTCTGGTGTGTCAATGGTTCCGAGTGCTTTGTGGAAAAGCTCATTACTGGCCTGAACTTTACGCACCATTTTGTGTATCCAGGGCTTGGGCACATGGCAATCAGGACAGGTCGCACGTACACCCGTACGATTACTGTAGTGAATTGTGTCTTTATACTCCTGATACACGTTTTCTTCCATCTCATGACAACTAATACAGAACGCCTCTGTATTGGTTGCTTCCATCGCGGTATTAAATCCACCCCAGAACATAACGCCAACTATAAAACCGGCAACCAGAATGCTACCGAGAGTGGCTGAACTAGGCCGCTTAAGTTTATCTACTATCGATCTAATGCTCATCGCTATTCTCTTTTATAATTAGTTTATAATATCAACTGACTTAAAGTTATTTTCTACCAGTGGTTTTGCATCAGCCTGAGGTACATGGCACTGAGTACAGAAATAACGTCTGGCAGCAACATTAGAATGAGCAGCCCCTGAACGATCTTCAAAATGTGTCAATGATATTTTTGTCGCACCCGCTCTCTTATAATTTGCCCAGCTGTGACAGGTTAGACACTTGTTATACTTCATATTGATTTTGTAGCCCTTAATTGTATGAGGGATTAAGGGGGGCTGATGCACATAATCACGCTTGATAGGCGCTTCATCATTAATATTTTTCTTCACTTCAACGGTATCAGATGGCGTATCCAGTTGTGTAGAGCCGCGTAAAGACTTCACCTCTCCGGCCATTATTAGGGTTGAATTTAGCGCAGATGCACTCAATAGTATTAATCCTGCTAAAACTGACTTTTTCATAAGCTGACCTCGCGTTGTGAAGTATCTGAATTTTTAATTTCTTTAATTGGAGTTATAAATCTATGTCCCACTGAAAACACATCTTTGGCACAGACATCAATACACTGTCCACAGTTTGTGCAATCACCGGAAAAAATAACCGGGCTCGTTTTTTCATCACCTTTTAATGCAGGTTTAATCACCTGCGGTTCAGGGCATACGGCATAGCAATCCATACAGTCATCACATTGACTTCTATGCAAAGCATTAACCTTAAGCGGACTATAGCGACCCATCATGCTATAGAATTTACCCATAGGACAAAGGTGCCCACACCAGGCTCGGCGACTAAAAAATGCATCAAGAATAAAGATAGCCAGCATTAGCACCCAGGAGAATCCCATGGCAAACACCAGTTCTCTCTGAATCATAGTCACTGGGTTAACCAGCTCCCAAACAAGCATGCCGCTAATCATTGATACCAATATAATCGCCACCAGTAATATGCTTCTGTTATCACGTGATAAAGTGATACGATTCCTGATATTTAACGCTCTTCTCAACCAGTCTGCCGCATCGGTTACTGCATTCACCGGACATACCCAGGAACAGTACACACGACCACCCACCATAAAATAAAATGCTGCAATTATCACAGCACCTATAATCATATTCTCATCCACCAGTACACCGCTCGCCAGGGTTTGTAAAAACACAAACGGATCTGACAGTGGAATGGTTTCAAGTAATAAACTAGAAGTCATATTGCCTTTAATAATCCATACACTAAACAGAGGGCCCGCCAGAAATATCATCAGAATACTAATCTGGCTGATACGTCTCAGTAATAGCCATTTATGAGCAACTAGCCAGCCTTTTTGCTGTACCGCTTCTTCACCTACTCTGTTTCGTATACTTTTCGTTGCCACTTAACTGCCCTTGCCTGTCTATTTAAAACCTTTGTTCAAACGATCAAGAGCACTTTCACCAAATGGTGTATCGTTCATACTGTTATCAGGTGCTGCCTGTTTAAGTCCTTCACCTTCGTAGTCGTATGTTGCACCTTCGGGTAAGTTGTATTCATGTTTTAAGTCCGGTGTAACCAGACTACCACCCGCTTTTTCTTTTTCTTTCCAGCCAAGGCGATAATGCTGTCCCAGTTCACCTTTCGCCAGTTTTAGCGGCATTACTTTTATTGCGGCTTCCTCCAGTATGCAGGCGCGCTCACATTTGCCACAGCCTGTGCAGGCATCAGAATGCACCACAGGAATAATTAATGCGTGCTTTCCTGTTCTCGCATTATGTGAACGATCCAGGCTAATGGCTTTATGCTGTAAAGGACAAACATTAAAACAAACCTCACAGCGTAATCCCTGAAATGCAATACAGGTTTCCTGATCCACCAGTACCGCTAGTCCCATTCTTGCATCATCAATATTCGTTAATGCATGATCCAGCGCCCCTGTAGGGCAAGCCTTAACACAGGGAATGTCTTCACACATTTCACAGGGCACCTTACGTGCTTCGAAATAAGGCGTTCCCAGCGCAACTGAATCCACCAATGTCGCCAGCTTCAATGTGTCATAGGGACAGTCACGAACACAGAGTCCACAGCGAACACAGGCCGACTGACATTCCTTTTCATTAATAGAAGCACCCGGTGGGCGCAGGGCTTCAGCAGGCAGGGACTGTGCCTGGCGTGAGTACACACCCAGCCCCATGCTAAACAATGCAAGGCCGCCCGCCGCTCTGGAAATATTTTCCAGAAAGCGACGACGCTGCTGCAATGTTGTACCACCTGCCATAGACACCTTTGCCTAACCTCTGCCTCTAGTTACCTCCCCTGTTACCAGGGAAGCTTTTACCTTTACTTATACTTTCACGATCTTAACGGCACACTTCTTGAAATCCGTTTCTTTGGATAACGGATCCGTCGCATCCAGTGTTACCTTGTTGATCAGACGTCCCGCATCAAACCAGGGTACAAATACCAAACCTTCTGGAGGACGGTTACGACCACGGGTTTCAATCATCGCCTCGATCTCGCCACGACGTGATACCACCTTGGCACTCATACCACGGCGCAGACCGCGTTTCTTGGCATCTTCAGGGTGCATGAAGATAACCGCATCAGGGAAAGCGCGATACAGCTCGGGTACACGACGGGTCATAGTACCTGAGTGCCAGTGTTCCAGCACACGACCAGTAGATAACCATAAGTCGTATTCAGCATCCGGGCTTTCAGGAGGCGCCTCATAAGGCGCTGTGATGATGTTAGCTTTACCGTCTTCCTTACCATAGAACTTAAAGCCATCACCTTTGCCAACGAAAGGATCATAACCTTCTGCATAACGCCACAAGGTTTCCTTACCATCAATAACCGGCCATCTCAGACCACGCACTTTATGATAGGTATCGAAATCCGCCAGTTCATGACCACGTTTAGGGCCTTCAAACTGGAAGCGACGATATTCTTCAAACAGGCCTTTCTGTGGATAGAAGCCAAATGCCTCCATCTCATCATTGGCATACTGGTTACCACGATCATCGGTGACCTGTTGCTTCTCAAACTGGTCAACAAAGCCATTTTTATACAGTACATCGAATAATGTTTTACCTTTATACTGAGGCGCCTTGGCGATCAGGTCTGCAGGCCATACTTCTTCTACTTTGAAGCGCTTGGAGAACTCCATCAGCTGCCACAGGTCAGATTTAGCTTCACCCGGTGCATTCACCTGCTGACGCCAGAACTGGGTACGACGTTCAGCATTACCATAAGCACCTTCTTTCTCTGTCCACATCGCTGTAGGAAGAATCAGGTCAGCCGCCATGGCGGTAACTGTTGGGTAGG
>JBFHVQ010000051.1:0-23371 GCA_041589455.1 Gammaproteobacteria bacterium | reverse complement strand
GTTGCAGGCCTTGATGTTGCCATCGAGTACCTGCAAAAGCTGGTAAATCGTCAGACTTTTCAGAGTGATTCTGAGCAGCTAAATAAACATTTTCAGCAATTCTATGGCCGTGCACTGGAAATAGCCTGCATGACCGCAACAATTTCAAAACTTACCAGTAAGCTGTCAGCAGATCATGCTTTCTTAGCAGGGCTGTTGCATGAGATAGGTATAGTGCCTATCCTTGTATATATAGAGCGAACCAAGTTGAATATTAGCGATGACGAGGAACTTGGCAGAATAATCAAACACCTCAAGCCTGCAGTGGGAAGCATGGTCATTCAGCAGTTTAATTTGTCTGGTGATATGGTGGATGTGGTAGAAAGTGAAGGTAACTGGACTCGCGATGTTCAGGGTGAAGTTGATGTTTGTGATATGGTAATCATAGCGCAGATTTACTATCGACTTAAATACCACCAGCTTGATGATTTGCCTAGTATGGATAAAGTGCCAGCTTTTAAAAAGCTACTTGATAATGGTTTTGATAAGAGTTTTGCAGCAAAAGTATTTGCTCAATCACAGGAAATGTTAACGAGTATATTGGGTCAACTAACAACTTAAGGAATACATAATGCTAACTGATGAAGAACTTTTAGAGCATATTCATCAGTTAATGCCACTAGCTGACCTGGCAAGTGGCGATCGTCACAAGCTAGCAGAAACGGCCATTCAGGTTTCCCAGTCAAGCGGGGAAATTATCCACTCTTCAGAAGTCACAGATAAAATATTTTATTTATTACAGGGTAATTGTGAATTACGTTATGTTGATTACGCTGTTTTACCACCAATACAGATTAGTGAAGGATCCGAGCAGGCATTAAGGCCAGTGTTTAGTGAGCATGAAGCCACGGAAGTCTGTCTGCATTTAATAACTGACTGTGTTTTTATGGAACTTGATCGGAAACTGTTTAATCGTTTGATCGAAAAAGAAGCACTGGTTGACGAACATATGTTAAGTCAGCAAATTGGTTATATAGAAACTAATATTTATAACGAAATTTTAAAATCTGTAGAAAGCGGTAAGCTGAAACTGCCTAGTCTGCCAGAAGTTGCTGTTAAAATAAAACATGCAGTTGAACAGCCTGATGTAAAAATTAAAGATATTAGTAAAATGGTTGAAATGGATCCGGCGCTTTCAGCTCGAATGATTCAGGTTGCAAACAGTGCATTAAATCGAGGGTCTGTACCAGTAAAATCTATTCGTGATGTTATCGTCCGACTTGGTTTAAAAACTACACGTAACTTGATAATGAGTTTTTGTGTCGCCAACCTGTTCGAGACTCGACATGTTTTGCTGAAGAAAAAAATGCAGGAGTTTTATCAGCACAGTATAGAAGTGGCAGCAACAGCGTTTGCCCTAGGGCAACATATTCGAAGTCTCGAAGCGGATCAGTTACTCCTTGCAGGGCTGATACATGATATTGGAGTGATACCTGTTATTACCTATATTGAAAAATCTGGTTTTGAGTTTGCGTCGGAAGAAGAGGTTGACAGGTTGATAAGAGTGTTGCGTGTAGCAACTGGTGTTCTTGTCGTTAAGTCATGGGGTTTGCCTAATGAGATGCTCAATGTGGTTAGTCATGCTGAGCACTGGCATCGAGACAATGGTGAAGAAATACAGTTGGTCGATGTTATTGTTATCGCTCAAATTTACAATATGATGGGACATAAAGAAACACAAAATATGCCGGATATGAACCGAGTGCCTGCTTTCAAAAAACTGTCTTCGGGGAAGCATGATCCGGCATTTGCTATGAGTATCCTGGATCAGGCGAGAGATGAAATTCAAAGCATACAGGAGATGCTGACGAATTGATCTGGTTGCTAAGGAAAGCGGAACAAGCGTAAAGCAGGATAACGTTAATGGACGCGAATACGCGCAAATAAACGAAAAACTTCTAATTGTTAATAGTGCTTAATATATTTCGTGGGATTTAGAATTTATGATTCTAATAAAATTTTCCCCGACAAAAGCATTCGGGGATGACAGGGGTGTATGTTCGATTCAAAACCTGCTGGTGAATAGTTGTTTTAATTCGCGTTTATTTGTCTGCATTTGCGGACTAAATGCATTTCTAATGCCAGTCAGGATTTAGAAATTACGAATTACGCCTGCTACAACACCCAGTACCTGGACTTCATCATTCTTGAGAATAATCGGTTCCATATCCGGGTTAGCAGGTTGCAGGCGGATGCCATCGGCTTCGATATAGAATTTTTTCAGCGTGACCTGTTCATCATTGATTAGCGCAACAACGGACTGGCCATTTTCAGCGGTGATGCGTTTTTCAACCACGATAATGTCGCCATCGAGAATATTGTCATCGATCATTGAGTGACCTTGAACACGCAGCGCATAAGTGTTGCGCTTGACCATATTGGCAGGGACTTTAACCAGGTCCTGAGTTTCAATGCGTTCAATCGGATTGCCTGCGGTAATGTTTCCCAGTAATGGGATTTCTACCAGTTCACAGGCTTCATTGGCAACCTCGTCCAGTTCAGGGCTGAATACCGGGCGTGACTCTTTAGGGATAAGCAGGCTTATATTGTTCATTTTTATACCTTGTTCTTCTCGCATTCGCGTTTAAAGCATATTAGAAACAAATCAGTGGTTTATCAAGTAAAGCTTTTGAAAAGCTCACCAATCGCCACAGAGAGTTTCTCGGAGCGTTCAGTGGATCTTACGGCCTGATGAATACTGTCCTGCATGCCGGGGATATTGATCAGATCAACAATCACCAGATTAAAAAACTCCTGACCTTCCGGACAATTAGCCAGTGCTTCAAGATACAGGGCAATGGTTTGTGTGTCTTTCAAGGCTAGCCAGCAGCGTCCTGAAATAGAGGCGAGTACTTCTGGGTGAACGCCTGCTGAAGACTGCAATATATTTTCCAGCTGTTGTTTTATCAGTACCTGATTTTGTGAGTTGGAAATTGCTCGGATACACAAGGATAGATAATTAGCATCGACTTCTGTCTGTTGTAAGGCTTTTTCAATTAACTGGCCTACCGCGATAGTAATAGCATCATTTATCGCGACATGTTCTAGACATTGTGCCAGTGCTTCAAAAGGCTGTGCTGGAATTTGCTCAATAGCAGCAGCCAGTAATTCGGCATTGTCACTCTGCTCTATGCGGGCGGCTATATCGGCAATGCCCTGAAAACCAACAAAAGCCCATTGCTCAAAGCCAGGTTTCCCAGAAAAGTAGTCGCGCGCATGTTCATAGTAGCTGGATGCAGGTTTATCGAGTGCAGCCGCGGCTTTGGCATGAAAGCAGGCCATATACTCCTGCTTGGGTTTGTAGCCATAAGGGTTGGTTTCTTCCTGCTCTTTGTCTTTCTGTTTATTCTGTTCAATCAGTCGAAGCAGAAAGTCATCGCGAATTCCTGAGGTTAATTTACCCGCCGCATCCAGTGGAAAGCGTAGAAACCAGATGATCAGGTCTTCATCATTGGCATCGTTCCACACAACAAAGCCTAACCAGGCCTGTTGTTGTAATGGAAGTGGGTAGGGTGCTTCGCCTTGTTCGAAGGCCAGGAAGTCAGCTTTATTAATTTCCTCAATGCGACGCCCCATATCAAATACCTTAAACTGGGTGCCTGCCTGATTCAGAAAATCGCTAATGCCATCAACTTGACTCATAGTTAATCCTCGTGCTGCTTAAGTTTTAATTCACCTGGCCCTGCCTGTAGAATGGATTTACCCTCAAGGTAGGCTTGAATAGCCTGACCTGCGTGAGCATATCGCCAGCCCTGTAGCAGAGGAATGTCATCTTCTCCCTGCAACAGGTTTTCCAGATCTTTACGGTTGGCCAGGTTGAGTGGTGTGATCTGGTGCTCGTCGGCTTTCAGTTTAAGAATGGCGGTTAATGCATCAACCAGTGCTTCTTCTCGCAAGTTTAGTTTGTGTCGTTTTACATGCTTTGGCCAGTGTTCTTTTGACATGCGCAGGGCATTGTTCATGCGCCCCAGCAACTGGCTAGCATCTTCAGCTGACAGTCGTGATTTTCCCATTGAGCGTAATCGCATAATTTTATCAGCACTATCGGGCTTCTGTCGTGCGATATCAATTAATGCTTCATCAGGCACGATGCGGCGACGTGGGCGATTGCGAGCTTCAGCTTTTTCTTCTCGCCAGGCTGCTAGCGCCTGTAATATGGCGAGTTGAATGCCATGTAGTTTCTGGTTGCCTTTAACCTTTTTCCAGATGGTACTGGTGTTTATGCGGTAGCTGCCCGGTTCACATAAGGTGGAAAAGTCACCTTTGAGCCATTCTAAGCGGCCTAGAGAATCCAGTTTCTTAACGATCTCTGGATAGGCTTTGGCAAGATAATAAACATCATTGGCGGCATATAGTAGTTGCTCATTGCTCAAGGGACGTTTTAACCAGTCGGTGCGTGATTGTGATTTATCCAGTTCGATATTGAGTACTTTTTTAATTAGCGCGGCATAGCCAATCTGATCGCCAAAGCCCAGCAGGCCCGCTGCAATTTGTGTGTCGAACAGGGGTGAGGGCAGGGTTTTGAACAGGTTGTGGAATATTTCCAGATCCTGTTGGGAAGCATGTAATACCTTGGTGACATTATGGTTAGTCAGTAAGGATATAAACGGTGCAAAATCGGTCACGCAGAGAGGGTCGATACAGTAAGTTTTCTCGCCATTGGAAATCTGTATGAGAGCTAGTTCAGGGTAGTAGGTGGTTTCTCTGTGAAATTCAGTGTCGATACATACAGCCTTGCTCAGGCGGATGGTGTCACAGGCAATGGCCAGGGCCTGATTGCTGTCAATATATACAAGATCCATAATTAATAACGTTTTGCAGTAAAATATCCTATATTGTACAGACAATAAGAAAAACAAATTCGATTATTTTATGCGGGCTATAACCAGACATTTCAGAAATAGAACCACGATTATCGGTTTTTCAGCCGTTATCGTTCTGTGTTTTTTGGTGGTTTTATTTCTCATGATGCAGCTTGATAACTGGAGTAAGACAGGTTTTGAGCTGGTACGAAATAATATCTATCAGACCCAGCAAATTCTTACTATGCGTGATGCTGTACAGAAACGTGTGATGATTGTACAGAGAATGATAGGCACTCCGGGGAAGTTTGATCGAGATGAAGCTTCATTGCGTTATTTCAATTATGCAGGTGTTTACACCACGGCGCGAGAAAAACTGGCAACTAGTCATCCAGGTGAAGTGCTTAAAGATAGCCTGGACAAGCTGGATCAGGCGGTTGCCTACGCTGAGCCCTATTACAACAATCTGGTAGAGGCATTGGTTTTTGAAGATATGAAACGGACTGATCTGGATGAAATTTTTCTTGAGGGTAATAAGGCCTCCGAAAAAGTTCTGTTTATGCTGGATCGAATTGTGCAGCAACAATCTGCCCTGCATCAGCAGGTGATTGAGGATTATGAAGTTTCCATGCGTTATACCGTGATGGGCGTTTCCGGTATTTTCACTTTGATCGTTGTGGTCGTGGTCTTTGTCATTCGTGTCTCATCCCGACAATTAAAGCATATGTCGAGACTGACCATTGTTGATGAGTTGACAGGTATCTACAATCGCCGATATTTTGATATTGTGCTGGATGAAGAATGGAAGCGCAGTATGCGTGAATACACATCGATCAGTTTATTAATGCTGGATATCGATTACTTTAAGGCATTTAATGATAGTTTTGGACATCAGAAAGGTGATGAGTGTTTACGAGAAGTATCGCGGGTGATTACCTCTCAAATTAAGCGAGCAAGTGATTTTTGTGCGCGTTATGGCGGTGAAGAATTTGTGATTGTGTTGCCCAATACGACGGCGGAACATGCACGTTTAATGGCAGAGCGAATTCGGCGTGCGATTGAAGATGCCCGTATTCGAGCCGGAACCGATGATGTCAGTCTCTGGGTTACGGTGAGCATTGGTGTTGCAACCACGACTGCAGAATTTGAACAGCCCAGTTCGGTGCTGGTAAAGGCAGCTGATAAATGCCTTTACCAGAGTAAGCGAAATGGGCGCAATCGTGTGAGTGAGTGTCTATTCACCGATGTGAAATAGTAAGATCTGTCAAAGTGCTTAGTGTTTTTTGCCAATGAGTTCGATCTGGTAGCCATCGGGATCTTCAACAAACGAGATAATCGTGGTGCCAGCATTCATTGGGCCTGCATCGCGAATAATTTTACCCCCCTGTTTTCGAATTTGCTCGGTGGCGGCGTAAACATCATCGACTTCAAGAGCAATATGTCCATAACCTGTACCCAAGTCGTAATGCTCGGTGTTCCAGTTGTGCGTGAGCTCGATAACTGTGTTTTCAGACTCATCACCATAGCCAACAAAGGCCAGGGTGAATTTTCCATCGGGATAGTCTTTACGACGAAGTAGCTGCATGCCAAAAATCTCAGTATAAAAACGGATGGATTTATCGAGATTCCCGACACGAAGCATGGTATGTAAAATGCGCATAATGTAACCTTGAAGTAATGTTGGCTTAACGCATAATTCTAAAACGAATTACAACAAAACAATAGATAGCAAAAAGGAGTTGAATAAATGCTGAACATGGGTATTGCTGATTTGAACCAGCAGTTTGAACAAATCATTGAGGCTTATCAATTGAGTCTTAAAGCGGCTAAAGACGAACAGTCAAATCAGCAATTAAAGATGATTGATGCATTAAATCAGAATATACAGATCATGCAGCGCTTACAGTCCGATAGGGATTGTGGTCGAGCATTATTGCTAAAGCCTCAGGAAGTCTCGGAAATTGGCGATTATGCATTGAACTTGCTGGATCAGCTGGCCATCGCTTGTGCAGCCAGAGGCTTGCAGGAAGAAATGCTGGCATTGCAACGTCTTTCAATGCCGGTTGTGAGCTGGCTGGCAGAGCATGGTGGGCAACTGGATAAGCTAGATATCGTTGTGAATGCCATTGCAAGTTATGCAAATACTCTGCAACAGTCTAATCAATTGGAAGTACTTTGTGATTTTGTGAAAACAGTTGTTGATATTACTGCCGTTACGATTCGCCAGGATCTTGAAGCGACCGACCCAATGCGCCCCTGGCGAGTGCTAAATCTTAATTGGGGTATTGTTGCAACGCGCAGTCATAATACGCAGTTAATGGAATCTGTATTTCAGCAGCTGATTGAAAACATTCCTGCGGATAGCACGCAGTTTTTCCGCGAAGGTATGCAGCAGATGGAAGTCGTTAACTACCCGGAGAATGTGCGTCAGGTTATGCAGAAATTTGCAGAGCGAACCGCTGCACAGGGAGCGGTTCACTAAGCTTTTTCAAGTGCCTTACGGAGTCTGTTTGTTGGCCAGTTGAGGGTGGTTAAGGTTGATGAAGTCGGCCAGGATATTGCCTGTCGCTGTCAGTAAAGGAGTAGGGCCATCATCTTCTGGTTTAGCTTCTTCGGTATCCGCCTGATGAGGTTCATCGCTTATTGGCTTATCCAGTTCTTCCAGTGAGCTGATTAAAGGTTTCGAAAGCGCCTTTCTTCGTTCATTTTCCAGATCAATCTGAGCCTGTTCAAGCGCTTTCTTTTCTGTGCGACGTTGTTCTTCATTCAACGAAATTTCTTTTAGTTGACGTCGTTCTTCAATTAGCTGATTGGTTTTACTCATATGAATAAAATCCGGGTCTTTACTGGCTCGCTGTTCATGCAATTGCTGTAATTTTGGTATTTTATTAGCAAAGTCATTAAAGCGGCTGTAGTGTGCAGCACGAATTTTATCCCAGGGTAAAGCGGCCTGAAGAGCGTTTTCACCAACCTCAGAAAGATTGTACAGTGAAGGTAATTCGATATCTGGAATCACCCCTCGGTTCTGTGTGCTGTCACCTGTAATGCGGTAAAATTTTTGCTGAGTCAGGGTGATCTGACCGCGTGACAACGGTAACATCGCCTGTACTGTGCCTTTTCCGTAAGTTTGTGTGCCCACGACGATACCGCGACGATAATCCTGGATAGCGCCGGCAAAAATTTCAGAAGCAGATGCACTGAGTCGATTTACCAGAACCGCAACCGGCCCGGTATAGACCACGCTTTCATCTCTATCCTGATGAACATAGATACGACCAGTTATATCCTTAACCTGAACCGTCGGCCCGGTTTCGATAAACAGACCAATTAGTTCATTTACTTCATGTAGAGAGCCGCCGCCATTGTCGCGTAAATCTACCACCACGCCATCGACATTTTCGATGATTAATTCTTTCAGCAGTTTTTTAACATCACGAGTGGTGCTTTTGTAATTTGGATCACCCTTATTGGCGGCTTCAAAATCGATATAGAATTTTGGAATATCGATAACCCCCAGTTTATAGCTTTTGCCATTTTGTTGGGTCTCTATAATTTTTTTACTGGCATCTTGTTCATCCAGTTTTACCTGGTCGCGAGTAATCGAAATAATACGGGAGTTGGAGCTGTCAACCGCATTGGCTTTGAGTATGGAAAGTCGTACCACGGTACCTTTTTTGCCGCGAATCAAATCAACCACATCATCCAGACGCCAACCAATAACATCAACGATTTCACCGTCTTTTCCCTGACCAACACCGACAATGCGGTCATTGGCTTTAAGCTCTCCGGCTTTATCTGCAGGTCCTGCAGGAATCAGACGAGTCACCTTGGTGTATTCATTATCGGTTTGCAGCATGGCGCCAATACCCTGTAAAGAAAGGCGCATGCGAATATTGAAATTCTCTGTGCCGCGAGGCGAGAAGTACTGAGTATGGGGGTCATAACTTAAGGTCAGAGCATTCATATAAATGCGGTATGCATCTTCGGCATTATTTTGCTGAATCCGTTTTAACTGGCTCGAATAACGTTTTTTTAGCAGTTCACTGATTTTGTCCATTTCTTTATCAGACAGTTTCAGGTTGAGGACTTCATGTTTCAGGCGCTTTTTCCAGAGTGTATCCAGTTCTTTTTTATCGGCTGGCCATGGCTGGCTTTCCCGGTCCAGTATCAGGTTTTCATCTGCAGTGAAGTCCAGTTTGTCGAGACCCTTGTCGATTTCACTGAGCAGGTACTCGAGTCGCTCACTAACACGTTGCTGATATCGGTTGAAAATTATAAAGGCAGGTTCAACCCTACGAGCCCGGAATGCATCATCAAGTCGATAACGGAATTGTTCAAAGCCATCAATATCGCTTTGCAGGAAGTAACTGCGGTTTCTGTCCAGTTCTTTCAGGTAGCGCTCGTATACCGTAGAAGACAGGTTGTTATCCAGCCTTACCTGGGTGCGTTGATAGTGCTGCTGGGATAGTCGGCTGACAATTTCTGCAGTGGTTCTACTGTGCTCATCCAGTGGTTCTAGCTCTTCAAGCTGACTGAAGGCTTTTGCGTTGGCGGCGGACAGCACCAAGGACAGGCTGATAGTGACGGCTTTAAATAATAGCTTCATATATTCTAAATGTGTTCACGATAAGTAAAAGGTGTGGCTTTCATTAGACTCGATTCCTCCGAGTTAATTCAAGTCAATCCAGAAAAAACTGTTGCAGGCTCATCAGAGGCAATTTAGCCACTTCTCTGTGGATTGTATCAAACTCCTCAATGTTATGCCTTGCCAGTGTAGTGGTTGCTGTTTAACATCTACTGGAAATTTCAGAATATAAAATTGGCAGAATGATAAATGAATAATAGCTCACAAAATCATATCTCGAAAATACTGTTTGGTACCTTTCTGAGTCTAATTAGCTTTAGCCTGATAGCACAGCCCGCCAAGACACAGGGAAGCTCAAGTAATAGCAAGCCCTTACTGGAAAGAAGCAAGCTATCGATTGGGGCTGGATTATCGCTAAATTCGGTTGATGGGCCTGTGGATGATGAGCTGGGCTACCAGTTTTTTGCGGCCTATAAATTAACTCGGGTGAACCTGTTAGAGGGTGTTAATTCGTCCCTGGAACTGGGGTACATGGATTATGGTTTTGACGGCGTGGATAATGATGGCCTATGGGCAACCTATGTTATTGACGGGGCAATTAATTCGCAGGTTAACTGGCTAGCACGAGCAGGTTTCGACTTTGGCGATGATAGCGGGCTGATGCTGGGTATGGGGCTGTCTGCACGTATCAATAAACAACTAAAGCTGCGCATGGAGTATGTGGTGCGAGATGAAGTCGATTCAATCCAGTTAAACCTGCTCTACAAGCTGTAGTAGCGGGCTAAAAAATTACTCAATTTCAAGATTTACCGGTCTGGCAAGTTGCTCGTTGTAAAAGTAGCCACGCATGTCCAGTACGCCGGTAGTATCCAGTGAAATAATCAGATTTAGCGCCTCTTTATAAGCTGCCTCATCTATGTCTTTATGGGATGGAATTGCGGCACTATGGGGGTGGCTATGGAATATCGCAAATAATTGTTGCTGTTGCTCACGGATTTCTCGAAACGCATTAATCTGTTGCTGAGGGTCCATTTCAAAGACGCAGCGTTGATCGCTGGAAATATTCTGTATCGGATAAACTCGGTAATTATGCTCAGCGTCTTTTGCAATCAAGCCGCAGATTTCAGCTTCGGGCTGAGCCTGGGCCAGCGTCAATAATCGGTTAGCAAGGGTACGGGGAATACGAATCGTGTCTGTCATAATAGCTTAGTGTGCGCCACCACAAACCGGGCAGCCGGGATCCTGTTTAAATTTCATAGTACGCCAGTCTTGATACAGGGCATCACAGACCAGTAATTTACCAACCAGGCATTCACCGTAGCCGGTGATCAGTTTTATTGCTTCCATCGCCTGAATTGAGCCAATCATGCCCACCATGGGGGCCATCACGCCATTCTCACTGCAGCTGGTATCTTCTTCTCCAGCTTCTTCATAGAGACAGCGATAACAGGGGCTTTCAGGGTTTCTAAAATCAAATACGCTGACCTGGCCTTCCATGCGAATCGCCGCACCGGAAATAAGGGGGGTTGAAGTCTGGAAGCAGGCGCGGTTAATCATAAAACGCGTATTAAAATTATCCGTGGCATCGAGTAGCAGGGTTTTGTCTTCAAGCAGCTCGATCAGCTGTTGTTGCTCTAGCTGCTGATTGATGCAGTTAACGTTTACTTCGGGGTTGAGTGAGCGGATATGCTTTGCTGCAGACTCAACCTTTGGCTGTTGTAACGATTCGGTATTGTGAATGATCTGTCGTTGCAGATTACTCAGGTCGACCACATCGAAATCAACCAAAGTCAGCTCGCCAACACCGGCAGCTGCCAGGTACATGGCCACGGGCGAACCCAGGCCGCCAAGCCCCATAATTACCACATGAGAATCTAGCAGAGCCTGCTGAGCTTCTACCCCAAAGTTAGGCAGTAAAATCTGTCGGCTATAACGCAGCAATTGATCATCATTCATGGGGTCGCATATTAACAGGTTCTGGGCTCTGGCAAAAAGGCCTTTGCTGAAAGCGGGGAGGAAAATGTCAGTGGTGTTGCAGGTGGCCGCTTTAAGCGATTAAGGCTAAAGGTATTTACGCCAGTGTTGAGGGCGTTTGTCGCGACAGCCATGGTGATTTATGGAGTAGCGCTTTACAAAGACCTGTGTGGTGTTGTCGGTATTGTCGGTAACACCAAGATTAGCGCGTTGTGTGTCTTCTGCATATTTGTAGAGGGCGCGTTTCATGCGGTAAATGAGGCGGCTATCCAGGTGGTAACCAAGACGTATGAGTACGGTCTCAATGCATTCTAGTGTCAGGTGGCGAACATCATAGGTAATATACAGGCAGCGCTCGTCCATCAGGGTAATATCGAGTACGCCTTCGGCATCAGACAGCAATAGCAGTGCGCTGCGCGCCTGATTGAGCTCAGGGTGTAGTGTGCAGAATCGAAGTTCTCGTCTTTTAATCAAGTCATCAGCTTCACTCATAGCCTTTAACTTAGAGGAAGTGGGGTTATTTTACAAGCTTTTTAGTGAATTTATGGATGAGTCAGGGTTTTGTGGTTTTTGTCTTGGTAAATTGTTGATATCTAATGAATTATTCCGGATGTTAATCTGGGGTTCTGTGCCAGGTCATTGTATTGTTGTATGTTTTTAAACTGGTTTTGCTGAAAAATTTTAAAAACGGCTGGCTTCTGGTCATATCCGTGCTCAATAATGAGCATTCCGCCAGGATTCAGGTAACCACTGGCCTGACTGCAAATTAGCCGAATATCATCCAGTCCATCTTCACCGGAAGCCAGTGCGCTCAGGGGTTCAAAACGAACATCACCCTGTTGCAGGTGCGGATCCTGCTGAGGGATATAGGGTGGATTACTGGCAATAATTTCAAAGCGCTGGCCGGCCACTGGTTCAAACCAGCTACCTTCGACAAACTCAATATTGGTTAGGCCTAATTGCACGGCATTCTGCTGAGCAATAGTAAGGGCAGCTACTGAGCGATCGCTTGCGGTTACCTGCCAGCTGGGTTTCTCAGCGGCCATGGCCAGTGCAATTGCCCCACTGCCAGTGCCCAGATCCAGTAGTTGTTTAGGGTAGGTGTCCGGATAGTTTTCTAGTAACACCTCGATCATCAGTTCTGTATCCGGCCTTGGAATCAGGGTGTCGGGGGTGACCTTTAGTGGTAAAGACCAGAATTCTCTTTGACCGGTGATATGGGCGATAGGTGTGCCCTGCAGGCGCTTTTTCAGTAGCGATTGAAAACTCAGTATCTGGTCTTCGTTGAGGGTTTTATCGGCCCAGGTAACAAGCCAGGTGCGGCTCTTGTCGAGGTAGTGTGCCAGTAGTATTTCAGCATCCAGCCGTGGCGACTCGCTTATGCTTGCAAGTTGCTGACTGGCCTGGTTTAACAGCTGGCGAATTTCCATCGGGAGAAAATGGCTTATTGCTGCTCTGATAGCGCCGCCAGCTGTTCGGCCTGATATTCGTTGATCAGTGGATCAATAATGTGTTCCAGGCTGCCCTGCATAAACTCATCCAGTTTGTAGAGGGTGAGGTTGATGCGGTGATCGGTAACACGGCCCTGAGGAAAATTATAAGTGCGAATACGTTCTGAGCGATCACCGCTACCCACCAGTGATTTTCGAGTCTGCGCCTGTTCAGCTGCCTGTTTTTCCTGTTCTGCACTCACCAGACGCGCCTGTAGCAGAGACATGGCACGGGCTTTATTCTTATGTTGAGAACGTTCATCTTGGCATTCCACAACCACACCGGTGGGCAGGTGAGTTAGGCGAACCGCAGAGTCGGTTTTATTAACGTGCTGACCACCGGCACCCGAAGCACGGTAGGTGTCGATGCGAAGATCCGCAGGGCTAATGGTGATTTCTTCCATTTCATCGGGTTCAGGAATAATCGCTACAGTGGCTGCGGAAGTATGGACTCGTCCCTGAGATTCGGTTTCCGGGACTCGCTGTACGCGATGTGCGCCGGATTCAAATTTCAGTTTTGAGTAAGCGCCCTGACCAACGACTCGCGCAATGATTTCTTTATAGCCGCCATGTTCGCCGGCATTTTCGCTCATGATTTCTACCTGCCAGCGCTGATTTTCAGCGTAGCGACTATACATACGGAACAGATCACCGGCAAATATAGCGGCTTCATCACCACCGGTGCCAGCGCGCACTTCCAGGTAGATATTGCTATTGTCGTGAGGGTCTTTAGGTAGCAGGAGCTTTTGCAGTTCAAGCTCCAGACTTTCAATGCGTTGTTCAGCGTCTTTTTTCTCTTCGCCAGCCATTTCACGCATTTCGGCATCGTCTTCCTTAAGCATTTCCTCTGCAGCAAGCACATCATCCTGTGCGGTCTGATAAGCGTCAAAGGCTTTGGTTACCGGTTCTAGCTGAGAATACTCCATAGATAGTTCACGGAATTTATTCTGGTCTGAAATGATTTCTGAGTCGCTTAGCAGGTGGCCTACTTCTTCGTAGCGTTCGCTCAGGTTTTCCAGTTTTAGGCGAATTGAATCTTTCATATGTGTAAGTGTCTTTAATTCAGGTTTATTTGCGTTTGTTGCGATCGCTTTCAATAAATAACTGGCGAGCAAAGTTGAGCAGGTCATGTCGGCCACTTTCACCACACTGGCGTATGGTGGTACTAGGCTGATGTAAGAGTTTATTGGTCAGAGTGCGTGTTAGAAATGCCATTACTGCTTCCGGAGCCTTGCCCTGGGCAAGTTGTGCAGCGGCTTTTTCGAGTACTTCAGCGGAAATGCTTTCAGCAGATTCACGAATATCCCGAATCACTTCAACTGAGTCCAGGGCGCGCTCCCATTTCAGAAAATCTTCGACCTGATTTTCGATAATTTCTCGCGCCTGTTCAGCGGCTTCCTGGCGTGACTCGATATTCTCCTGAATGATTTCCTGCAAGTCATCAACGGTGTAAAGGAAGACGTCATCCAGCTCATTGACTTCGGGTTCTACATCGCGAGGAACGGCGATATCACATAAAAACATCGGTTTGTGTTTACGGGTTTTTAGTGCCTTTTCTACGGCGCCCTTACCCAGAATAGGCAGTGGGCTGGCAGTAGAGGAAATTACAATATCGGCCTGATGAAGATACTCAGGAATTTGCGGCAGAGCGATTGCATCAGCGCCAAACTGTTCTGCCAGTGCCTGTCCCTTGTCTACACTGCGATTCGCAATAATCATTTTCTTTATGTTACTGCCATGTAGATGGCGCGCCGCCAGCTCAATGGTTTCACCGGCACCGATCATCAGCGCAGTGTGCTTGTCCAGCTCACCAAAAATCTGTTTCGACAGACTCACTGCGGCAAAGGCAACGGATACCGGACTAGAACCAATTTCGGTATCGGTTCTTACCTGTTTGGCTACCGAGAAGGCATGTTGGAACAGTTTTCCAAGCAGGCTACCCATGGTGCCCTGTTCATTGGCCTGAGCATAGGCCTGCTTCATCTGGCCCAGAATCTGTGGTTCACCCAGAACCAGGGAATCCAGACCGCAGGCGACTCTCAGAGCATGACGGATAGAGGCTTCATGCTGGTGCGAATAGAGGTGTTGTTGTATGTCCGTCGGCTGTAGCCCGTGAAAGTCACTGAGCCAGTTAACGACCTGGTCGATCGCTTGCTGGGTGAGCTCTTCCTGAGCCAGAGTGGTGCAGTAGAGCTCTGTGCGGTTACAGGTCGAGAGAATCGCCGCTTCGCCAATCTGATCCAGTGAACTCAGTGACTGAACTGCATGCGCAAGGCTGTCAGGTGAAAACGCGAGCCGTTCGCGTATATCAACAGGTGCGGTTTTATGGTTTAAGCCAAGGGTGATTATCGACATGCTGTAGAGACGGCTGAGCCATGGCCACCGTCGTTGTCCACTCTAATGAGTCCAGTTGATGAAAACCCACAATTTTGAGCCATCATGACATTTATTACAAGCTAAGCCGCTGTAATTAAAGGCCGGACGAACGATTTGTTGCCTGAGCTGTCAAACATTCGTGACAATCGGGCAGTAAAATCATTATTTTGGGTTATTATTTAAGTAAGTCTATTAGCCGTAAAAAAGAGGTCGGTGCATTGATAGAACGGCTGCAACAATATGTTCGGCTAGTCCTGCCACATAATTTTCTGATGTTAGTGATCCTGATCGGAATCACTGCCTGTAGCAGTGTGCCGGAAAGATACGAAGAGGTCGTGCGTGGTGATGATATCGCAGGTATACAGGCAAAGTCGGACTCGGCCCAGGAACCTGACGGACTGCTATTCAATTTGTTGGCAGGTGAGTTTTCTGGTGTCGGTGGCGATTTGCAAAGTGCGGTCAGTTATTATCTAAAAGCGGCTGAATTACAACCTTCAGAAGAGATACTGGGTCGCGCCGCATATATTGCGCTATATGCTGGAGAAGATCGGGAAGCGGCTGAACTAACAGAGCGTTGGCAGCAACTCGGTTATCCAGCAAGTCACTCGATTGATCGTATTCGCATTATGGCGTATTTGCATTTGCGCGAATTAGCGCCAGCAGTGGCGGCGATCGAAAACCTGCTAATGGAAGATGGCCTGGTTAATGAGCCTGTTGTAGCTACCCTAACGCATATTCTGAGTCGAGAGGCGAGCCCTGAGTTTGCCCAACAAATTGCTAGTTCCTTAAACCAGAAATACCCGAACTCCCCTTTTCTTATGTTGTTGCTGGCACGCTTTGAGGCCAATCTTCAGCGGTATGAAAGTGCGCTTAATCATGTGAATCGGCTGATCCAGCTAGATAGTGAGCTGATGGATGCCTATTTGGTTAAGGCACAGATACTGGCGGGGCTGGAGCGTCGTGAAGAAGCCGTGGGTGCGATTGCTGTTGTCGTTGATAAGCGTCCCGATGATAATCGCCTGCGCTTACAGTTTGCGCGTATGCTGGTGCAGTTTAAGCAGTTTGAAAAGGCGATTGAGCATTTTCTGGTGCTGAAAAAGGATATGCCGGATGATGAAAATATCCTGTTAAGTCTGGGGCTGTTATCTATCGAAATTAGTGAGTATATGCAGGCGAAGCATTACCTGCAGGAGCTGTTAGATAAGGGGTATCACAACCAGCAGGCCCATTACTATCTGGGACGTATACAGCAAAGCCAGGGTGAAGATATGCCGGCGATTGCAAATTTCGATCGGGTGCTGACCGGTGAGTATGTGTTTGATGCCAGAATACGTTCAGCCAGTCTGGTGGCTAGCTCCGGCGATATTGAAAAGGCGCTTTATAAACTTGAGCAACTGGATCGTCAGTTTAGTGGTGATGAGTCCAGCCGTATTAAGTTATATCTGGCAAAAGGCGAAGTTCTGCGAGGCGCGAGTCGTAACCATGAGGCTTATACCCTGTATAACAGTGCACTGGCACATGACCCTGAAAACACTGACCTGCTCTATGCCCGTGCCCTTACAGCTGAAAAACTGGATATGCTGGATGTCACAGAGTCAGATCTGAAAATGGTGATTATGCATGAGCCTGAAAATGCCAGTGCCCTGAATGCACTGGGCTACACCCTGGCTGATCGAACCCAGCGCTATCGCGAGGCCCATGAATATATTCTCAAAGCTGCCGAGTTGTTGCCCGATGACCCGGCAATACTGGACAGTCTGGGGTGGGTACATTATCGACTGGGGCAGTATGAAGATGCGTTAAAGTGGCTAAATAAAGCCTTTGAAGTGCATAAGGACGCTGAAATTGCTGCACACCTGGGTGAGGTTTTATGGGTGACCGGTCAGATACAGAAAGCAGTGGATATCTGGGAAAAAGGTCAAATGCTTGGTGGTAATCAGGCAGTACTCAGAGATACAATTCAGCGATTCAAATAATAACCTATCACGGTAAATAGCTTTTCACGTTAATCATTCATGAAATATTTTCAAGTTACATTCTGGCTGCTTCAGCTAGTGTTGTTGTCTGCATGCGGGCCAGCCGTGATACAACATAAGATGGCGGAGTCGATAGACTGGCCGCAGCAGCAAGCAGTGCTTGCTGGAATTCAACAGTGGCATATTAGTGGCCGTATTGCGGTACAAACTGCGGAAAATGGGGGGCAGGCTGATTTTTACTGGCAGCAGAACGGTATCCACGATTACCGGATAAAAATACAGGCCCCCCTGGGTGTTGGCACCACATGGATAGAGGGCAACAGACAGGGCGTTGTACTGAGGACATCTGCAGGAGAAGAAGCCGTTGATCAGGATGTTGATCGGTTGATATATCAGCTACAGGGTTGGCCGCTTCCGGTAAGCGGGCTTTACTACTGGGTCAGAGGGTTACCTGCTGACAATAGCCAGTACAGTATTACCCAATGGCATGATAATGGCCTGCCAAATGTAATTGAGCAGGATGGCTGGCGCATTGAGTTAAGAAGCTATGTCGAACAAGAAGGGAAGCTGTTACCGAAAAAACTATTCATCTCTCGACTGGATAATCAGGAAGTTGATGTTCGATTGATTGTCAGGCGTTGGGAATTATAAGGCATATGTCAAAATATAAATTCTGGCCAGCACCGGCCAAACTTAATCTTTTTTTACAAATCACCGGTAAACGAGAAGACGGTTACCATAATCTGCAAACAGTATTTCAGTTTCTGGATGTCGCAGATCGGTTGCGTTTCGAAGTCCGTGATGACGGAAAAATTTTACGCAAGACAGATCATGAGGGCGTCAAAGCAGAAGATGATCTGGTAGTAAAAGCGGCAAAAGCATTGCAGCAAACAACAGATTGTAGTTTTGGTGCAGATATTTATTTACAGAAGCTTTTACCTATGGGTGGTGGTGTTGGCGGCGGCAGTTCCGATGCGGCAACTACACTAGTTGTGTTAAATCACCTCTGGGAAACCGGGCTAGGTGTTGAAGATTTGTCAAAAATAGGCCTGCAATTGGGAGCAGATGTGTCGGTTTTTATTCATGGCCATGCCGCTTTTGCAGAAGGCGTCGGCGAAAAACTAACTGCCGTAGAACCGACAGAAGCCTGTTACCTTGTGGTTAAACCAGAGGTTCATATCTCTACGGCAGAAATTTTTAATGATAAAGAATTGACACGAGACAGCGATGCCATCAGAATATGCGACCTTCAAATCGGCACTGCCAATGAAGCGTCAGTTTTTGATGAGTTAGGAAATGTGTTTGAGCCTGTAATTGCTCGCCAGTATCCTGAAATTGCTGAGATTATTCAGCTGCTCAGAAAAAACGCGAAAGCCAGGTTAACCGGAACCGGAGCCTGTGTGTTTGCGAGCTATGAATCGCAGCAAGAGGCGCAACAGGCAATGCAGTTATTGCCAGACAATTGTTCGGCATTTATAGCCAAGGGTTTGAATCAGTCACCACTGCAGACTATGCTAGAAAAAATCAGGTTAGAAACTGCAGAAGAGTGATTGAAGTTAAAAGCGAGTAATGTAAAATTCGCATAAGAGAATTCTGATTCAGTTGCAGATAACTGTATGAATCAAAACCCGCAGCCATCAAGCATGAGATGGATGTGAGGTAAACCGAGTAGTTGGGCCGTCGCCAGGTGGTAAGGCAATGGCCAGTAAATAGAAAATCGATCCCGTCCGCTTTTTTGACGGGGTCAAAACCCGCAGCCATTAAGTATGAGATGGTTGTGAGGTAAACCGAGTAGTTGGGCCGTCGCCAAGCGGTAAGGCAACGGGTTTTGATCCCGTCATGCGGAGGTTCGAATCCTCCCGGCCCAGCCATATACCAAACTGTAAAGAAAGTTCAGATACCAAGGCTTTACTAAACAGCTTTACAGTCTCCTCCAAGAGGGTTCGAACCGAGGAGGTTCGGCAAAATTGCCTGGTGCAATTTTGAGCAGCAGTACTTTTATTGCTCACCTGATGGTGGAAGGCAGGAGTCCGGAATCATCCCCCGGTCCAGCCAATATTGAAGATGGTGTTGTGAATTCATCCTCGGCATCTATCTTATACAACCCGGATTTGATAAGGTCTGCCTGTCAGACATTTTTGTTGCTAACCCTGTAGCGAATATATTGTGAACGAAACCAACTCCGAGTTGATGATCTTTACGGGAAATGCCAATCCCGAACTAGCCCGTCGTATTGCAGAGCATCTACATCTGTCCCTTGGCAAAGCCACTGTACAAACCTTCAGCGATGGTGAAATCAGCGTTGAAATTGAAGAAACTGTGCGTGGTCGCGAAGTCTTTATCATTCAGCCCACCTGTAAGCCCACTAATGACTATATTATGGAATTGCTGGTGATGGTTGATGCGTTACGTAGAGCTTCAGCCGAGAGAGTCACAGCGGTTGTCCCGTATTTTGGTTACTCTCGTCAGGACAGGCGTCCTCGTTCCAGCCGTGTGCCGATTACCGCGAAAGTGGTAGCGAATATGATCGAAGCAGTGGGTGTTGATCGTATACTGACGGTTGACCTGCATGCTGACCAGATCCAGGGCTTCTTTAATATTCCTGTCGATAATGTTTATGCCTCACCAATCCTGCTGGGTGATGTATGGCGTCAACGTCATCCGGAACTGCTGGTAGTTTCACCGGATGTCGGTGGTGTGGTTCGCGCGCGCGCACTGGCCAAGCGCCTCGGCGATGCAGATCTGGCGATTATCGACAAGCGTCGCCCCAAAGCGAATGTGGCGCAGGTAATGAATATTATCGGCGATGTGGAAGGCAAAAACTGCGTGCTAGTGGATGATCTGGTCGATACCGCCGGTACACTTTGTAATGCAGCAGCTGCATTGAAAGACCACGGTGCGGTGAGTGTTGCCGCGTACTGTACACACCCGGTACTGTCAGGTCCTGCGATTGATAATATCTCCGCTTCACAGCTGGATGAGCTGGTCGTTACCGACACAATTCCACTGACAGAGGCAGCCAGAGCCTGCGATAAAATTCGCCAGCTTTCAGTCGCTACCATGCTGGCAGAAACCATTCGCCGTATTTATCACGACGAATCGGTTAGCTCGATGTATATGGATTAGGTTGTTATCCTGTTTTAAAAAGAAAATGCGAACAAGGCAAATGAACGCGAAACACGCGGTATTTTAAGCGAAGGTATTTTAGTGCCGAATTTGGCTATGCATTCAAATCAATAGTGCAATTGGCTACTGATACTTCATGCTCGCATCTGGCGCTTTCCTCATCCATCACGATGAACACACATTCATTGCGTCCATTACGTTTTTTGCGTTGTTCGCGTTTTCTTTTAAAACCTCAATTTCCCTTAAGCTCATAAACCCAGTCACAACAACAATAAGGCCCTGAAGGAACTGCGTTTCAGCTATTCCGTATCCTGTAGTTTTCATGTATAATTCGCGCTCTTTTTTCGCCCTGTCTATGGTCGCGTGGGCTGGGCAATACACATTTGGAGCTAAACATGGCTATAGAAATTAACGCGGAAGCGCGTACAGACTTGGGGAAAGGTGCGAGCCGCCGCCTGCGTCATCAAGAGAAGATGCCTGCTATTTTATACGGTGCAGGTTCTGATCCAGTAAACTTAACAATCGATCAGCGTGAGATTCGTCCACACGTTGACAATGAATTATTCTACTCTTCGATTGTAAGCCTGAAAGTTGATGGTAAAGCGGAAAAAGTGATTGTGCGTGATATGCAGCATCACCCATACAAAGTTGACGTTATGCACATCGACTTCCAGCGTGTAGATCCTAAAACGAAGATGCACATCCACGTTCCATTACACTTTATTGGCGAAGATGTGTCTCCTGGCATTAAAGCGGGTGGTATTATCAGTCACGTTGCGATGGAAGTTGAAGTTGAATGTCTGCCTAAAGATATTCCAGAATTCATCGAAGTTGACGTGTCTGGCCTGAACTCTGGTGAATCCATCCACCTGACTGAAATGAAGTTGCCAAAAGGTGTTGAACTGATGGCGCTGAAACATGGCGAAGGTCATGATACAGCCATTGCTGCTATTCACGCACCTAAGGGTGGCGCTGCAGCAGAAGAAGCTGGCGAAGAATCTGCAGAGTAATTGCAGCTTTAAAGAGGCAAGCCATGTCGGGCAAAACGGTTAACATCGACCTGATAGTAGGTTTAGGTAATCCGGGCTCTAAATATGAGCAAACTCGACATAATGCCGGCTTCTGGTTCGTTGAAGAAATTGCGCGCCTAAAGGGCGCGCATTTTCGTCCTGAAAGCAAATTTTCAGGTGAGGTTTGTAAGGTGGTGTTAGAAGGCCGGGATGTCTGGCTAATCAAACCCGATACCTTTATGAACCGCAGTGGACAGGCCGTGAATAAACTGGCGTCCTTCTATAAAATTCCCGTTGAACATATTCTGGTGGCACACGACGAGCTCGATCTCGAGCCGGGTACGGCACGCTTGAAATCCGCGGGTGGTCATGGCGGACATAATGGCCTGAGAGATATTATTGCGCATCAGGGAAAAGACTTTCACCGGCTGCGCATTGGCATCGGTCATCCGGGGCACCGGGATCAGGTGTCAGACTATGTGCTGCATCGCGCCTCAAAAGATGAGCAGATCAGCATCGATAATTCCATTGATGATGCATTGCGGGTGTTACCGCTACTGGCGGAAGGCAGCTGGGAAAAAGCCGTGCATCGTTTACACAGCAAATAAATTCAAGGCCTGGGCGTAATGCAGAAAAGGCCGCACTAGATAGGACAGAATCATGGGTTTTAAATGCGGCATCGTGGGTTTACCTAACGTCGGCAAGTCAACGCTGTTTAATGCGCTCACAAGGGCAGAGATCCAGGCGGAAAACTATCCGTTCTGTACCATCGAGCCCAATGTCGGTATGGTGCCTATGCCAGACCCACGTCTCGACAAGCTGGCAGAAATCGTTAATCCACAGAAAACCATCCCGACTACCATGGAATTCGTAGATATCGCTGGCCTGGTTGCCGGTGCTTCAAAAGGTGAAGGTCTGGGTAATCAGTTTCTCGCCAATATCCGTGAAACCGACGCCATTGCCCAGGTGGTGCGTTGCTTCGAAAACGACGATATCGTCCATGTCGCCGGCAAGGTTGACCCATTAAGTGATATTGAAGTCATTAATACTGAGCTTGCGCTGGCAGATATGGAGTCGGTGGAAAAGTCCATGACCAAAACAGCCAAGGTGGCTAAATCCGGCGATAAAGATGCCAAAGCCAAAATGGTCGTACTGGAAAAAGTCAAAGCACACCTTGATGAAGGTAATATGGTACGCACATTGGAATTAAGTGATGACCAGAAACTGCAAATTCGTGACCTGTTCCTGCTCACCATCAAACCTACCATGTACATCGCCAATGTGAATGAAGATGGTTTTGAAAATAATCCCTATCTGGATAGCGTCAAAGAAGTCGCAGAAAAAGAAGATGCGGTCGTGGTAGCGGTATGTGCCGCCATCGAAGCCGAGCTGGTAGAGCTGGACGATGAAGAAAAGCAGGATTTCCTAGAAGAAATGGGGCAGGATGAACCCGGTCTGAATCGTGTGATCCGCGCAGGTTATAACTTGTTAGGCCTGCAAACTTACTTCACCGCCGGTGAGAAAGAAGTCAGAGCCTGGACTGTGGCCATTGGTGCGACTGCGCCACAGGCTGCTGGCGTCATCCATACTGACTTCGAAAAAGGCTTTATCAAGGCCGAAACCATGTCCTATGATGATTTCGTGGAGTTTGGCGGCGAGAGCGGTTGTAAGGAGCACGGTAAGCTCAGGGTAGAAGGTAAGGAATACATCGTTAAAGATGGTGATGTGATGCATTTCAGGTTTAATGTATAACTCTACATCTGGCGAGGCTCAGGCTTCCGTCGGGAAAAGCCGCGAAATTAGCTATTTAAGCACTTGTTAACCTTGACAAAAGTAGCAAAAACCAGCAAAATTCGCGCCCTCATCGCAGTATCCTGCGCATGGCAACATAGCTCAGTTGGTTAGAGCACATCACTCATAATGATGGGGTCCCAGGTTCGAATCCCGGTGTTGCCACCATATTTTTGAAAAAGCCGCTTCCAGAAGAAGCGGC
>JBFHVQ010000050.1:0-23415 GCA_041589455.1 Gammaproteobacteria bacterium | reverse complement strand
AAGTTACGATTGATCTCAAAAACTTTTTCAAAACCTCCGACGACCAGTCGCTTTAAATAAAGCTCTGGCGCAATACGCATAAACATCGGCATATCGAGTGCATTATGGTGGGTTTCAAAAGGACGCGCTGTTGCACCACCAGGTAAAGTTTGAAGCATCGGCGTTTCAACATCCATAAAGCCACGTTCTTCAAAGAATCGTCGGATGTATGAAATAATTTTGGAGCGCAGAACAAACGTTTCACGCACTTCCTTATTCATTACAAGGTCAACATAACGTTGACGATAACGTGTTTCCTGATCAGATAGCCCATGAAATTTTTCTGGCAAAGGACGCAGTGATTTGGTTAACAAGCGAACATTCGATACCTTGACCGACAGTTCACCTGTTTTAGTTTTGAATAGTGTTCCTTCAGCACCAATAATGTCGCCAATATCCCATTTTTTAAATCCGTCGTTATAGACACCTTCAGGCAACGCATCACGCTGTAGAAATAACTGTAAATAACCCGACATATCCTGTATCTGAGTAAAACTAGCTTTACCCATAATACGTTTTGCCATCATACGACCGGCAACACTGACTTTTATATCCAGTTCCAGAAGCTCTTCCGCTGTTTTATCACCGTATTGCTGATGACATTCTGCTGCCAGCGTATCGCGACGGAAATCATTTGGGAAAGCATTACCCTGCTCTCTTAGTGACGTAAGTTTTTCACGACGCTGAGCTATCAATTTATTTTCATCAAGCTGGTCGTTATTGTCTGGCGTGTTATTTTCTTCAGTCATTACGTATGTATTCTTTAAGTCGTATTAAGTAAATTGGCTTAAGTCGTTTTATAGACCACTTTTAAGGCTAGCTTCGATAAACATATCAAGACCACCATCCAGCACTGCCTGTGTATTGCCGGTTTCAACATTGGTACGCAAATCCTTTATGCGTGATGAGTCCAGAACATAGGAGCGTATTTGGCTACCCCAGCCAATATCAGATTTATTGTCTTCAATTGCCTGTTGATCGCCTTTTCGATTTTGCAATTCAAGCTCATACAGTTTCGCTTTTAGCTGCTTCATCGCACTGTCCTTGTTTTTATGCTGAGAGCGGTCGTTCTGACATTGTACAACGACGCCAGTGGGATTATGCGTGATCCTGACAGCAGACTCTGTTTTATTAACATGCTGACCACCCGCACCCGATGCACGATACACATCGATACGTAGATCTGCCGGGTTAATGTCAATATCAATATCATCATTAACCTCGGGTGATACAAACACTGAGGCGAAGGATGTGTGTCGGCGATTTCCGGAGTCAAAAGGTGATTTTCGAACCAGTCGATGTACACCGGTTTCTGTTCTTAACCAGCCATAGGCATATTCACCTTCAAATCGAATGGTAGCACTTTTAATGCCTGCCACTTCACCTGCTGAGGCTTCGATCAGTTCAGTTTTAAAACCATGAGCTTCACCCCAGCGCAGATACATGCGTAGGATCATTTCAGCCCAGTCCTGAGCTTCTGTACCGCCTGAACCTGACTGTATGTCCAGAAACGCATTAGATTGATCCATTTCACCAGAAAACATACGGCGAAATTCCAGATCTTCTATAGATTTTTCCATGACTTCAAGATCAGCAACCACCGAATTTACACTTTCTTCATCGTCTTCTTCAACCGCCATTTCCAGCAGTTCTGTCGCATCAGATAAACCTGTATTGAGATTTTCAATGGTTAGTACAATGGCTTCTAATCGCGCACGATCCTGACCCAGTTTCTGCGCCCGTTCCTGGTCATTCCAGACATCCGGTTGCTCAAGTTCTCGACTAACTTCGTCTAACTCTTCTTTCCTGACATCATAGTCAAAGATACCCCCTAAGGGCATCACGACGTTCTTCAAGTTCTGTAATCTTGTTTTGTATCGGGTTTATTTCCAACATGAATCTTTACTGGTTAAGGTGTGTCAAAGCGCGCTATATTACCTTATATCCGGTTTCGCTTCTATGCATCTATTTAGCCTGGTTCGCCGCCTTTTTTGCCACATCGTTTCTTAGGTACACCGGTTGTGCCTGATGTGCAGGCAAGGCCTCGCCCAGCTTATACGCCTGCTCTGCCAGTCGTAACATACTCGCCGCTCGTGGATAATCATCGGCATAGTGACGATTAATATGCAAATTTGAATTCTGCTGCAACTGTTCCTGATAACTTGACCAGGCAGATCCCGTGATACACCAGTCTGCTTCTGATGATGTAGCCAGTAGCTCAGGAGGTGATACCTGCTCTTCTCCACTTAATGACACCAGGCCATTATTACTGGCCTGATAGCAGCCCCAGTAGATACCCCCCATTCTGGCGTCAATCGCCGCTAGCACATGCTGCTCAGTATCCTGGTCAAGCCGATACTGAGCCAGGGCTGCGAGTGTTGATACTGGCACTACCGGTAAATCCGCAGCAAATGCCAGCCCCTGTATAACCCCGGTGGCTATCCTGACGCCGGTAAATGAGCCCGGTCCTCTGCCAAATGCCAGACAATCTAGTTGGTTAATTTTTAGATCAGCCTCAGATAACAGCCTCTCAGCCATCTTTAGAATGAGTTGAGTATGTTCACGGGGTGCCAGTTGATATTGCTGGGTAATCTCTCCATCAATATAAAGAGCAGCAGAACAGGCTTCGGTTGCAGTATCCAGAGATAATATTTTCATTTCAGGTTAACGCCAGGATTTATAAAAAGCCTGAACATCGCTCAGGCGGCTACTTTGGGGCATATCCGGCAGACTCTCAAGGAAAGTTTTTCCGTAACGTTTGGTCTTCAGGCGATTGTCACCAATCATCAGAACACCATAGTCCTTCATGTCACGTATTAAACGACCCGCTCCCTGCTTGAGAGTAATAACCGCCTGTGGAAGCTGGTAATCCATAAATGGATTACCACCCAGCTTACGGATTCCGTCGAGCCTTGCCTGCATTACCGGATCGCCCGGTGATGCAAACGGTAGTTTATCAATTATTACACAGGACAGCGCTTCTCCACGAACATCTACCCCTTCCCAGAAACTACCCGTTCCCAACAGAACCGCATTACCGAGTTCACGAAATTTCTGTAACAGCTGATGTTTTGGCAGACTGCCCTGTAGCAGAATCGGGTATTTTATACGGGGAGATAACAGTCTGATTGCTTCGTTAAGTGCGCGATAACTGGTAAACAACAGGAATGCTCTGCCCTGACTCGCTTCCAGTACAGGAATTGCTGCTTCAATCAGTTTACGTGTGTAATCGAAACTGGAAGGCTCCGGCAGATTATCCGGTAAATACAGTAATGATTGCTGTGGGTAGTCAAAGGGACTATTCCAGCTACCGGTCTGGTATTCATCTAATCCCAGACCTTTGGCAAAATGTTCAAAATCATGACCGACTTCCAGTGTTGCAGAAGTAAAAATCCAGCTACCTGCAAGACCTGCTCGATGTTGTCTGAATAGCTGCGCTACATCTAATGGGGTTTCATGCAAAATAAAGCCTTTGGTAAAGGTTTCATACCAGTGAATCGCCGGCTCTGAATCCTTACCCTGGTCTGCATAATTTTTGAAACCCTGATATAACTGTAAGCTTCTGGCATAACACTGCTCAAGACCTTTGCCTCGTTCTGCCGCTATATGTAATAACTCCATTAGCTCGGTAAGCGCGATCAGTAATTTCTCTCGGGCTTTCTGAATAGCTGGCTTGTGCATAATTTTATGCCAGGCATCTCGTTGATTATCTGTACCCATAGACAGACGAAACTGTGAAATACAGGTTTTTAGCTCATCACAGGTTTCTCTTATAGTATGCATATCAGGTGCATCTTTAACCTGTTCAGCAATACTGTCATTGATCAGGTTATTGATCTGGCGACTGCTGAAGCCACGTCCAAAGAACCGGGAAGCGACTTCCGGTAGCTGATGTGCTTCATCTATTATGAAAGTATCCGCCGAGGGTAGTAATTCACCAAAACCTTCTTCCTTTATGGCCATATCCGCAAGCAATAAATGGTGATTCACTACTACAATATCCGCTTCCTGTGCATCTCTGCGTGCTTTTACTACATAACAGTTTGACCATTCGGGACACTCACTGCCTAAACAGTTATCCGTTGTTGATGTGACCAGAGGCCAGACCCTGTCATCTTCAGATATTTCAGACATCTCGGCAATATCACCACTCTGCGTAGCGGCTGACCAGGCTCTAATTTGTGATAGATTGTTTTGACTTTCTCGAGTCAGATAACCCAGTTCATTAGCAATTCCCATACGGTACAGGCACAGGTAATTCGCGCGCCCCTTAAGCAATGAACAGGGCAACTCCAGATCAAGTGCTTTTTTAACGACAGGTATATCACTGTGAAATAACTGGTCCTGTAAATGCCGAGTTCCGGTTGAAATAATAACCTTTCGATTGGCGGTTATGGCAGGCACCAGATAGGCAAAGGTCTTACCAATGCCAGTACCTGCTTCTGCAATAAGTATAGATTTATCTTTAATAACCTTTTCAATTGCATCTGCCAGAGCCATTTGACCTAAGCGAGGCGTAAAACCTTTTAATGTTTGTGAAAAAACACCCTGCTCACTTAGCAGATCTGCTGCAGTACCCATTTATTGCCCTGTCGGTAATGATGAAATGATATTGTCGTTAAATTGCCTGAGCAGTTCATTATCGCGAATATAGTGATTCGATCTCCTGGCATACTCTGTCGCCTTAGCAGCCTGCCCCTGTATTTGATAAATATTCGCCATACGAGACCAGATTTCCGGTTGACGAGGGTTAATACGTAAAGCACGTTCCAGTGTAGCTTGCGCGCTTTGTAACTGATCTGAGTAAAACTGGCTATCGGCCTTTGATACCAACTGCCTGATGACCTCTGGCATACTGGCACTATCTGCCACAGGTAAAGAGCTTGCACTCCACTGAGATTTTTCGACATGAGCCACACTACAAGCTGAACCCAATAGCGCAACATAGATAATTGCCAAAATTACACTTAATTGAACAAACGTTTGAGTTGATAGAAGAAACCGCTTTTGCATTCAACCTTCTCTATAGGTGCTGAGCCAGAAATAAACGGTAATTCTACCGCACCACGACAGGATTGTTCATATAATCCACCAGATTGTTCATCAATCCAGTGCATCTCGACACCTACCGGCGGATTAAGTGAAAGGCCCTGATTCGGTAACTGCTGCATTACATGACTCCACAAACGCAATGCGCCTGTTGAGCCGGTAAGACCGGTACTGGTATTATCATCACGGCCAATCCAGGTAACGACCAGTTGGTTATCTGAAAAGCCAGCAAACCAGCTATCCCGTAGATCATCGGTGGTACCTGTTTTACCCGCAAGTTGAATATCAAACTGATTATTCAGGTAGCGAGCCGTACCCTGATGGGTTACTTGATTAAGCACCCAATTTATGAGAAATATGGCTTTTTCATCGACCGACTGCTGCGTTTCTAGCGGGTAACGCTTTAAAGGCTTTCCATCAGACCTTAAAACCTCACGGATAACCTTCAAAGGCGTATGAAAGCCGTTTGCGGCAAATGTCTGATACATATTAGCCACTTCCAGAGGCGTAAGATTGAAAGCACCAAGCGTCACTGAGGGATAAGCCGGAATATCTCGTTTTATACCCAGTTGCTGAATGGTTTCTGCGATATTAGCAAGCCCTACGTTTAAACCAAGTCGTACCGCAGGAATATTACGAGAATCACGTAATGCCGAATAAAGGCTCATTTTTCCCTTAAATTGTTGATCGTAATTTTGTGGAGACCAGATCTGTTGCGTTTCATTTTTTATATGTATGGCAGAATCATCTAAGGGTGTAAGTAAGTTAAATTGCTCTGCGTTTTTTAATGCACTCAGATAAACAGCCGGCTTAATAAGAGAGCCAATTTGACGTGATGCATCTAAAGATCGATTAAAACCTGGAAAGCGCGGATTTCGGTCTGATACCATTGCTTCAATTTCACCTTGCTGACTTGATGCAATAATCAACGATACCTGCAAAGGTTTATCAACGTCAGCATTACGCTCAAGCCCGGGTAGAATCTTTTCGACCGACTTTTCAGCTGCATCCTGTTTTAATGGATCAATACTGGTAAATATCCTGAGCCCTGAAGTCTTTAAGTCATTTTCATTGTAGTCCTGTTTAAGTTGACGCTTAACAAGATCTACTAGCGCAGGATAACGATTACCTGAAGTAGAAGGCTTTTTAGATAAACCAAGTGGCTTTGCTTTGTATTTTTGAAACTGATTTAGACTCAAAGCGCCCTGCTGATACATTATTTCCAGCACCTGATTACGGCGTGCCAGAGCACGCTGTGGATGCCTTCTCGGCTCATACCATGAAGGGCCTTTAACAATGCCAACCAGTAAAGCCATTTGATCACGACTTAGTGACGTTAAAGACCTTGCGAAGTAAAACTGACTAGCTAATTCAAAACCATGAATCTGCCGACTTCCACTTTGACCTAAGTAAACCTCATTTAAGTAGGCTTCTAAAATATTAGATTTATCATAGCGAAATTCCAGGATAATAGACATTAATGCTTCATTAATTTTTCTCAACAAAGTTCGTTCAGGTGTAAGAAACATATTTTTTACAAGCTGCTGTGTTAGTGTACTACCACCTTGTACCGTTTTACCCGCTAATGTATTTGCGACCACAGCCCTGGCAATAGACCGAAAATCTATACCGCTGTGCTGGTAAAACCTACGATCTTCTACTGATAAAAGTGAAAGTACCAGATCATCAGGCACCTGACTCAATTTGATAATTTGCCGATCTTCTTTTTGTTGAGGGTAAATACCTGCAATTTTTTGTGGCTCAAATCTGAATAGACTCAATGTTTTTTCAGAATATAGAGGCTTTATGCTTGAAACTTTACTGTTATTAATCGATATACTGATTGATCTGGATTCCTGTAAACCATCCCAGAAATTAAACGGTTTACTCATCAGCTCAAGTTGGTTAATGCCAACCTCCCGGAATTGACCAGACTGTTGAGGATAGTCTTCTGTTTTACTGTAACCCAATGCTTTAAGCTCAGAGACAATATCTTTATATGTAATAGACTTACCCGGGTAAATCTCCAATGGACGGGCATAAATATAAGATGGTAATGACCAGATACGCCCTGACATTTTCTCAACTATTTGGCGATCTAAATGCAAAAGATATAAAGCAAAAAAAGTAAGGAATAAAAGTAAACTGGAAACTACTATGATTTGAAGATTTTTATATCTAGCAGCGCTTTTGAGTTTTACTTTCGACGTGACTTTGCCTGATGATTTTACTGGTTTCTTTCCAGTTTTATTTCCGGGTGGCTTTGTTTTAGGCTTTTTTCGAGCAGGCATATAAGGACGTTTTCTATAAAAACGCCTATTATCTCACAGTACATTATTTATCTGGAAAATATTTTGTATATTGTATATATGAATCCCAGAATATTCATGCACGATATCCTGGGATATAACAATGGTATATTAACGACAAGTTGAAAGGAATCTAGCAGATTTTCCTTTACATGGATCAGCTTCAAATGTTTTAGGATCAGATTCTGAATTAGTGGTTGACACGTCATTTTCTGCTGATTTAGCTGCCTGAGCTCGTTCTTGCTTGAGCTTTTCTAAACGTGCTTTTTCTGCAGCTATAACAGCTTTTTCTTTATTAAGACGCTCACGCTCTCTCTGTAAACGGCGCGCTTCAGCTGACTTCAATTTCTTGATTCGTTCAGCTTCCTCCTCACGTCTGTTTTTATCTTCGAGTTGTTTTTGCTTTGCTAGATTCTCTTCCTGTTTTTTCTTTTCAGCCTGTTCTTTCTTCATCGCTGCTTTCATAGCAGCTTCTTTTTTACGAGCCTCAATATCTCGTTGACGAATCAGTTCTTCTTCAATAGCAATCGCTTCATGCTCTGCCTCAGGAATACCGTTAAAAGTAGCTTTATTTAACCAGGTTAATGCATTATCCAGGCTTTTAGGAACACCTGTACCTGTCGCATACATTTTACCAAGAAAATATTGTGCTTCAGCACTGCCTGATGCTGCTTCCTGACGCAATAAATTTAACTTATTTCGACTTGCTTCGTTTATTCCCTTCTTCTGTATATCCAGGTAAAGTAATTTGTATTCTGCTTTCTTATGACCCTGTGTTGCAGATTTTTCATACCAGCTCTGGGCAGAGTTTATATTTTTTGCGACACCTTTTCCCAATTCATACATTTCACCAACTTTATATTGAGCTTCCGAATTACCTTGTTCTGCTAACTTAATCTGAAAGCGGAAAAGCCCAGCCGATACATCTGATAACAGAATAAAAGGTGAGGCCTGAAGGTTTTGCACTGATACTAGAAACAAACTTAAAAACAAGGAAACTACATAAGGTCTCATGTCACCACCCGCAATCCATTCATATTTCAACCGCAAAACAGTGCATCGCAAAAGTTGCGATGCACTGCTGTCTAGACTCTTTGAACATTAAATGCTTCAAAAGTTTAGAAAATAACATCAACTGCAGCACTGATCATAGTGGCGCTATCACCAGAGGTATACTCTGGATCACCCAACACGCCGAAATGCCCCGTACTTCCAGCATTGGTTGCATCTGGTTCAATAGTCTGGAATTCGAACTTGAATGCAGCACTGTCATTAATTTCATAGCGCATACCGAGGGTGATAGAGTCCTGTGATGCTCCAGGGCTTCCTCCAGCGACTGGATCAGCTTCGGAGTTAGCAAATGTGATATGTGGAAGATATTTCCCCATTCGATAGCCTAGTGTTACATAGTATGCATCCTGGTCTGGGAATAAGGTATCCATTGCAGCAATACCCGTATCAGCCTCAATATCACGAGTTACATATTCAGCATACATAACCACACTACTAACATCCATTGAGAAACCAGCACTCGTTAAGCTTGCTGTTCCGGTACTTGTTGTTGGTCCAAAGCCTAGATCGCCTGAAACTGTAACATCTGTATCAAGGAAACTGACCTGTAAGGTGAAATTACGTGAAGAGAGCTGTAAAGCTGCACCAAAGAAGTTGGACGCATCAAATACGACACCTGGAAAACCAGGAACATCTTCAGTGTTAGTTCCAATATAAGGCTGTAATGTCAGCCCCATACCACCTACTTCGGTCTGCACCAGGAACTCCATACCATTAATGGTATTGATAGGGTTGTTTCTATAAACTTCCTGAGGTGGACGTATCCATGGATAGGCATAACCCACTTCAATGTAATCAGAAATCAGAAACACTGGTTCTTTGACTTTACCACCTCGAACACTGAATGATTCAGAGAGTGTCCAGTCAAGATAAGCCCATTCTACATCGAGATCAAAGTTTTCATCAGAACCTGCTGCTAACACCTGAGCGACTGCCTGCATATTACTAGCAACACCAGCGGTTATTTGAAGCCCAAACTTGGAATCGTTATCAAATCGAACATCATCAGTAATGGTATCTAGGTAGGTAGAATCCTCAAAATCATGTGTAGCAAACCCCGCTGTTAAGAAACCATCAAACTCTACTGCATTTACTGGTGTGGTAAAAGCAAACGCTGCTGCTACAGCAGCTGATACTACTGCTTTTTTCATCGCATAGCCTCGTTATTGTTATATTTAAATTTTAATTAACTACTTAAAAAGAGATTGTATACTTATGAAATTATTAGAATTAATCTCAATATAGATAATTCTGTACGCTACGTCAAATAAGTATTAATTAATCTTTATTTAAAAAAATCAATGGGCAAAACGATTTATTAAAGTTCCAAAAAAGAACAGCCACGTATGTTATTGATTTATATAGGATATGTATATATTAGCAAGGGCTAAATTTAGTACTTATGACGAGAATGCTCACGAGATTTTTGTTTAATTTTCTTTTTCGGTGGCTTCTTAAATGGCTGCTTGCCCTTGGTTTTCTTGACTTGTTTGGCCTTTTTCTCAGCATAAGGATTTGAGCCGGTCTTAAATTCAACCCTCATCGGTGTTCCCTGTAGACCCAGCGCATCAATAAAGTGATTCATTAAGTAGCGCGTATATGACTTAGGTACCAGGTCAGTCTGATTTCCATGAATAACGATGATTGGCGGATTCATCCCGCCCTGATGTGCAAATCTTAGCTTTATTCGACGACCACGAACCGTTGGTGGTTGATGAGCCTGAGTAGCATTATCCAGAATACGCGTTAACTCTGAAGTAGAAAGATTACGCGTGGCCGAGGCGTAAGCTTTATTAATGGCCTTATAAAGCACACCGACACCTGAGCCATGAAGCGCTGATATAAAGAAAATTTCAGCAAATTGTACGAAGCTTAATCGGCGCTGAATATCTTCCTTTACCTGATCTTTCTGGTAATCATCCATGCCATCCCATTTATTAATGCATATAAGTAAGGCTCTACCTGAGTCGATAGCATAGCCCAGTAAATGCAGATCCTGATCACTGATACCCTCTCTGGCATCGACCATAATAATGGTTACATTTGATTCGTCTATTGATTGTAGCGTCTTGATAACACTAAATTTTTCTATTTTTTCTTTAACTTTCCGCTGGCGCCTGACTCCCGCTGTGTCAATCAGGGTATATTGCTTACCATTGTGTTCAAAGGGTATGTAAATACTATCTCGTGTGGTACCTGGCATATCCATGGCGACAACCCGATCCTCACCAAGAATCCGATTAAT
Organism: Gammaproteobacteria bacterium; assembly: GCA_041589455.1. Taxonomy (GTDB): domain Bacteria; phylum Pseudomonadota; class Gammaproteobacteria; order SZUA-229; family SZUA-229; genus SZUA-229. The sequence continues at coordinate 12,702 of JBFHVQ010000050.1, read as the reverse complement.
TAGCGTAGACTTGCCAACATTAGGCTTACCCACAACCGCAACTTTAATACCCTTCTGCTGATCACTATCATCCCTAGCCCACTCAGGCCAGTCACTTAACAGGTCATCAATTAACTGATTAACGCCACGCTTATGAGAAGCAGCAATGGTACAAACATCAGCAAGCCCTAGTGGTGAAAATTCAATTTCTGCCTGTTGCGGATCCAAACCATCGGTTTTATTGATGACCAGGTAAATGGTTTTACCCAGTTTACGCAATTGACGGGCGATCGCTTCGTCCCCACTACTCAGACCCGCTCTGGCATCTACCATAAAAAGTATAAGATTGGCTTCGTCTATGGCTAGCAAGGTCTGCTTTGCCATTTTTTCATCAAGCTCTTCAGACTCACCGCTCAAACCACCCGTATCAATCAGGATATAGGTATTGTCGTTATAATTTGCGTGACCGTATTTACGGTCTCTAGTCAGTCCAGGAAAATCAGAAACCAGCGCATCACGGCTCTTGGTTAGAACATTGAACAGAGTGGACTTTCCCACATTGGGTCGGCCAACCAGAGCAATCACAGGTAACATAGAGTGTATCCAGATTAAGAATGGGATAATAACTAAAGGGGCACATAGGCCCCTTTAAAAGTGAATTTTAACTCATATTTCGCTCACCGGCGAGACATTGCAGCTATTGAATTGCTGCTGAGGCGCCCATAGAAGACATTATTTTTTGAATTGGGTCAGTTGCTGTGTCATTTATTAACAGTTCACCTTGCTGCATACGGATTTTGCTAACAAAAACCCCTTCTTCGAGTATCAACCAGTTTTCATCAAGCATAGCCTGTATGTTCTCTTTTACCTGCTTATCCAGCTGCTGTTGAGTCAGTGGCTCTGATACTGCTTGCAAATCAACCAGCTGCTGATGTTGATTCTGTAATTGCCAACTAACAAACTGCTTTAATAGCGCATCATCAATTGAGAAATTTAAACTCAATATCATCGAACCAAATAAAAACATCGGATCGGCAGGCGTATTAGCATCGATCCCTTCTAGCCTGAAATCCAAATCTGATTCAAGCTTACCAAGTTCACTATTAATGCTGAGAGGATTAACCTTCACTTCTGCCTGCTTGATCAAATCTGGAATCAATGTCATGAGTTGTCCCATCATCATTGCATTTACCTGTTCCTGTGGCAAACCCTGACTCAATTTCGAACTCGCATCATTTTGTAACGTCTGAATTTCTTGCAAACTCGATGCATTTAAACCGTTAACACTGATATTCAATGATATGGGACCAAATTTTTGATTGGATGCAAGTAATTCACGTAAGCTGATCTGGACGCCCGAATTAATAAGTTCCGTATTTTCAGAAGCCACCGAGCGTACAGTTAGACTTTTCATAGCAAATTGACTATCTGCAGAAATCACATCAATAAGCCCAATAGAGGCAACTGAGTCACCTATCATTAACTGGTTACTTCCAATAGAAAGCGAATAGCTGATATTGATATTTTCAATAGTCACTGTTGAAAGGTCTGATTGTAATGAAAACTCTGGCAGTTGAGCTTCTCCTTTAATCATTCGTGAGCTGGAAACATACTGTTGATTAAGAATAAGACCTGTTGTTTTTACACGAGTAGTTCCTGATTCATTATTTATGACCTGATTAAGATTCGGAAAATATGCCTGACTATCAACATCACCCTTGAAATCAATGATATTTTGATAAACGAGTGAATTCTCTCCTGACAAGAATTGTTTAAGGTCTTCAGATGCATCAACAGATGCTTCAATCTGCCCGGTAACCACTGCCGCTACTAACGGTGAACGCCCCTGATTAATCAGACCTAAATATAGTGGGCCATGAACAATACGTTCTTTAAGAGTAATCGACTGTTGAAATTCAGGTAATACGATTTCAAGTACTGCATCTGAACCAAAATAGCCCTGTTGGTAATTCACAATCTGTAAATCAACCTGATATACCTGTGAAAACTCATCAATTAGTCGAGCATAATCAGATTTAACTTTGAAACCTAATGCGAAAGGCGTAATCGTAACTAGTATTAATAAAACAGCTAGAATCCATAACGATATTTCAAAAATACCTATGCGCTTAGTACTCATATTCATCCCTTTGTTTAGTTTTATATCGTGAATAGTAGAATCGAAAATCTAAAATATTCAAAGTCTTTCAACCCGCAATCAGCAGGATAAGCTTCTAAATGTAATTATGTGGGAATTATAAGCAATATTAATGAATGCGGCCAGTATAGCGTATATACAAAGTTGACCACATTCACTATTTAGATGAATTATTCATTATTATCAGTTGTATAGGCGTACAGATTACCGTCTCGTGTTATGACATAAAGCACACCGTCTTTAGTCAATGGCGGCGTTATAATACCTGAGCCATCAGTTTCTACACGAGCCAGGAATTCGCCATTAAATGATGACATCCAATGTAAATAGCCTTCATAATCAGCAACAACAATATCTCGCTTGTGGCTCACAGGTCGTGTAATTTGACGTGCTTGCAGCTTATTTAATTTCCAGAGTGTTGCACCATTATTAACATCTAGCGCCCATACGTGATCCTGATCATCACTCAGAAACAGGCCAGATGGCGTTAATTCAACACCATTGTACGACGATAAATTACGATTCCAGCTTAACTGACCACGTCGTATATCTATTGCTACAACCTTACCCTGATAACTAGACAAGTATAGAATATCGTCTTTTATAACCAGGTTACCATCAATATCAATCATTCGCTCTAATTCTGAACGACCACTAGCAGAACCGACAGGGATATCAAAAACTGTATGGCCATCAATTAAATCCAGTACTACCAGACGTCCATTATCCAGACCAATAAAAATATAACCCTGCTTAATAACAGGTGCACTATTACCTCTCAGGCTCAAGGCAGGCACGTCACGCTTATAAGTCCATTTAGTATCGCCATTATCAAGATCTAAAGCAGAGACACGACCATCAACAGAACGAATAATCACCAGGTTTGCAGCAATTACAGCTGGCATGAGTACTTCCGAACTAGTATCTACCTGCCACAACAACTTACCATTTTTATCCAGCAAAATAACATGACCATTTTTACCGGTTAAAACTAGATATTTATCATTGCCACCCACACCACCACTTAACTGTGTATCAAATTCTTTTGACCAAAGTTCTTTGCCAGATTCAAGCGCATATGCAGTTACCTGACCATTACGATCTGATACCACTAGACTATCTTCTCTAAGTAGTGGATAGAGTTTTAAATATTGTTGACCTACCCCGTCACCGGTATCAACGCTCCATAATTCTCTAACCTTAATTGAAGGCTCAAAATCGACCAGTTCCGCAGGTGGAATTGCATTATCCGAGTCACCACAAGCCGTGATAATTAATGCCATACAAAAAATTACAAGACTACGTATCATGCTGAAGGGTCTGCCTCTTCGGGTGCCGAGCGAGTTACACCCAGATCATCAATTTTTAACTGCAACCAGCTATTACCTGCAGATAGACCTAAGGCCTCATTATATGCCTGTCTGGCCTGATCAAGCTTGCCCATTGTGACCAATAAATCACCTTTGAGTTCAAGCACAATAGCTTTAAAACTTTGAGGGAAGGTTTCATTTAATATTGAAAGCGCATGGTCACCTTGTTGACTCGACATATAAACACGTGCGAGCCTAACTTTAGCCAGGTATTTTAATTCATCCTGTGACGTATTATTAATAACCCATTCTAATTGTTGCTGTGACTTTAGCGCCTCACCAGCAGAAAGATACTGCTTTGCAAGAACTAATGCCGAAAGACTGGCATAAGGCGTATCATCAAATTCGGCCATCAACTGATTTACACGAGCCTGTTGATCGTTAAGAGCACCGTTTTGATCTGTTTCTGCCATTACTGTTTCATAGATAACACTGGCCTGCTCCGTATGCTTAATGCTTTGATCCTGATAATATTGCCAGCCAAAAATGGAAGCGACACCAACGGTTATACCAGTAATAACCATAGTTGAATTTTCTTTCCACCATTTTTTAATCGCTTCGACTTGTTGTTCTTCAGTTTCATAATCCATAGTAGTATCTCTATATTTCTTTAATACGTTATGCTCTGAATCCTTAACGACCCAGTATTTGTTTTATTGAATTTATTGCTTCTTCGACAGGTAAAGAAGTCTGCTCAATATCCTGCCTTAACATCTTAAGCCCAACAAGATTATCAGCGATTTCAGACTCACCGAGTATCAATGCAATTTGGGCACCTGATTTATCCGCTCTCTTCATCTGGCTCTTAAATGATCCTGAGCCACAGTTAGTTTGTATAACTATACCTGGTAACTGATCACGAATCTTCTCAACGATAGACATGCCTGAAATCTGTGCTGAATCGCCTTGCAACATGACAAAAATATCAGCATTATTTACAACCTGTTTTCCAGCATCTTCAAGCAGAGACAATAAACGCTCAACACCCATCGCAAATCCTGCTGCAGAAGTTGCACGACCTCCTAACTGTTCAACCAATCCATCATATCGACCACCCGCACATACTGTTCCCTGAGCACCAAGATCATCTGTAACCCATTCAAAAACAGTTTTACAATAGTAATCAAGTCCCCGTACTAACCTCGTATTAATATTGTATTGAATACCTGCATTATCAAGGATATTCAATAGGTCATCGAAATGTTTTCTGGATCCATCATCAAGGTAATCCATTAGACTCGGAGCAGCCTCTATCATTTCCTGCATTTCAGGGTTTTTACTATCGAGTACTCGCAAAGGATTAGATTCTAGTCGACGCAATGAATCACTATCTAAAACAGATTTATTCTTTTCCAGATACTCAACCAAGACCTTACGATAATTATTTCTAGACTCTGCCGAACCTAGAGTATTAAGTTCAAGGCGAATATTTTTAAGGCCCAATAACTTCCACATACGGGCAGAGAGCAAAATAAGTTCAGCATCAATATCAGGAGTATCGATACCAAAGGTCTCTACACCCACTTGATGAAATTGACGATATCGACCTTTCTGTGGGCGCTCATGTCTGAACATTGGCCCTGTATACCAGAGCCTTTGTTGCTGATTATGAAAAAGACCATGCTGAATACCAGAGCGAACACAACTAGCCGTTCCTTCTGGTCGCAAAGTCAGACTATCGCCATTTCTATCCTGAAAAGTATACATTTCCTTTTCAACAATATCAGTCACTTCACCAATAGAGCGGCAAAACAAATCCGTTGACTCTACAACTGGCATTCGTATCTCGCTATAGCCATAACTTTGTAGCAGGTCTTGAATTGTATTTTCGAAGAACTGCCATAACGGCGAATTATCTGGAAGAATGTCATGCATCCCTCGAATACTCTGGATCTTTTTTGCCATAACTAAATTAACTTCGATTTAAACGCTTAACTTCGCCAGAAGAAGATATTTCAAGCAAAATTGTTTTCTTATCATCTTCAATGAGATGCTCATATTTAACCAATTGACGATTAACATCAATACTAACTGCTGAAGACACACCTAGAAATACACTAAAAGGCGCTTTTCCTTCAATTAAGAGCTGTTCACCTTTTTTTACTATACGATACACAAGACGATTTCCATCAGCATCTTGTAGTTCACACCATGTATCTTTTTGCGCATTTATGGATATAACATCCATTGCTGGCATACTTACAACTTCAGCTGGCATTGCAAGCTGTTCGTCTTTTATAAATGAATCTTCACTGGATGTCAGTTCTTCGAGTGACCCCACGTTAGTTTCTATTAGTTGGTAGTGATTATCTAAAGGATCATCCACACTCTGATCACGCGAGGAAATTTCAGGCACTATGACCTGTGAATCAGTTACTGACTGTTCAACAACTTCAGTAATCGAAGTACTATTAAATAACCAGAAAGTAAATCCAATAATCGCAAGCAGTCCAAATAGCACACCTGTCAAAAGCAATGAGTTACTAGTCTGTGGTGTAGCAACCAACCCTCTGGGTGAAAGCTGCTGCTGCTCTGGCACTGTTTTAAGATAAGCCTCGATGATACTATCAGCCTGTAGATTTAGAATTTTGGCGTAGCTACGAATATATCCTTGAGCAAAAGCAACAGATGGCAAAGCATCTGACTGCGAGTTTTCAATTGACTTTAAAATATCGGCAGAAATTAAAATTTTTTCAGAAACATCGTCAATTGACAAGCCAGCTTTTTCCCTTGCTTCGCGCAGAGTAACTCCATAACACTCCTGCTGCAGTAGCTCATTAACCTCATTTTCTACTGTCTGCTGCGAATCGTTCGAAAGGCTCATCTACGAGACATCCTCATGACTTTCTCAGCCTCTTTAGACTCAGGAAATTGCTTAAGTAATACACGTGATATCTTTAGAAAATGCTCTTTATCTCCTAGTGCATATTCTGCCTGAATCTGAATCCAGAGACTGTGTGATGTCGGTTGTTGTATCGAGTGATATCTTTGCATATAGGCTCTGGACATAAGATATTTACCCGATTTAATACCTAACTCACCCATTGCCAATAAAGCGGAGGAAATATTCTGGTTTTTAGCTAGCGCTCTTCGAAGGTAATGCTCAGCAGTTTTATAATCTGGCTGATCACCTTGCATCAAACAATAGCCAAGATTTGAATATGCTGCTTCTGGTGTTTCATAAAACTGATTGTTAATAGCCAGCATAAACTGATTTTTAGCTTCTTCGTACTTACCCTGCTCACAAAGAAATGCGCCATAATTATTACGCAAGTCTGGGTCATTTTTATCGATATCTAATGCATTAAGATATGAGGTTTTTGCTGCTTCAACTTCACCAAGCATATTTTGCAGTACTGCCAGAGTTGTATAAGCTGGAACATATTCGTCATCATATTCAAGGGCTTTAAGTAATTTGGCTTTTGCAATCTCGAGACTGCCACGTTGTATATAGCCTGATGCAAGCTGAACGTTCAAAACAGCAACTTCGCGCTCACGCTTTACTTCGTTTTTAGCTGCGCGGGTATTTTGAGCACTACATCCACCAAGCACTGCAGCAACCAGTGCGATAACTACTAGCTGATAAAATCTCATGAATTCATACCAAGTCTGGGTTTTATAAATTTTTGTTGTCGTCGACTTTTATCTTCAACCTTACCGACTAACTGACCACAGGCTGCGTCAATGTCATCACCACGTGTTTTCCGTATTACTGTAGTCAACCCTGCTTTCATCAGCACGTCCTGAAAACGCCTTACCGCATTATTCGAGGATGTTTGATAACCAGAATTCGGAAAAGGATTAAATGGAATTAAATTAATTAACACAGAGATCCCTTCAAGTTTTTCGATAAGCTCATGTGCATCCTGCTGACTATCATTTACACCTGCCAACATCACATATTCAATAGTTAAACGTGAACGTGGAGAACGTTTTGCCATAAAACGCTTACAAGCTGCAAGCAACTCTTCTAGTTTATATTTTTTATTTATTGGCACCAGCTCATCTCTAACATCATCACGTGTTGCATGAAGAGAAATGGCTAACTGCACGTCATGACGATCGGCAAGACGATCCATCGCAGGCACAACACCCGCTGTACTTACAGTGACTCTTCGCTTACTGATTCCATAAGCGAAGTCATCCATCATTATATCGATGGCTTTCATGACATTTTCAAAATTGAGTAATGGTTCTCCCATACCCATTAGAACTATATTGGTTATTTTACGACCTGGCTTTTTTTCTTCATCCAGCAAATGACTGGCTAACCAGACCTGAGAGATAATTTCAGCGACTGTCAGGTTTCGACTGAAACCCTGTCTTGCTGTTGAACAGAAGCTACAATCGAGTGCACAGCCAACCTGTGAGGATATACACAGAGTGCCTCGATCGTCTTCTGGTATGAAAACAGTTTCTATACGATTATTATCGTTTAGGGTAAGTAGCCATTTACGCGTGCCATCCGTCGATAGCTGATCAACTTCAACATTCAACGGTGTTATACAGGCTTTTTCCTTGAGTTTTTCGCGCAAGGCTTTACTCAGATTGGTCATTTCATCGAAATCAATAACATCTAGCTGATGTATCCATTTCAGAACCTGAGTAGCACGAAAGGCCTTCTCACCCAGCTGGGCGAAAAAGGCCTCCATGTCCTGCCGGTTAAGACCCAGCAGGTTTACTTTCTCTATATGAGGAAAACTAACGGGTGCGGTCACAAAGTTCCTCGGCACTGAAGAAGTAGTCAATTTCAACTTTTGCAGTTTCAGGGGCATCTGAACCATGTACTGCGTTTTCATCAATAGACTCGGCAAATTTTCCACGAATTGTGTCAGGGCCGGCTTCTTTAGGGTTAGTCGCACCCATAACATCACGATTCTTGGCAATCGCGCCTTCACCTTCAAGAACCTGAACCATAACTGGGCCAGAAATCATGAACTCAACCAGATCATTAAAAAATGGGCGCTCTTTATGAACCGCATAGAAACCTTCAGCTTCTTCACGAGTCAGGTGCTTCATTTTAGCCGCAACAATGCGCAGGCCCGCCTGTTCAAACATGCTGTAGATTTCGCCAATTACGTTCTTGGCGACAGCGTCAGGCTTGATGATAGAAATAGTACGTTCTATAGACATTACAATACAATCCAGTAAAGGGTTAAAAATAAAAGGGAGATTATAAACTATTGTGAGTTTAGGGGGTGATATTAATATGCCATTTTCAGCATAAAAAGCTGATTTTTCAGACAGCTAGCGCTGATCAGGGCCGACACCAGGCATTTCTGTGACGGCCCATGCAAAACACTAGTCTTTTTCGTCAATCCAGTTCATCTGTATCGCTTCCAGAATCTTTTCATTTGACGAATCAGGCTCATCATCAAATTCTTCCAGTTCACATACCCACTGATGCAGATCGGTAAAACGTACATATTGAGGGTCTACATCCGGATGCGTCTCATCTAGTGCGATGGCTATATCAAGTGAATCTGTCCACTTCAGGCTCATTATTAAACTCCTCTGGGATATTTGTGATTTTCAGAGACCATAGCAATGGTTCTTCGTTATTTTCATACAGGTCATTACAAGCATTCCCAGCATATCTGAAAGATCAGTAAGCAATGTAATTACCGAATACCTGTGTTTTACAACATCTGTTATCTTCGAATGGTTTTATCGAAAATCAAGAGCCTGGCAATCGATCAACGTTCTGCATTCCCGACAGATACATTCTGGAATGACTATAGTATTAAATACCTGCTATCTTCGAAAGACTTCACTCTTAAAATCCGTCTTTTCAGAATGCTTTTGTCAGGGATCCATACGCTAGCAAGTACACTGTACTTCAATTCTGTTCACTAACCAGGCTTGTGAGTTTCACAATGCTTATTAGTGATTTTCACTCACCATATTGATAGTGTATTTGGGCAGCTCAACTACCAGATCCTGGTCAGCAACAACCGCCTGACAACTGAGGCGAGAGTCCGGATCAAGACCCCATGCTTTATCCAGCATATCATCCTCATCGTCACTATTCTCATTCAGCGACTCACCACCTTCCCTGACATAAACATGACAGGTGGTGCAGGCACAAGATTTCTCACAGGCATGTTCGATGTCGATATCGTTTCTTAATGCTGCATCACAGATAGTTTCACCGGGCTCAGCTTCAAAAGCGGCACCTTCCGGGCAAAGGTCTTCGTGTGGCAGAAAAATAATCTGTGGCATAACTGCTTTCTTCTCTCTCAGTCTATCGCCAGGCTAATCCTGGTCGCTATTAAATTCTTCAACTTTGTGTCCAGCCATGGTCTTCTGAACACTGGCATTCATACGACGTGCAACATATTCAGCACTGGCTTTTTCCAGGTTTTTCATCGCATCTTTCAAGGTTTGAGTATCATTTGCAGTATGACGAGACTCAGCAAGCTTAGAACGTGCCGTCATAATGATAGCTCGCTCATCTTTACTTAACATTTCTTCACCATCATCTGCCAGCGCTGAATCAATGGCTTCTAGCACACGATCCGCTTCAACCTGCTGTTCACGTAAACTTCTGGCATCTTTATCTTCACCAGCAAACTCTAATGAGGCTTTTAACATTGTCTCAATTTCAGAGTCACTTAAACCATAAGAGGGTTTAACTTCGACACTCGCTTCAATACCTGAGGTTTCTTCTCTGGCAGAGACACTTAACAGACCATCCGCATCCACCTGGAAGGTTACTCGTATACGCGCAGCACCTGCCACATGAGGTGGGAAGCCACGCAGCTCAAAACGCGCCAGTGATCGGCAGTCATCAACCAACTCTCGTTCACCCTGGACGATGTGAATGGCCATCGCCGTTTGACCATCTTTATAGGTAGTAAAATCCTGAGCACGGGTCACAGGAATTGGCGTGTTTCTACCAATAATTTTTTCCGCAAGACCACCCATGGTCTCAAGACCCAATGAAAGTGGCAATACATCCATCAATAACAAATTGCCGTCTTTATCATTACCAACCAGTGCATTAGCCTGAATTGCTGCACCAATGGCAACTACTTTATCCGGATCTATATCAATTTTTGGTTGAGCTTCAAAAAACTCACCAACAAGTTCTCTAACACGTAAAGCGCGTGTAGAACCGCCCACCATCACAACATCCATGACCTGATCTTTTTCAATTTCTGCATCACGTAATGCGCGACGACATGACAGTAAGGTTTTCTTTATCAGTGGATCGATTAATTCATTTAAGGTATCCCGATCCAGCTCACCCTGCCATTGATTATCAGATGAAAAATCAATACTAATTGTTGTCGAGGCAACATCGCTTAAACTTTCTTTTGCAGAACAGGCTTCACGTAACACCTGACGTAAAACTGACTGAGTTAATTGATTTGCATCCAGACCCGCCTGCTGAATAATCCACTCTGCAATCGCATGATCAAAATCATCACCACCCAGCGCACTATCACCGCCAGTACTTAATACTTCGAATACACCCTGCTTGAGTTGCATTATAGAAATATCAAAAGTACCACCACCAAGATCATAAACAGCAACCACACCCTCAGCACCACTATCCAGGCCATAAGCAACAGCTGCCGCAGTTGGTTCGTTAATTAAACGTAAGACATTAAGACCCGCAAGAGTAGCAGCATCTTTGGTTGCCTGGCGTTGTGCATCATCAAAATAGGCAGGTACTGTAATTACCGCACCTTCCAGCTTATCACCCAGAGTTTGTTCTCCACGCAGCTTTAGTACCTTGAGTATGTCTGCAGATACTTCAATCGCACTTTTTTCACCGGCAGCAGTATTAATTCTTGGTACAGTTGAATCAGTTTCAGCAAACAGGTAAGGCAGTTGATCACCCAAAGTTTTAAGATCTTCTACACCACGCCCCATCAAACGCTTTACAGAGGATATCGTGTTCTCGGTGTCATCAACCTGATGCTGTTTTGCTTCATGGCCAACAATAATTTTATCTGCCATATACTGTACAACTGATGGCAGAATATGCTGTCCAGCATGATCAGGTAAAGTATCGGCTTTTCCGCTACGCACAGAAGCAACCAGAGAATTTGTTGTGCCCAGATCGATGCCCACCGCAAATTTATGCTCGTGCGGCTTGGTCGACTGGCCTGGTTCTGAGATTTGTAATAACGCCATTAAATTAATTCATCTTCCAGCTGTTCTGTAATTTCGGATACTTCTTTCTGTGCCTTATTAATAAACTGGCATTTTCGAACAACTTCACGTGATTTCTCGAGTTCATCCTGCTGATAATACTGTTTAAACTCTTCAACCAATGATGCTAGTCTTTTCTTAAGTTGACGTGACATGTCATCTAACACAGCAAGTGGATCAGTCTTTTGCCTGACGTCAGCAATCGCTTCGCGTAACTCCATCTGCTCCATAAGAAATGCGCCATCCATAGATGTATCTGTTTCAGCGTTCATATCAACGCCTTTCAGGCTTAGCATATACTGTAATCTTAATACGGGCTCTTTAAGTGTATTAAATGCCTGATTTAACAGCGAAGTAATTTGCATTGCTCGACGCTTGTCTACATCTGATGCACTAGCAAATTTATCCGGATGATATTGTTGCTGTAGCTCACGATTTGTTTGTTGAAGCTGCTTGATATCAACCTCAGTAGAAATCGCCAGAGAAAATATTTCAAAATAATTTTGAGTTAAAATAGAATCAGACATGGCTTAGGCGTATATGTTGAATAACGTTAAACAGTAAAGCTTTCGCCGCAACCGCAGGAATCTTTTTCGTTTGGATTATTGAAGGCAAAACCTTCATTTAATCCTTCTTTAACAAAGTCCATTTCAGTACCATCGATGTAAACCAGACTTTTCTTATCGACAACAATAGTTACCCCATTGCTCTCAAAAACCTCATCTTCATCATCGTTTACGTCATCAACAAATTCAATGACATAGGCCATGCCAGAACAGCCTGTAGTTTTAACGCCAAGACGCACACCAACACCCTTGCCGCGATTGGCAAGAAAGTCATTAACACGCTGTGCGCCCTGCTCTGTAATGGTAACGGCCATTTAGCTATCTCTCTTCTTCATATAATCTTCAACCGCCGCACTGATGGCATCTTCCGCCAGTACTGAGCAGTGAACCTTAACCGGGGGTAAGGCCAGCTCTTCAGCAATATCCATGTTCTTGATCTGCTTCGCTTCATCCAGCGTTTTGCCTT
>JBFHVQ010000049.1:0-23654 GCA_041589455.1 Gammaproteobacteria bacterium | reverse complement strand
CCCGGGTAAACTTAGGCAAATCATTACCAACTTGGTTGGAAATGCGATTAAGTTTACCGAACAGGGCGGTGTAACGATTGTTAGCAAAATATTAGAAAACAAAGATGCACCTATGCTGGCGATTGAGGTAAATGACACAGGGATAGGCATGACAAGTCAGCAGGCAAGTGATGTTTTTAATCCCTTTACCCAGGCTGATAGCTCAATCACACGGCGATTTGGCGGAACCGGTCTGGGTTTGACGATCAGTAAACGATTTGCCGAAGCACTGGGCGGTGATATCAGCGTTGTGAGTAAATCCGGTGAAGGTAGTCAGTTTACTGCTTCCATAAGCACGGGTTCCCTTGAAGGTGTTAATAGGCTGAGCCCTGAAGAAATTCTTTCAAGCCAATGGGATGAGTCAGTTGGGCATCACGTACGCTGGAAATTTCCAGCGTCAAAAATTCTGGTTGTTGATGACGGGATAGAAAATCGTGAATTGTTGAAGTTAATTTTAACAGATGAAGGTATTACGGTTGAATTAGCAGAGAATGGACAACAGGCTATAGAATATTTAACGGCGTCTAATTTTGACGTGGTGTTAATGGATGTGCAGATGCCCGTTATGGATGGGTATACAGCGGCTGGCCTGATGAGAAATAGTTATCCTGATTTACCAGTTATTGCACTTACAGCCGATGCCATGTCTGGTGCACAGCAAAAATGTCTGGATGCAGGTTATAGTGATTATCTTACTAAGCCCGTGGATATTGATCTTTTGATGGATAGATTGGCTAAATTACTCGGTGGTGAGCAAATAGAGCAGTCTGAAGTTGTAGATAGAAAGCCTGCTGAAAACATATCAAAAGGAAGCATAGAGAGAGATAGCTCAAAGATATACTCAAGTCTACCGATGACTAATCCAAGATATCAGAAAATTGTGAGTGATTTTAGCTTACGTCTTAAAGATCAAACTAAAGCATTAGATACAGCGTGGAGAAAACGAGATTACCACGAGTTACAAAGACTTGGGCACTGGATGAAAGGTTCGGCTGGAACGGTGGGCTTTGGCGCATTCGTGGAACCAGCGAAATTACTTGAGAAGTCTGCTAGGGATCAAGACGAGCAAAGCATAGAAAATGTGCTAAAAGAATTGTATTCAATGGTAGAAAGAGTGTCTTGTGAGGTTGAGCCTGATAAAGATACGGGCGAACAGGATAATCTTTCACTAAAACAATATGTTATACCAGAAAGGTTCACATGTCGACTGCGGGATTCAAATCCAAGAATACGCCCAATAATTGAAAAATTTATTAAGCAGTTAAGAGAGTGGCTTAGCAATATGGATGATGCAATTGAGAAGAAAGATTTTGAAAATATATCAGATTTTGCTTATTGGTTAAAAGGGGCTGGCGGTTCTGTAGGCTTTGATGCATTTACTGAACCCGCAAGAGATCTTGAAAAACGAGTAAAAGATAAACAGTTAGATGCGGCTAAACAAATTATTAATGTAATCAAGAAACTAGATAGTAGAATTGTTATGACAGAATTGACTAACAGTGATGATAATTAAAACGTTAGACAAAGTTAATTGCTAGATAATAAGTCGTATAATTAAAAATTATTTAAGGATTATAGAGTTGCCTGTAAAGATTATAAAAGACAAAGACAATGAGGCTTACGTAAGTTTAAAATCGTCGACGATTATGCTTGTCGATGATGAGCCTGTATTGTTGGATATTGTACAGGCTCTACTCGAAGACGAAGGTTATCAGAATTTTGTTTCTGTACAGCATTCTCCAGCGGCAATTGATAAAATGATTGAAACCAATCCGGATCTAATATTGCTTGATCTGGATATGCCTGAAGTAGGTGGCTTTGAAATTTTAGAAAATGTCAGAAATATAGAAAAATATCAATATTTACCAATAATTATACTTACTGCTTCAGATGAGCCTGATAATAAACTTAAGGCACTTGAACTTGGTGCTACAGATTTTCTATCAAAACCTGTAGATCCCAGTGAACTTGCACTTCGTGTTCGAAATACACTTTCAGCGAAAGCCTATATCGACCAATTAGCCTACTATGACAGCCTTACTGATTTACCTAATAGGAAACTATTTATAGAACGGCTTGAATGGGGAATGGAAATGGCTAAAAGAGATCAGCGACCATTGGTGTTGCTTGATATTGGCCTGGATCGTTATCGTAAAATTAATGAATCGCTAGGTATGTCTGCTGGTGATCATCTGTTAATAACAATTGCAGAACGATTAAGACAAGTTGCTCGTAGTAGTGACATTATATGTCATTCTGACAAACATACTCACATTGAAAATGTTGCTCGTATCGCATCTGATGAGTTTTCTATTGTGCTATGTGGTGTAAATAATTATGAAAACTCAACACAGGTCTGCAAACGAATATTAAATATTATTAATCAGCCAATTGCTGCAGAAAGCCAAGATTTATATACATCAGCCAATATAGGAATATCGGTCTACCCTGATGACGGTGAAGATGTAGAAACACTAATTAAGCATGCAAGTTCTGCAAAAGATTTCGCCAAAAAACAAGGTAAAACGTTCCTGTATTATTCTCAAGAAATGAACGCACACTCAAAAACTATTTTAAAAATTGAGTCTGACTTAAGAAAAGCGTTAGAAGAAAATCAATTTGAATTGCATTATCAGCCAAAAGTAGATATTAATCGTGGTGTTTTGATGGGTATGGAGAGCCTGATTCGTTGGAATCACCCTGAAGATGGAATGGTACCTCCAAATAAATTTATTGCAGTAGCTGAAAATATTGATCTGATCGTACCTATTGGAGAGTGGGTGCTAAATGAGGCTTGCCGTAAAACCAGTGAGTGGATATCGTTAGGCTATAGCGGATTAAAAGTATCAGTCAATGTTTCTGTAAAGCAATTTCTTGATGAGGGTTTTAAATCGTCAATTGTATCTGCGCTTAAAAACAGTGGCCTCAATCCAAATAACCTTGTGTTGGAAATCACTGAAAGCATGTTGATGGGTGACGTGGAAAAATATGTCAAGATACTAGATGAAATTACAGATCTTGGTGTGTCGTTTTCTCTAGATGATTTTGGAACAGGCTATTCTTCATTAAGTTATCTAAAGAAATTTCCAATAAAAGAACTTAAAATTGATCGATCATTTATAATTGATATTCCAAAGATAGATGATGACTGTGCTATTGTTAAAGCAATTATAGCAATGTCACATAGTATGGGATTGAGTGTGGTCGCAGAAGGTGTAGAAGATAAAGAACAGCTTAATTTTCTTAAGGCTAATAACTGTGAAGTGATTCAAGGTTATTATTTTAGTAAACCTTTGAGTGGAGATGACTTTTATGAATACTTACAAAATAAAGTTAAATTAAGAAAATAAACTATTGTAATGCTATTTAAAAATCTATTGTTCAAGAGATTTAGTGAGTCTATAACTGAATAGACTGATTTATTATTAAGTTAAAGACAAAGAAAAGTGAAATTTATATTTATAAATTTCGATATTTGAAGAAATGTAATAATAGATAAGTTAGCTTATTTAATTAGCTATTTTAACTAATAATAAGATTTTAATGACTATGCGTAAGGTCTATGTGATATGCAAGTGATATGAGTTGCCTTATATGGTATGTCTACAGTAATAAAATAAGTTTAATTAATGATTAGCCTCCAAGTAATCCACTTCTTTCTATGCCGTCAAATATAAATTGCATAGCGAGTGCACATAGCAGTATTCCCATGACTCGGCTTATAACACGCATTCCGTAAACGCCAAAAAAATCCTGAATCTGGCTTGCTAGAATTAGTGATAAAAATGTCACAAGTAAAATAATAATCAGAGATCCAATTACGATTCCTTGACGGATAATATCGCCTTCGACATTGGCCATAAGCAAAATGACAGCGCCCATAGTTCCAGGTCCAGCAATAAGAGGTGTTGCTATTGGGAAGACGGAAATGTCTTTTTTCGGAGTGCTTTCAATTTCCTCGTCAGTTGTTTGTTTTAGGCCGCTAGCTTCTCTGTCGAGTACCATTTCAATACCTATTAGCAAAAGTAGCACCCCGCCAGCAGTGCTTAATGATGCGAGTGTAATTCCCATACTCGTCAATAGTATGTTTCCAAAAAATGCAAAAATTAATAAAATAGCCGCTGCTATGAGAATGCCGCGAATTGCCATAATACGTTGATGCTCTTTGGTGCTGTCTGTCGTCAGTGCAGCAAAAATAGCAGCTATATCAAATGGGCCAATTGTCGCGAAGAATGTTGCCATCGCTATGATAGCTGTCTCAGTTATAGTCAATCTAAGCTACTCCTTATTGCATATGTAAGAATTATTAATGGAGGTAACTTCTTTTCATACTGATTTTTATTCATCGTTGTTCATATTAATTTGATGTATTATAGCCTATATATTACAGTAATATATGTGTGTGAAAGTCGATTTATCAGTAGTGGAGTGAGACGATTCTGATTAAATTATTTTGAGTTATATTTTCTCATTATTAGACTTGTTGATATTAAATTCAATAACATAATCAATACTCAATGATTTATAAGTGCTAGCTTAGCTATTAGTTGTTTGGTGTTGATTCTATTTATCATATGACTTTAATGAGTTTATATTTGATACATAGATCAAGCTTATTCAACTCATTTTACCTTGTTAATTCATATACATATAATGTAAATCGCATTAAGTAATGAAATTATCTTGCTGAGTAAGAATGTCTCCATAATGAAGAATATTAGTTTAAATATTATATTTCAGGCTGGTTCTCAGAGGCGTAATATTCATTGGTTTTACTTAAATTCTGATGTGCATATATATCTGTCATGTAGTTCAGCCATGCTGAATCCAATCAGTTCGTGAATTTCAATATTGCAGGCATGACTTTACTGTCAGCGCAGATCATTACTAGAGTTATACAGATTCAGTAACAATCAGCGAACAAACAGTATAGTAGTATCTCACCATTTCCACTCACCCGTTGTAATACCAAATACTGAAGGAACATCTGGATTGATATACCAGTTTTTCTTGTTTATACCCTGGCTACTAATGAATTCAGTGAACTCTGGATATGCTGTACGGATATTTATACCAGCATATGGAGGTTTCCAGTTATCAGGCAAAATCATAGCAAATGGGAAGCCGTTAATATCCTGGAAATCTTCACGATTCTCGAGTGTATTCTTACTGCCTTCAGTGGCTGGTTGGTTTATCAGATGAATTTCATATCCCGTATCATGAACATAGAGATATGGATCAAATGGTGCTGACTGAATGCTAGATATTTCTATTGGTGAATCTAGCCTAATAGTAAATGTAAAGCGAGGCCCCTTAATGAAGGAACTATTTATAAATGTATTGACCATTGGGTAGTCTGGGTCAACAAAGTTGAACAGTGTGTTAGTAAAACCGGGTAATACCAGATTTCCGGAAAATATTTTATCGACTGACGTACCATTGACTTGATAATAATCGTGATTCATATAATTCACGATTCCAGTAACATGATCTGGCAGACCAATTCGAAGATACCAGTCATGATTATAAGTCGCACCTCGAGTTATAAGGAACGCTTCACCACTAATTCTGATAACCATGTTTTCATTGTTTAGACCATATTCTACATGGTAAGCCACAGATAAATCATTGAAATCATAATCGCCAATATCAGGAAACAGATCTTCGTATGCAACGATATAGTTTTGACCAGATGCGGGATAGTAAATCCAGCTACTAACCGTCTGGGAAGGATCTTGATCCTGGTTATCACTTATCAATACAGGTGCTTCATCATGTCCAGCTCTTAATGTATTGATATAATCGGCATCAATTGAATTAAGAATAGCCATGTTTTCATAACCGTTTGAATAATCATAAAAAGCTTCTGGATCACCCATGTCAATATTGGTATCTAATAATACGATATTTAAAACAGCAGAATTAGCCATAGAAATATTTTGGTTTACAGCAATACTTAAGGTGGAATCAAATATGGCTTGAATTTCATTGGATGACGAAATACGGCTAGAGCCAGTTTCGCCAAGTAATGTATAATATTCATTGCGCTCGACAGATGGTGATTTTGCGACAAGCGTTTTAGTTAGTGTCGAGAATATTGTGTATATATATTCAATGTCATCTATATTGATTTTAAGCTGAACAGATTCTACTGTAATTCCCTGAGTTGTTGCTTTCTCAGTTCCATTTGCCGCTTCATTAACATCAACGCCAAACACAAGGACTCCATTATTTGACTGTCTTAGCTGTTCTAGTTGTAATGGAGTGGAATCTTTTAATAGATTTATATTTCCTGTGCCATTGCTTTTAATAACATCCGTTAGTCGGGTGGATTCAATAGCAAGAATATTTGATGAAAGGCATAGTAAAATACCTGAAATCAGTAAAATAAACAGATGTTTCATAAAGAGATACCTCTATTAAATGTCTAAATGACCAGATGCAACATACCCATTAATGTTGAATATTTCGAAATGAATACGTGTTTCAGATAATGGAAGATAGGTGGTAATTTTATCGATGTCTGTGTTGTAAGTAATTTCACCCAAATAGACATTATTTGCATTATTTTGTGTCGTAAGCTTTATATAAAAAGGCATATGCTCTGCATGACTCTCTATCACAGATGTAATATCCAGAGTTTTCATCTGATGATTAATAAATTCAAATCTTGTGTCTGGAGTTGTATCGTCATAATCGCTATTGTTCACGTTCATGTCTTGGTTTGAACTATTACATGCAGTTATTAATATCAATATCATTAAATATAAGAATTTCATATGTCACCTCGTTTTTCAAAAACCGTGATTACTTTGTCGTAATGTTCTGTCGCCATGAATAAAACATAAAGATATGACGTAGTGATGATAATGCATAAACCATATCGGATATAAAACTACGTTTTTTATCATATAAAATTTCATGGATACGTTTTTCGAAATCAGGGGTGCGGTGTGGTAGTTCTATACTTGCAGTACTAATTAACCCTAGCTGAGGTGGTTGCTTTGAATCATCCATTAATTCATATAACGGATCATCTGTGCTCAGCTGAGGGTTTGCTCCAATAAAACGTAAATCTCCCGATATTACTTTTAATAGCCATGGCAGGTATCTCAATACACGAAAGGGGAGATTCCATTCATATACGCGAATTTTAAGATTAACAGTAGTATTTCCGTCGACATAGATTTTCTTATTGCTGATTATTTGTCTTGCAATCAAGGCCTCACCAGGTACCCGAATATATGAAAATACTGCTGCAATGACCCAGAGTGGTAGTGATAGTGCCAGTATGATTAATCCCATTACTCGGTCTGTGATAATGATGTTTTCGTTAGATAGTGATGACAGTAGAAAGTCATCTTTAATGTGAATACTTTTCCCTGTATCTATCTTAAATATTTCATTACCAAATACAATTGCATTATAAATATTAGTTTTGTTACCAATATATGTATCTGGAAATACTACACAATCTTTAAGGTGAGCATCGCTGTCAATCATTACATTGTTTCCGATAGTTACGTGTCCCTCTGTTAGACAATTATCTCCAACAAATACATTGTCACCAAGACATGTATGTTCACTTAAGGATACGGATTTACCAAGTTTATGATTGCGCCCGTGAATGTATCCGGATTCAGTTTTGTAACCAGTATGTGAAACTCTACCGAAGGTGTTATTTGCTATTAGTTTACTAGTTGTAAATACATCTTTAACAGATTCCAGCATTGAATAGGAGCAGTGTTCTAATTCAATTATCTTATCAGTGCAATTCTGTAAAATACTCATTGGCCACATCAATTTATCCAGAGCGTTTATGTTTTTTTTATTTACTACATATGATATTCCAAGTAATTGATTGTTCTTATGTGCATGTATTGCATCTGCATCTACATTCTCAGATCGTTTTATGAATTCAGCTATGGTGCTTGATCTCAGTATGTCGCCTCTTATCAGTAGTGTTTTGTCGCAGGCATCGAATCCTTGTCTTTTCAGTACTTTAGATGGTAACTCTTCACCCTGAGACAATATATATTCAAGATTTATACCCCATCTTGACCCATCACCAAGAGATTTTTCTATCTCGTATGCTTGTGCTGATATAATAATATATGCATGTTTTACACCGGCATTAACAAGATCTTCAATCGTATGTACAATAACTGGTCGTCCTGCTACTGGTAATAGTGCAGGGCAATATTTCCTGTCTAATGGTCCCAGGCTATTCTGTTTTCTATCTGCAAAAATATATGTTTTCATATAACTGCTCCAGAGAATATTAATATGCGCCCCGACCGCTGAAAACGGCAGGTACTGTTTTAAGTAAAATATTCAGGTCATTTTCTAGAGATGCATTGTTGATATATTCAATATCCATCTCTACCTGTTTTTCGAATGGAATATCAGAGCGACCAGATATCTGCCAGATACAAGTAATTCCTGGAGCACTTTCGAGGCGATATCGATCTGTAACACTATATTTGTCTGCCTCACATGGTAAGCACGGTCTTGGTCCTACCAGTGACATATCACCAGTTAGTACATTCCATAGTTGTGGCAATTCATCTATTGATGTCTTACGTATGAAGCGTCCTATAGCGGTAATACGTGGGTCTTTTCTCATTTTGAATAACACACCACCTTGCATATCATTGTTGTTAATTAACTCTTGTTTTCTCTCTTCCGCATCGATATACATCGAACGGAATTTCCAGAAGGTGAATGCTTTACCATTTCTTCCTATCCGTTTCTGGCTAAACAGTACAGGGCCACTAGATTCGATTTTTACTGCTAATGCAGTTAGTAACATAATTGGTGTTAGTGTGATTAGCAGGCAGCCAGAAGCCACAATATCAAATATGCGCTTTGTTTTATTATGAAGTTTTTGACTCTTTATCCACAGGTTTTTTTTAATACATTTTGTAATATATGATGTATTTTCAGGAGGCTTAATCTCGCTATCCTGCTCACTCTTAAAATCTCTACCATGTTGGGTGTTATCACCATAACGCCATACACGATATAGAAATAATGGATTACCGATGATATAACGTTTCCACATTCGAGCAGGATCCTGTAGAATTCTCCAGCTCCATTCCATACCCATTTCTCGTACCCACCGTGGTGCTCGTTTTGTCATGCCAGAGTAGAAATCGAATAGACCTCCAACACCCATAGCAACATGTACATTTAGTTTCTTGAGATTATTGTCTATCCATAGATCCTGCATTGGCGCACCCATTGCAACAAGAAGAATATCGGGCTTACAGCTATTAATGTGATCTATTACTTTATCGTCATTCTCTGAAGTAAAATATCCATGATGTGTTCCACAGATTTTTAACCCTGGATAACGCTTTCGCATGTTTTCAGCCGTCTTCTCAGCTACACCATGTTTGGCACCCAGTAAGTACATTTTAAGGTCGGTATTGACTAATTTTTCGCATAAAATCGGAAACATGTCTGTGCCGTTAACATTTTCTTTTAGTGCAACGTTTAACATGCGACAGCCTATTTTCAAACCAATACCATCTGGTAATACATGATCAACACGTTGTAATAACTTCTTATATTCTTTATTTCTAAATGAAATATTCAGGCAGTCAGGATTTACAAATGCAAGGTGCTTTTTACCCTTATTCTGTGTGTTCACTAATATCCACTTAACTGCGTTATCTATGGAGGTATTCCATACATTAATATCGAAAAAGTTAACGCTATATGGCGAAGGTAATTCGCGTGATCCAGCCAGTAATGAGCTCACGATATTACGTAAAATTATGGCCATATCTCCAACCAGACTTTTGTGATACACATATTCCATATCAGCAGTAAGTTCATCTTCATGTGCAATACAGACTTTTTTTCTTATCTTGTATGTGGATACGAGTCCCGGTTTAACACTCAAGCGAATTTCATTTGTAACTTCATTAATGGTTGGTCCTACGAAAGCTAAATCACCTTTGATAATATTGATTAAGCAAGCCAATTCTTTACCAGGATAATCACAGCTGAACATCAGGCGATTGAATGTTTTACCGTATAATCCTGTAACACTGTTTTTATCAAATACCTGTCCACATCGGCAGAAACCAGCAATAGCACGGATGACTATAAGTGGGCTCAGGACAAGGGCTATAACCAGCGCTGCGACAGGATCTAGAAACTTCATTACATCCTGATTCAACTTGTTGGAGATTAAACATTTAGATCGATTCAATTGTGCTGCAAGTTTTCTGAAGAATAATGTCCTTAGCGTTGCTAGTGAGATTGTCATGGTGTTTACCTGCAATAGTTTGCTTTTATATTACAGGTAGCACTATGTGTGCCATACTTTGTTGCTTTTTAACATATTGATAAATAACGATATAATTGTAATTCACTCATGACAACAGGCGCCATATCGGCACCTGTGCAGTGTGCTTTGCATATTGCGAATTTTTTAGCTTATGCTTTGCATATCGCGATTGATAAGCATCCTGTGAAAGGTTGAAACTAGTTTACTGCCAATGTTTTCCAGCTTCAGATATAGTCGACCAGGCATCAAGAACATCAGGTAGGCAGCGCACATGGTTACCAGGGTGCGAGCAGGCTCTTCCGGTAAAATTCTTATATCCGCCGAGATAGCGCGATTAAAGAAATGTACAGCCAGGTTTCCCATACGCAGTCGGATAGCCTGGCGCGCCAGATAACGCAGCTGATAGGCACGCGCACGTTTACTCCATTTATCGATAAAGGCAGGAGCATAGTGATGAGTGCGTTTGATCACCGATTCCCATGACTCATACTGTGCGAACAGGCTAGCGGAGAGCCCCCCTTCATTAAGGCGATAATATGTGAGCGCATGGGGCAGGCCTTCGATCTTCCAGTTAGTTATCAGGGCAATACGCACCCAGCATTCAATGTCTTCTGAACGGCGTAATCGTGCATCAAAATAAAAGGTTTCCTTTTTGCCAAAAAAATCATCTTCATAGCCGATCAGCATGAGTACGCAGCGACGTATGACAGGTGCTGAGCCATTACCAACAGGATTACGACATAATATTTCAGCAGGGCTGATATTTTTAAGTTTCGGCATCTGATAGTAGCCTGTGGGGCGTCCGTCTGCTTCCATAAATTCTGACCGACTAAAGCTTAAACCAACGTCAGGATTGTTTTGTAAATGTTCAACATGCATCAGTATCTTATCTGGGTGCCACATATCGTCTGAGTCGATAAAGGCAATGTATTGTCCCGTTGCATTGGCGATGCCAGTGTTACGGGCACCGGCCAGACCACGATTAACTTCATGATTGATGATCTTGATACGTTCGTCGTTAAATCGCTCGCAGATATCAAGACTGGAATCTGTCGAGCAGTCATTGACAATGATTACCTCTAAATTTTTGTAGCTCTGTAGCAGAACGGACTGAATACAGTCAGAAACATATTTTTCGACATTGAAAACTGGCATGACCACGGATACTTTTATGGCTTCTACATATGATGACATGATGAAATCCTCCAGGGTTTTAACGTTTTTGATCTTGTGTAGGTCATAGCCAAATAGGCATATAGAGGCTGTATACACAAGTGTGTAATAAGTGTCGCAAGAGCAATGCCATAAAGACCCCATTGCAGACCAATGGTAAGTCCAATTGCCAGTGCGAGAGTGAACAGGCATTGCCAGATTAAATCTATCCTGGGTTCACCGTTTGCACGGATTAACTGAGATGCAGATTCAGCAAATGGACGAGTGACTGCAGACAGGCAAATAATTATCACAAGAGGAACAGCACCAGCTTGTAACCAATGCTCTCCAAAGATGATGGGAATATAAAAGGGTGCAAGAAACGATTGTAGAAAAATTACTGGTATAACAACACAGGCAATCGTCAGCATTGCTTGTCGATAACGATGTATACGAAGTTGTGTCGATTGAGCCTCACACAAATGAGGGTAGAGTGTAGTGGTATAAGCATTAATAAAACCCTGAGTAACTCCCAGTCCTGCGTTATAGGCGAAGAAATAAAGTCCCAGTGATTTTAAATCCAGAAAACATGCAATTAGAAGGTAGTCGAGGTGATTCCTAAGTGTCAGTATGACATCACCAGCAATAATGTGTTTACTAAAGCCAAGTAATTCTGGCCAGTATTTTGTACAAACTGCTTTATCAGGTTTCCATGCATGTGCTTTACGATAGACCATTGCCCAGGCAGGTGCTGCAATTATCTTGGGGATAACAAGTGCCCAGAATCCAGCGCCGGATATAGCTAGTGTAATCGTCAGGACACTTTCTATTAATGTCTGTAAAGTTTCTGATTTGGCAGTTGTAGAGAGACGATTTTCTCTTAGTGTTAGTGCTGCCTGTATGGTAGCGCTCGGTAATACCAGATAAGTTAGACCTAGTACTGCAATTGCCAGTCCCAGTTCAGGTAAATCATGCCACCAGGCAAAAACGGTGGCTAGACCAGCTTGTATTAATAGCAGTGCAATACACAATAACCAGTTTAACCAGTATGCGCTATGACATAGTTTTGTAAGACGTGTTTCATTGCATTGAACCAGTTTATTAACGACAGCACCACGAATGAAGATGTGTATAAGTTCATTCACAGTAAGTGCCAGGGCGGCTATACCATAGTCTTCAGGGAACAGTAAACGTGCAACAATTATCGAGGCTATGAGTCTAAAAATACGATTGGTAATTTGTGCTAACCCCATATAACCAAGGTTTTTTGAAAAGCTTTTACCATGCAAAACTGCTGTCAGGTATTGCTTAATATGCTTTGCACTATTCATTATTTATCACATGTATATCTTTTTAAAGTGTTGCTGATTAATCACGTCACTGTATATACCTGACATGGTTTGTGCGATGCCATCCCAGCTATACTGGGTGTCAACTTTTTGCTTACCGGCTTGACCCAATGCCTGTCTTTTTTCAGGATTTATAATTAACTCTTCGATCGCCATTGCGATAGAAATGGAGTTAGGCTGGCAGAGAAGTCCATTCTTATCATGATCGATAATGGTTCTTAATACTGGAATATCTGCAGCAATAACTGGGGTTGCATAATGCCAGGCTTCAAGATAAATCACGCCCAGGCTTTCTTTAATAGAGGGTACACATAACATTTCACAGGCTGCAAGAGCTGAGCATTTATCATGGTTAGATATTTTCTTGATACGAATAATACGTTTATCATTAATTTTATTAAAAAACGTATCTGCAGCTTCATCACCCGGACCGATAAAAAGAAAATATATGTCTGGATGTTGTTTCCAGATTTTTTCTGCAGCGTCAACAAGACGTCGATAACCCTTGTCTTCTACATGGCGGCCGAGAAATAGAACAAATGGATTTTCATTTACGCCTGTAAGATTACGGAAACCGCTGGTATCTATTTTGTCTTCAAGTAAAGTTGAAGCGGGACAAACATGAATCTTATTCTTAGGCGCTCCCATTTCAACAAGAAAATCCTTTTCATAAGATGTCATAGTAATTAGCGCATCGGCCTGAGGGTAAAGTTTACGGAACGCTTTGCTTGACCATGCTGTACCATCAGGTTCTTCTGTATTTACCAATGGTGTCCAGATAAATGGTTTATTCTGTTTTTTAGCAGTTTGAAGTGCGATCTCTGTTAAAGGTGTCAGGCCATTATATACAGAGTGAATTAGATCATAGTTTTTTGCAACTTTCTCAAATGACGATGCTATTGAGCGAGCAAACAAAGTGTTATAGAGTTTTCTCGCAGAACGATGTAGTGGAATATGACTGGCCAGTTTTTTGAGTAGATTGCTATAAATTTCAACAGGCGCAAGCTGAATGACATCCATATCACCATCACGCTTATGATGATGGCGACTCATAGCAGCCGCCATTTCCAGTTGCTCGGTTTCAGTGCTGGCATAATGTACTACGCCAACATGGTGATGCAGACTCAATCGATGTGCCAGTTCGCGTGTATGTAATTCAGCACCACCAACGGCTGGCCAGTAACGTGGTATAACAAACAGACTATGCAAGTTTTTCATATTTGTTACCTTACCGTATTATCAGTATATGTAGGCTGGTCGTATGATCTAACTTCATCCATGGTCACTTCCGATTGTTGATGTGCATATCCCAGTACAAGCAATGCTGGCCAGAATAAATAGGCTAAGATTTCCAGGTTTTCACCGAATGTATAGAGAAATAACAGTATAATCATGGCAAGCCCGCATCTGGCGATAGAGCTTGAAGAAGACTTTATTAATAGATCGACGAAGCTGATAAACATGGGTATTGCCAGTGCAAATAAACCTACCAGGCCTTTGACAAATAACAGGCCATACCAGCTATGATGAGAACCAATAGGCATGTATTCGACTAGATGTGGTCCACGTTCAACAACACCATGACCCCATGTAGGAGCATCGGATTGCCATCTATTGATGGCAATCCGTGCAAGCGTTTCACGTACCCGAGTTGAATCTGCACGTGCTGATCGAAAGCCCTCCAAGAACTGATTGAATGTATTTAATAAGATCTCACCAAACAGTCCAGCCAGGGTAAACACGCCAGCACCCAAAAAATGAGTTGAAGGTTTATTGAGGCGACTTAACAGGGTGCTTAATAGCCATACAATAACCAGTGTTACCAGTGCCAGGCGCGATTGCGACATAAAGATCATTGCCAAGCTGCCGAGAATACCCATATTTCGCCAGTGGCTGGACTTTTCCTGTAACGCAAAAATAAAGTAGATATTCGCTACCATGCCCAAAGCGGGTGCCCAGGGTGTAAACAATCGCCAGCGCGGTATGCCACGACCAGGATCAATTTCGTATAGACTCAATGCAAAGAATTCCGGACCTGGACCACCAATTATTTGTAACGGTGAAACATATAGCGTTTGTGGCAGTGAAAGTAGCCATGCACCTATAAATATTGGGAGTAATATAAGTGTATGTTTGCATACGTGCATACAGGCACGTATGACTAGTTCATATCGAATCTTTAACAAGCTTAATAAAGGGAAGATGGCCAGGAGTGCCCAGCCCTTGGCCCAGCCTATAGTTGATTTTATTAATTTTACTGTACCAAGATCATTACCAAGATGACCCACGATCAGGCTGAATAGCATCACTAGCATACCCAGTATCCAGACCCAGATCGCAATCGGGATGGTTTTATTTGTTTGCTGGTTAAAGCGCTGCCATAATAGTCGCAGTATTAGTATCCATGCAATAACAGGTGCAACGAGATAGAGTGCGCCTAAAATATAAAATCCATAGGTGCCCACAATAGCGACCCAGATTATTCTTTCATCAGTGTTTTTCGGAGATATGGTTTGCGTATCCATAATAATCCAAGTGCAATAAACGTGAACAGAGTGCCTGCAGATGCTCCACCTAAAGCGAGAAATGTTTTTAAGTGATCTGCAGACTCAGGTAGTGTTGGTTCTGAAAGCATTTGTAAAAGTGGGTATGATGAAAATGCATCAGATTTTCCTATATCCAGTTTTGCCAGTGCTGTGGTGAAGACAGCTGTTGCGACTTGCTGTTTGCGTTGTAAATCTTCGAGTGCTGCCGCTTCGTCTGTGTTTTCTTCGAGTCGATTCTGTAATGACTGCATCTCAAGAGTTAGCATCTGATACTCTGATTCCATACCTGTAACTTTTGTATAGAGAGTGACCAAGTCCTGATACAATCCGCTGCGGTTGTCATTTATACTTAGTGTGAGTAACTGTTTAACCGAAAGATTTTTTCGTAACAGATTTTTACTATGTTGTAGCAATGCAATGCGTGATTTCCTGTTTTGTTCATACAGGTTGATGACTCTTGGGTGGTTGTCACCCCATTTGGCTTTATATTCTGACAATTGTGAGCTACTATCAGCAAAAGATTGTAAGTGACGTTGAAATACCTGATCCTGTTGTAATGCCAGTGCATCTGCAGCTAAAGTTGGATCAATACCAAGCGTATCCGCCAGGCTGTTCAGTTGTTTCTGTAACCCGCTCAATTTGGCATTAAGGCTAGCTTTTTGTGATCGCATGCGTTCAATTGTTAATGTAAGCTCTTTAAATTGATCAATAGAAACAATATTGGACTCGGTTTGGTAATCGAGAGTATTTTTCTGTGCATCTGTTAGTTTTTCGCCAAATCCACTAAGCATTGCTTGAATTGCTTTTTCGCGGCTCAGTGATTCATCTTCCCTGAGCCAGTCGAGCTGTTCCTGTAATGATTGATACAGTGCCAATGACATATCTTTTGCCCGTTTCGGGCTCTCAGCCTTTACACTGAAATACATCAGTGTGGATTGATCAACCAGTTTTATTTTTGGTTTTTTGAACTGTTCAAATGGAATGTTAATTTTTTTCGCTGCACTGGCGAGAACTGGCTCGCTTTCAGCAATCGCCTTGTAATTTACTTTAGGATCCAGGGATGTACCGGAATAGGGCGAGCTAACAGTTGCAGAAGCCTGACCTATGGTCTCAAGACTAACAGCATGACCTGTGCCGGTTCCTGGTAAAATCAGAGTCCACTCACTGGTATAAGTTGGTTTGCTGATTGTTATCACAAGCAGTGCAGGTAACCAGAGTAGCAGTAGAAGAAATAGAATTATCGCAAGATATAGTTGCTTACGTTTTTTTGGAGTCAGTTTTCTACCATTAAATATCATGCTACTGAGTAACTGGATGATATAACTTCGATTTTGTCTGGAATTATTTTGCATGATGATAACCAATTAGAAAAGTGCAAAGGGAAACAGAATATCGGTAAGTGTTCGTCCGATTTCTCTTAAATTCGTTACACTGGAGTCATAACAAGCAATACCATCATTCGGCATAATATGAGGGTTGTATGTATCTCGTTTACGATTAGTTACCAGTTTTTCAAGTGTGCGCTCAATTATTTCTGATTCACCTGTCATAGGGTTGTTACTTACCAAAACCGTAGTGCGATTACTGTTACTAGCAGAACTACCTCCCACACAGTTTGCAGAGATAGCGGCTGAGAGTAAGCGTGTTCCATAGGGCAGGCTGGTAGCATGACGGTTGATACCAGAACTGGCATTATTGGTCGATGGCATAGTCAGATTGGAAATAAACACGCGTACACCGGGTGGTGTAATACTACTAGGGCGCACCAGGCTCGTATCGAAAACACCAGTTGAAGGAATATAAATACGATCTCCGGCTGCTAGTGAAGGTAGTTGAATCAGGTTGCCATCCATAACACCTGAAATATCATATACACTCTCTATATTGTTGCGTATCAGGTAAATTTTTTTCAGATTTGCATCTGGACGGATTCCGCCGGCTGCCTGTAGTGCAGAACTTAATAGTCTATTGGTGGTAAAGTCACCAGACCATTGAGTAGATTGTTGTAGACGCTCTTCTGCTTTACGTGAGTTTATCGTAACCATACCAGGGTTGAAAACGGCGCCAGTTACCTGTACCTGTACAGCAGCCCATTGTTGAACTCTCAGGCTTATACGTAAAAATCTCGGATTAAAAATTTTATTTTTGATTAGACTCTGCTTTAACATAATTTCTGCCTCGACAGGTGTTTTGCCTGCTACAAAAACAGGGTCTATTAATGGTAAGCCGAGGGTTCCATCGAGATTTACTTCGTAAACACTGCTAAATTCAGCACCTTCGTGGATAAATATCTGTACACGATCCCCTGGTGATAGAGGAGGTGCTGGATAGGCATTAAAAACTCTATTATCTGTTTCACAGATTAGTTTTTTATCACTATCTGTAATGGATGAACGTGATAGCGGTAGTTCGTTTAATGAATAACGGTCGAAAGGCTGGTTATTATGAAATAGGTTAATGTCACTGTGTATTAAAAGATTTGAGGAATTAGTTTCAGGTATATTTCGTTGTTTCTCAGGAGAATAGTAGTCACGATCAAATTCATCTGGTCCATCAATATGCTGACCAAGACCTGTACAGCCTGAGCATACGATTGCAAGTAGTAGAAGGGTGATATGAAAATTTGATTTGATATCGAGATACATAATAATTCCTGTTCGAACCTGTTAAGGGTGTTTAACTTAGATGCTCGACAGCTGCCTGTTTGTCTGAGAAAATTTCGAATACCTCGTGCAAGCGAGTCAATTCAATAAGTGTTCGTGCTTCATCAGAGGGATTTAGCAGAACAACATGGCCACTCACACGGGTAACACTTTTACGTGCGCTCAGAAGTACAGACAGGCCACTAGAATCCATAAAGCTTACCTGAGCAAGATCCAGTACCAGTTTTTTACGACCAGTTTCGACTAATGTCTGCAGTGAGCTTTTTACTTTACCGGCGTCGGCAATTGATAAGCGTTCGGGTAACTCAATGACATCGACTTTGCCATGTGATTCTTTTTGAAAATTCATTGTGTTTCTCCAGTGAAAATATCAGACAGTTATCTACCACGTTGCAAAGCTTGTGCCATTGTTCAAAATCGATATAAATCATATGCTTATGAATATGGTTTGCAGATTGAGAATTTTTCCTGGATTATGCTATGCATAATGCAAAGCAAACTGCTAAGGGTAGAAGGAATTTTTCAGAATGCGAATGTGTTTACATCAAATTGAGATGCAAAAATTATGTTCCAGGAGGAGATGCAAAATTATGTTCCAGGAGGAAAAATGTGTTTTGGCTTTAAGGAATGTTAGTCTGAATCTAAAGTGTGAGTAATAACGTAAAAATAGTTAGTTGTTTGGTAGTTTAAAAAGAAGGCTAAGCTGATTGGTGTCGTCAATTCTAAGATACTCGATTTTATCAGAAAGCTTTTTTAAAATACACCAGCCGCGTCCGTTTTCTTCAAAAATATTGAAACTGGTATTAGACGGAGGAGTATAGGCCTGGGCCAGATCAATGAGAAGTACACTAATTGCGGTTGAATCACGTTTTAATACGCATCTAATAGGACGATGTAATCCGCTATACTGACCATGCTCAACGATGTTATTAACGGCCTCGGCAATGCAGAGTGTGATCCTTATACGTTGTTGTAGTGTTAGTACATCATCACTTAATAGATGCCCTATATACTCACTTAGCTGACCTGCATCCTGTATGGTTGCATTTAGGCATAACTGGAAAAGTATCGAGTCATTATGCTGTCGTGTAATTGCACTAATCATACGCGTCATCCGTTGATGCACAATGTTCAATGAGTAATGCCGTAATATCATCATCCTGTTGTTTTCCAGATGACCAACGTTGTAAAGCATTTTCCAGAAGATTCATGATTGTACTAACGGGCTTTTTCTGAGTGTTCCCAAGAATACCCATAAGTCGAATATCACTGAACAGCTTATCATTTATATCTCGGCACTCTGTTACTCCATCAGAGTACACCATGAGACGTTCACCTTGCGACAGAATGAAGCTGCTGTCGTCGTACTTTGCTTCTTCGAGACAGCCAACTGGAAAGCCGCCCATGCCGATGGTTTTTACGCGCCCTTCCTGTGATACAAGCATTGGGTGTGGATGGCCTGCCTGGCATAGTTTTCCTTTACCATTCCGTGTATCGATCACGCCGTAAACGATTGTAAAAAATGGTGTATGCAACTGATCATTCTGGAATCGTGAGTTTAATTGCTCGACGATATAAGCTGGCGAAAGCTGGTCGAAATCTTTTGTCATTAACGATTCATCAATTGAGCCAGGTGTTGCACCAAGTAATCGACTGAGCGTGAAAGACATCATAGCTGCGGCGATTCCATGACCTGATACATCGACATGATAAAATCCGAGCATGTAAGTGTTAATTTTAAACAGGTTAAACATGTCTCCTGATACTCCCGATGCAGGTCGGTACAGGGTATCAGCATTCCAGTGCCTGAAAATCTGATAGTTTGTTGGCAGAAGTTCTTGTTGCATTCTCGCAGCAGTTTCTAGATCCGAACGCATTTCTGCTTGTGCACAATGTAGATCTTCATTTGCTTTTTCTAAATGTGCAGATTTACTATTTAATTGAGATTTGAGTTGTTCGATGCGGTAGCCTGCTTCGATACGTACACGTAGCTCTTCGCTATTGAACGGCTTGGTAATGAAATCATCGGCACCTGCATCCATACCGGCAATAAGGTCTGGGCGCGTATCACAGCCAGTGAGCAGGATAAAGTAAGGGTAGTCCATCTCGGGACGTTCGCGAAGCATACGACACAACTCAAGGCCATCCATTACGGGCATCTTCCAGTCAGAAATAATGATGTCGATGGACTCCTGATCGAACATTTGTAGCGCCTCCTGGCCATTGTTGGCAAAACAACTGGTATAACCCATTTTACTTATCATCGAAGCCAGCCGAAGTTGTTCTACGGGCTGGTCCTCAACGATCAGTACATGCGCTTTAGGCGATTCAGGACTGTCAACAAGGCAGTTATGTGAGTTGTGGCAACTACTCATAGGTAAGTACCTGGGATAAATTTTATAAATTACTAGCTGAGTAGCAAAATGGATGCCAGGTATGACGTGTTCTAAGGATCAATAGTTTAGAAAAGATATGAGAAAACAGAGAAAACTGCGTCTAATATTTATTAATATGCTTCGCATTTTGCAATGCCATTTGAAAATGCATCATATAGTTAGTGAGTATTGCATTATTATCAACTATAACTTACTGAATATATTAAACATTGTACAGGTTCCCAGAATGGCATTCAATTTGCTCATAGTGCTATATCAGAAATAACACATTGGACGGATATGTATAATGAAGAACTACATAATTAAGTTTGGCCTGCTGATAAGCGCTGTTATCGTCAGTTTGAACGTTAATGCAGACAATATAAATCTGAAATCAGTTACATTCGGTATTGTGCCACAGCAGGCAGGCTCAAAACTTGCGAAAAATTGGGCACCTATTATTCAGTATCTTAGCGAAAAAAGTGGGACTAAGATCATATTTAAAACAGCACCGGATATCCCTACGTTTGAATCACGTGTCCTCAATGGTGAATATGATATTGCATACATGAATCCATACCACTATTCAGTATACAGTATTAAACCTGGATATCGTGCGTTAGCTAAACAGGAGAATAAAAGCATAAGGGGAATCCTGGTTGCGCATAAGAGTAGTAAGCTGAAAGGTATTGATGATCTACATAATCATGAGCTTGCATTCCCATCACCCGCAGCATTTGCAGCTAGTATGTTACCGAGAGCGAATTTATCGAGTGCAGGTATTAAGTTTACACCCAAATATGTCGGCTCACATGATTCAGTATATAAAAGTGTAGCAAAAGGCCTGTTCATTGCTGGTGGTGGTATCGAACGCACACTCAATGCATTAGATGAAAATATCAAAAAAGATATTGAAGTCATCTGGAAATCAGATGCCTACACACCACATGCATTTGCCTACCATCCAGATATGGATAAAACAATAATCGAAAAACTACGTGAAGCAATGATTGCCATGAAAGATGATAAGCGTGGTTTGGCACTTTTAAAAAAGATAAAGTTTGATGGCATAGTGGCAGCGAAGGATACAGATTGGGATGATATAAGGTTCCTGGATAGTGCTGAAGTTGACTGGCTGCTACGAAAATCGGAAAAATAGACATGTCATTTAAATTGAAAACCATTTTAGGTATTGCTCTAATAGAAACTATTGCATTAGTAATTATTCTGTGGATGAGTATAGATTATCTCAAGGAATCTAATCAGGATGCTCTGACTAAACGTGCAGAATCTACAATTCGCTTGCTATCTGCAATGACACAGGATGCTATACTTTCGACTGACTTAGCAAAGATTGATAGCGTTGTAAATGAAATAATGCAGATAGAGGAAATTAGCTATATAAAAATATACGATCAGAATATTTTGTTGGCAAGTGCGGGTGATAAGGCGTTCATTGATCGTGATTTTATAAAAGACTTACGATTTGATGATGTTGAAGATGGATTATTTGACACTGCAAGTGACATTTTAATAGAGGATATTAAATTTGGACGTATAGAAGTCGGGATATCAATCAACGCGTTGTCAGAATTAATTATTAATGCAAGAAATCGTTTAATTAGTATCGCTGTGTCTGAAATCATTATAGTAGGATTATTCTCATATTTACTAGCTATATTCCTAACTAAAAAGATGGGTGTACTGAGAGATGCTGCCAGGTTGATAATAAGCGATGGGCCTGGTGTTACAGCTGATATAAGTGGCAATGATGAGTTTTCTGAGGTGGCAAATGCATTTAATTCAATGTCATTAAGTTTGAAGTCAAACTATGATGAACTCAATAATGCATTAGAATCAGCACATAAAATTAGTTCAAGTTTGATCGAGAGCGAGTTAAGGATGAGGGCTATCATGAACTCAGCAATCGATGGTTATCTTATGCTGAATGAAGCTGGTTATATTAAAGATATAAATACATCGTTTGAGTCAACATTCGGCTACAAAAGGAATGAGATAATAGATAGTCATGTTTCTATCCTGTTTGGAGATGACAGTGCCGATGACATTAAAAAAATACTTAAACAGTATGACGTTAATGTGTCGTTAATAAAAAATAATGAAAAATATGATTTTGATGCTATACGCAAAAGTGGTGAGTGGATTCCGATAGAAACAAGTATAACTAAAACTAAGTTACATAATAAGAATCATTATGTCATGTTGATAAGGGATGTTACAGAAACACGAGATATAGAACGGCAGGTTAGATATAGCCAGGCATTAAAAACAGCTATCGCTCAAGCAAGCCTAGATGCTTTGATTACAATTGATGCCGAAGGAATAATATTAGACTTTAATGATGCGGCAGAAAATATTTATGGCTATGAGTCAGTAGATGTAATTGGTAGTAAAATTACAGATGTTGTTATTCCTGAACGGTTAAGAGACGCTCATGAAAATGGCATGAAGAAATATCTTGAAACGGGAATTGGGCCTGTCATAGGACAGCGCATATCCGTCGCATCAATCAGGAAAGACGGAAGTGAGTTTCCTGCAGAACTTACGGTTATACCTATAGAAGTTGAGCATAAACTGATGTTTACAGCGTTTATACGTGATATTACTGATCAGAAAAAATCTGAAGAAGATCTGAAAAGTGCTAAAGACGAAGCTGAAAAGGCAAACCAGGCAAAGTCACGTTTTATTGCAAGCATGAGTCATGAAATAAGAACACCAATCAATGCAGTTCTGGGAACAATGGACTTGATTCGTGACACCAAGATGACAGAAGAGCAGTATAAATATGTAAAGACTGCCCGTAATTCGGGGCGAGCATTGTTAAGTCTGGTGAATAATATTCTTGATTTTTCAAAAATAGAAAGTGGCCAGATGGAGATGCATAAAGTCGAAGTTGATATAGATAAGCTTGTTGCAGGTGTAGTCGATATATTGTATCCGATGGCACATGATAAATATATAGAACTAGTAAGCTTCATAGCAATAGATGTACCTAAACTAATAAAGCTAGATGAGTCAAAGATAAGGCAAGTTTTGATTAACTTGTTAACCAATGCAATCAAATTTACCAGTAAAGGTGGTGTAGGAATCTATATTACCTATGATATTGAAAACAATATAAATATCATTATCGAAGATACGGGTATCGGTTTAAGAGAAGATCAAATCACTAGTCTATTTAAAGAGTTCTCCCAGGTAAATAACGAGCT
>JBFHVQ010000048.1:0-24338 GCA_041589455.1 Gammaproteobacteria bacterium | reverse complement strand
TGAGCACTGAGGTGTTTTGAGTAATTAAATAATTTGGTATCGAGTTTTAATGATTCTTTTCATCTCCTTGTTGGTATAGAAGGCCAGCCATTTACTCAGTAGTGAATTAAAATATATCTGGATATCGATAACCGGTATGGAATTTTATTTTTCTATAGATCATTCACATGCGTAGTCAGTGTTATCTTTATTGATATTCGATGAAATAGTAGTTTGCTGGTATGTTCCTTGATCTGTACGTTTTTGGATCTGATATATTTATTCAAAAATTTTTCGTAGACGAAAAGCGTGACAATAGACTTTTCAATTACGAGTAATAAGAACTGTAGAAGCTATAGTCCGGGATGATTTGCGTTACTTCCTGGTGGCCGAAAAAATTCTGAAAAATTTAATGGTTGCAGGAAAAGTTCCGGGCTCTAATTAACGCACATCTGATCGGTATGGTGATAGCGTGGGATCTGTCCAGGGAGTGGAATTTTTAGTGATCAGTCTATGTAGTAATCCCTGCTCAGAAAGTCGATAAATATATGTTGACCGCAGTAGATTTTGAATTCAATTGTAATAATACAACGTCTGTCTGTAAGCGGAAAAGAAAGCATAACAGATACGATTAAGTCATAAGCGTCTGAGGGTGGAGTCGGAAGCCTCAATGACATCGCGCGAATATTTTTATCATAAATATCCAGCTATTAATCTCCGCTGAGTACAACATCTAATACAAGTAGTCTAATTAGAGGTGAAGCTGATGTGGCAGTGTATTAGTCATCAACAAGATGAAATTAAATAGGTTTCAAGGAAATTTAATTGAGTGTTGGGTATCAAGTCTTAATTTTATGCTGGGCAGGATAAAGGTTGATATACGTAGAATATTTACTATTCTGTAGTATGTAGTAGTGGTGATAACAACTATATCTGATTGAGTTGATTTGCAACTTGGGCCTAATGCGTATGGATGAAATTAATATCAGACCAGGCACTATTATAAACCTGGAACTCATAAATAGCGCTAAAAAAAGACGTTTTGATGTTCCTTATATTGGTTGTTTGCCAAGTAAGGCGGTTTTTATTAGTACCCCTGTAATCAATGGGTTGCCAGTTAATGTTGTCGTGGGTGGAAAATGTGCCATACGCTTTATGTCAGGAAAAGACATCTTTGGCTTTAAGTCTGATGTGAGAATGGTGCATAGTAAACCGTTTAATCATATTATTCTATCCTATCCTGAAAACATTGAGATAGTTTCTGTCAGGCAGGCGGAAAGAGTTAGAGCGTTTGTCGAAGCAAGAACACAAATTATTGGTGGAGATGGTAAACAGATTATCAGTATGATTCGAAATATAAGTGTTACCGGAGCATTGTTAGTGTGTGAACAGAGTCTGGGTGAGATAGATAAAGAACTAAAAATAGAATTTAAATTGCCTTTTGCTGATACTGAATCAAATGTTTCTGTCAAGGCTAGTATAAAAAACATATCTGACATGCCGCCTGAAGAAGGTGAAGACCATGCACTAAGGCGATATGGTGTAATGTTTAATAAGCTGGATGATTCTACTCGTATACTCTTGCATGGTTATATTTATGAGCAACAGACTAAAAACCGCCTTTTTGATGTTGGTAGAGATTGAAATAATGTTAGAAAAAGATGAAGTAGCGTGAGAAATTTATCTTCTGATAGCAGGGATTTGAAACTAATAATATTTAGTAGGTTGTAATAAGGGTAATTATGTGTAGAAATTCAGATTTAATCTGGCAAAGTGAAAATGCGTTTTAACTAACTCTGATATGTAACATTCATTAGAGCTGTCATTATCATATTTATATAGGCTTGCTAGTGTTTATCGAAAGCAGTCATTCGTCAGATATGTATTGAGTACCTGCGATACCAGGAAAGCAAACATTAATAGACATAAAAAAGGCAACTAAAAAGGTGTCTTTCGTTACATTGATTTAACGATATGCAATATATTTTTAACTAGTCATATTGAAGGCAAGCTTTAGATAATATGATTTGGGTCAATCAAACAATTTCCAGTTCTTAACTATAATTCATCTTTCAGTTTGTATTGCTAAGCTTTACTCAATAGATGTGTAATAGAAAAATCTATTACACTTTGAATTTATGTGTTTTTAATCTTAATGAGGTGTGATTGTGCGAGCTACTCAAAAAATAATTCCATTAAGCCTGCTACTCAGCTGTTTAATGCCAAGTGTAGCAACAGCCGAAGCACAGTTATTAGGTAAAGCAAACCTTTCTGCCGCCTCACTAGATGATGATTCGGGTAGTTCAATAGCTATCGACAGTCATTCTTCTCGCGTTGGTATAAAAGGCAGTGTAGATTCCAAAAATAGTTTGCAGATAAACTACCGTTTTGTCTGGCAAATAGATATGAGCGACAATGCAAAAGCTTCAGACGATCACATTAAATCACGTGAACAATATATCGGTTTGAAAGACAGTTGGGGAGAGCTACGCATCGGTCGCCATGACACACCCTACAAGAAAGCGGGTAAAAAGAATATAGAGTTTTTCAGTGACACCTATGCGGACTGGAACAACATTATTACCAAGGATCACGATAAACGAGCAGATAGCTCATTGTCCTATTACAATACCCTCGGCACTGCTAAACTGAGTATCATGTATGCCGGTGGTGACGACACCACAACGGGTAATAATTTCGGTGAAATCATCAGTGCAGCTGCAGATATGACATTTGGCAGCCTGGTTTTTGCCCTGGCATACCAGGACGTAGATATCACAGGCACTGCTGTCAAAGTTGTTCTTGGATATACACTAGGTAATACAAAGCTGGGGCTAGCGGCAGAAAATATTGTTCCAGAAGTTGGCACTAATGACACCACAAACGCCATTTTCAGTGCAAAGCACCAGATAGATGAGAGCAATACCATTAAATTCACCTACGCCGTAGCGGAAGCCGCACCAGGTCTTGAAGATCCTACTATGATGGCCCTGGGTCTAGATCACAAACTCAACGTTAGTACTAGCCTGTATGCTCTTTGGGCCGAGGGTACTGACGGTGGTTTATCTGCAGATGCTGATCTGGTAGGTGATGCGACTGTAATCTCACTAGGAGTTATTGTGAAATTCTAGCTGTGCCAGGCTGCCCCGGTTTCGGCTGCGGAGATGACCGACGTTCAGATGAGTGATGAAAAAACTGCCTCGTCAGTACCGGGGAGAACAGTTGCGAATCAAGCTGCTTGTTTTAGGCATTGTCAGGAAACGCCCTGATTGTTTCATAATCAATTTAAAGAAATCATGATAATTTAGTTCTCGTGGAAAATACCCATTTGAGAGTTAAGCCACCATTAATTAATAATGGTTTGTTTTGTGGTGATATGCGACTTCTTGCGCTTCATTTCTAAAGGACAGCTTTGAGTCACAGGCAGAGGTGGATTCATTCATAGCCAATGTTATATCTAAGGTGTATAAAAATATCACTATCGGTATGATCAGATCAAATCTTAACTTTTAGAAAAGCTGTGGTTTAGATCTAATCTGGCAGGCCCGTCTAAAAATAGGTCGCTGTTATATCAAACTAAACTACTATTTTTTATAAATTTGTTCTGTATCTAAATATTGTCTCATTTTGTTATAACGAATTATACCTGGTTCTGTAGATAGTTCTGTATACCTATCTTTTCAATTAGTCCGAGCTGCTGTTCTAGCCAGTATGCATGATCCTCTTCAGTGTCCCTTAATAGGACTTCAAGTATTTCTCGTGTTTGATAGTCTTTTTCTTTTTCGCAGAGAGCTATGGCGTCTTTTAGTTGTTTGTCGACTTCGTATTCTACATTCAGGTCACTCTTCAGCATGCTCGGTACATCTTTGCCGATATTTAATGCATCGCGACTCGCGACATCTGGTAACCCTTCCAGGAACAGAATACGCTCGACAAGTGCAGCCGCATGTTCGAGTTCTTCTTCTGATTCATGCTTAATTCGCTCAAACAATTTTTCCAGCCCCCAGTCCTGGTACATGCGAGAGTGAATAAAATACTGATCAGCGGCGGAGAGTTCATTGGTTAATAGTTTATTGAGTGTGTCGATAATTGCCTGATTGCCTTTCATTTTATATTCTCCGCTGATTAGGACATTTTTGATTGAAGATAATTTTCCAGACCAACCTGGTCAATTAGTGCCTGTTGTGTTTCTAACCAGTCTATCTGCTCTTCTTTCTTTTCAAGGATGTGTTCAAGTAAATCACGACTGATGTAATCCTGCTGAGATTCGCAGAAGCTAATTGCGTCAATTAGCTCCTTGTGTTGAGCCAGTTCCATGGTCAGGTCGCCCTTGATTGACTCTACGGCATCCTCACCAATCAGTAATTTGCCAAGGTCCTGTAAGTTAGCCAACCCTTCAAGAAATAAAATACGCTCAATCAGGTCATCAGCATTTTTCATGGCGGTTATAGATGCTTTATAGGCGTGTTCATTTAGCTCCTCAAAGCCCCAGTTCTTACACATGCGGGCATGCAGAAAGTACTGATTAATAGCGGTGAGTTCGTTCTTGAGCATGCGATTGAGTTGCTGATTAATTTTGGGATCGGCTTTCATTAAGGTGTCCTTTGTGAGATTTGGGGGTAGCTTTGATATCAGTATAGCTTCTGATAAACGGTTTAAAAGTTAAGTTGTTGATTATATAGAGGTTTATCAATATAAAGTAATAAACCTCCCAAAACAAACCTGAACGGTATTGCAAATCATTCTCAATAGCATTTATAATGGTAATCACTACAGAGGAGTCAGAACAATGTTTGTATGTGTATGTAATGGCGTAACTGATAAGCAAATTATTAAAGCAGCTGAGGAAGGTGCATCGACACTACAGGAGCTGAGTAATGAGCTAAAAGTGGCTACCTGCTGTGGCCGTTGTGCAACGTGTGCAAAAAACGTTCTTAGAGATGCCCATTGCCGTGATCAGAATAGTCATGGTGATAGCTAAAGCTTCTTGAGATAGTTGTTTTTCTGCCTTGAAAGGTTGTTCAGGGTTGGGTATTTGCCAAGTGTCTGGTTTTTGCTGTTTCAGAATGAGTCTTAACAGGACTCCGTCTTAAGTTGCTTTTCTGAGTATTAGTTCCAGGTTTTTAGAGGGTAGGGTGTTACTTTTTTACAGTGTTTGTATCCCCAATAGAAGCCCGTGTGAATAACAGTGTGCCTAATGCTAAAGAGGAGTTCAGGTAATATCCGTTGTTAAGCAGGCTGCGCCATCAAGAGAAAACCAGCTTCAGGAATCACTAAACCCGAAGAATCCCTTGTTCCGTTACAATCATTTGCACAGGCACATCATGTGTCTCATGTGGCAGCTGCTCAACCTGCTGTAACTGATGTGCTAGTCCCACAAGATAAGGTTTGTGTTGCTGTTTTTGAAAGCGACTGAAGGCCAGGCTGCGATCATAGAAGCCACCACCCATGCCCAGGCGATTGCCCTGGCTGTCAAAGCCCACCAGGGGCATCAGGATGAGGTCGAGCTGTTGAGGTTTGAGCCAGTGTTTTGGATGCACATCCGGTTCGGCGATTTGGAACCGATTAAGTTTCATTTTTTCATCTGGTTTGTAGGGGGCGAAATAAAGTCGGTTAGCAAAGGGAGAGAGAACCGGCAGGTAAATCTGTTTGTTGGCTTTCCAGGCG
Organism: Gammaproteobacteria bacterium; assembly: GCA_041589455.1. Lineage (GTDB taxonomy): Bacteria > Pseudomonadota > Gammaproteobacteria > SZUA-229 > SZUA-229 > SZUA-229. The sequence continues at coordinate 18,692 of JBFHVQ010000048.1, read as the reverse complement.
CTGTAGATGAGAAACTCTGTATCAATCTCTCCGTCTTCTGCAAGGTAGGCGGCTATGCGTTTACTGCGTTTATAGATGTTGCTGTTAGACAGGTGATGGCTGAGGAGCACAGAGTGATGTGCCTGGGTGTCGTCATCCAGTGAGCGGCGTTGCTGGCGCAGTTGTTTGCGGAGCTGTGCTCTTGGTTGAGTGGTGTTAGTGCTCATAATTAAAAAGGCCCTGCATATAGCAGGGCCTGGAATAGGTGGGTGCATCCATAAGTGCCGTAGCTAGTCTCACGAACCTTGAACCAGAAGTTCAAGTGGGAACACGCGTCGATGTATAAGGCTTCCCGTTACAAACGGTAATGCACACAGCACCGGCAGACTTATTCCCGGGGTCGATGAGTAAGGCTCAAGGGTTTTATAAGTTAGCTTACAAACACCACAGAAGCACCCAAACTCTTTAATCGTTCATCCTGGGTTGTTGTCATTTAGTATAACAGGGGTTTCGAAACGACTACAAGACCCGAAGGTCACGTAGCATGATATCGATTTTTTTATTCAGATTCTCCACCCGCATATCAGTATCAGACAATGTTGCTGCTGTGTCACGGCTGTCGAGGAGTTCATGGGCCAGATTAAGGGCCGCCATAATCGCTATACGCTCAGTGCCGATAATCGATCCCTTGGTTTTGATATCATTCAGGCGATCATTTAGAAACTCGGCGGATTCCTGAAGTGAAGCCTGTTTGTCCTGAGGGCAGGCAACACGGTAATCCTTGTCCATGATTTTTATGTTCAGGCTGCTGCTGTCGCCCATAAATTAAGATCTCAAAAACTAAATCTGTAAAAAATATGTAAAAGTGAGGTAAAGGCGTCTGGCTTTATCAGGCGGTTTCTAATGTTTTCAGGCGTGCAATCATGCCTTCAACATGTGACCTGACCTGTTCTTTCTGTTGTGCCAGATGAGATCGATCATTTCGAATGTCGTTAAGCTGTTCTTTTAGTTCAGCGTTTTCCTGTGAAAGCTGTCTTGTCAGGGCCAGTAGCTCTTCAACTTTGCTTTCCAGGGCTTCGATATTGCTTAAGGTTACTTTACTCATAATGCTAAATATAGTTATTCCATCGCTGAAGGTCAAATATTCGTTTCATCTTCGTCATGTTAGAATGCCGACTTCAGGGTTAATTATTGAATCGTAAGATAAAAAGCTAATGCAAAAATAGCGCAAGCTGGAATGATTTTTCATTTATATCAATGACTTGCGCTGTATTCTAATTTGCGGAAGCTTTTTATGCCAGATGAATTAAGCCAAAAGTGACAATTTACCGACAGGAGTAAAAATGCTCTCCAGACCAGAGTATAACCATTTAGATGAGGCGCTGCAGAAAGCAGGCGCGGAATGTGTTGCGGCAGAATCTCATGGCACCTTATGCGGCATGATCTGCGCATCGGGCAGTATTGAGCTCAGTGGCTGGCTAGAGTTGATATTTGAAGAGCTGGACATGAATAATCTGTTGATTCAGGAGGCAAGCCAGTTATTGGTGGGGTTGTATCAGGATACACAATCTCAATTGAATGATGCAGTGGCAGATTTCCAGTTACTATTGCCTGAGGATGATGAAAGCCTGGCACTGCGGACAGAAGCACTGGCTAACTGGTGCCAGGGATTTACCTATGGTTTGGTAGCAGGTGGCTTAAAGGAAGACAGGGAGCTACCTGATGACACCTCTGAACTGATTCGTGATCTGGTGGAAATCGCAAGAGCAGGTTTTGATGAGAGTGAAGAGATAACCGACGACGATGAAGATGCCTTTATGCAGCTTTATGAATATGTGCGCATGGGCGTGTTATTGATAAATGAAGAACTTCAGCCTTCCCATGCGCCGCCACAGGAATTACATTAGTCATTAAACCTTCTCCCCCGAGTATGTAGTGAAGAGATAAGAATGAACCAGAAAATTCATGCACGTCATCGCAAGCAGTTGTTACGAATCATTGGCGACGGAGGTATTGCCATACTTCCCGCCGCGCCGGTTAGAGTGAGAAACCGCGATGTGGATCATCCATTTCGTCAGGATAGTGATTTTTTATACCTGAGTGGCTTCCCAGAGCCGGAAGCCGTCGTCGTGTTGGTGCCAGGGCGAGCCAAGGGCGAGTATATTCTGTTTTGTCGTGATAAAGACGAAGAGCAGGAAATCTGGCATGGCAGGCGCTGTGGGCCTGATGGTGCAATTGCGGATTATGCTGCGGATGATGCCTTTCCCATTGATGATATCGACGAGATTCTACCTGGTCTGATGGAGTCCTGTGAGCGGGTGTATTACACCATGGGGCTGGATCCTGAATTCGATAAGCGTGTGATGGAGTGGGTTAATACGTTGCGTAAGCAGTCGCGTTCAGGTGCACATGTGCCTTATGAGTTTGTGTCCCTAGATTACATATTACATGACATGCGCCTATTTAAAAGCCGCGATGAAATTCGCATTATGAAAAAAGCGGCGAAGATTTCCGTTGAGGCGCATAAGCGCGCAATGCAAATCTGTAAGCCTGGGATGTACGAGTATCAGCTGGATGCGGAAATTATTCACGAGTTTCAGCGCAATGGTGCGACCTGGGCGTATCCCAGTATTGTTGGTGGTGGTGCTAACAGCTGTATTCTGCATTACACCGAAAATAATATGGAGCTGAAAGATGGTGAGCTGGTGCTGATTGATGCTGGTTGTGAGCTGGATGGATATGATGCGGATATAACCCGATCATTTCCGATAAATGGAAAATACACGGAAGCACAAAAAGAAATTTTTGATCTGGTGGTGCAGGCTAACCTGGATGCTATTAAAAAGGTAAAGCCGGGCAATCACTGGAATGATCCTCATGAGGCGGCAGTGAAAACGCTGACAAAAGGCATGATTGAACTTGGTCTTTTAAAAGGAACCCTAAGCAAGCTCATAAAAGAGCAAGCTTATCGTAAGTACTACATGCATCGTACGGGTCACTGGCTGGGCATGGATGTGCATGATGTAGGTGATTATAAAGTTGATGATGAATGGCGATTATTAGAACCTGGCATGGCGCTGACGATTGAGCCAGGACTGTATATCCCTCACGGTAGTCGCGGCGCAAAGCGCTGGTGGGATATTGGAGTGCGTATCGAAGACGATGTCATCGTTACCAAAGACGGCTGTGAAGTGCTAACGGATGGCCTGCCTAAGACGACTGAAGAAATTGAAGCCATTATGGCGAGCGGTTAAGTGCGTGTAAAAGAAAGCCCAAATAAAAGCAGTGTTAGTAGATGTGTTAGTCTGCTAGAGAGTGAGAAAAAGGTTTGTCTACAATGGCTTAAATAACTGTTGTTTGGTGCAGTGAAAATAGATGATAACGTGAATGTCTCGAGTAGTAGAAAGCATAAATAAATTTGTTTATGTAAATCGTCACGAATGGTAGTTATGAAAATTATATTTGGCAAAAAGAAAAAAATAAAATCACAGACGCAGGTATTAGTTGCGTTTATTTGCGTTTATTTGCATTCATTTATTTCGCGCGTCCAGTGCTCCACCCTTCGGGCGGTGCTTTACACATTCAAAGCGCTCCTGCGCTTTAGAGCGTTTTCTTTTCAGTCACGCTCTCTCACATTTTCTTTTCAAATGTTATGAAAAAAAACTATGACATCATCATCATCGGTGGCGGCATGGTGGGTGCCAGTCTGGTGGCGGCACTTAAACATCATAGTGAGAAAAAAATCGCTGTGGTGGAAGCCTTTGAACTGGATTCAGATTCACAGCCAAGTTTTGATGATCGATCCATTGCCTTGTCCTATGGTTCTCGACGTATTCTTGAAGCTATGGAGGTGTGGACTAAATTAGCGCCCAGTATAGAAGCAATAAAAAGTATTCATGTGTCCGATAAGGGGTTTCTTGGTGCAACGCGTTTACATCATGAAGAAGAAAATGTCGAAGCACTGGGTTATGTTGCAGAAAATCGTGTTGTCGGAAAATTGCTCATGCAGCAGGTGCAGCATTTGCCCCATGTTGACTGGTATTGCCCGGCATCAATAGAGGATCTTTCCCAGGATGAAAATAGCGTTACGGTTAAAATAAAAACGAACCACGGCACCGAAGTTTTAAATGCCAGTTTACTAGTGGCCGCAGACGGCGTTCAATCCGCGACTAGAGAACTGGCTGGGCTGGATGTTAAACAACAGGATTATCATCAGTCTGCGATTATCAGTAACGTACAGACTGACCAGAAACATCAGGGTATTGCCTTTGAGCGATTTACCGATAGCGGGCCGGTGGCATTTTTACCGATGACTGAAAATCGATATTCAGTTGTCTGGACCTGCGCGCGAGATGATGCGCAACGTATTGCAAGTTTAAATGACGCGGCTTTTATAGAAGAATTGCAACAGCGTTTTGGATTCAGAGCCGGTAATATTCAACGCGCCGGACGACGCACAAGCTACCCGCTAATTTATACAGAAACTGAGCAGTTGATCCGTGGCCGTGTGGTCATTATTGGTAATGCAGCACATACCTTACATCCCGTTGCAGGTCAGGGTTATAACCTGGCGTTACGTGATGTTGCAGAACTGGCAGAGCTCATCGTGAAGGCCGATGATCCGGGTCATCAATTGTTGCTGGCTGAATATCATGCCAAACGATATAAAGATATGCGACGTGTCTACCGAATGACGGATTCTCTGGTAAAAATATTTTCTAACCAGTTTTCATTGCTTGGGCATGCGCGTTCAATGGGTTTGATTTGTGTTGACCTCATGCCCGGCTTGCGAAGCCTGTTAGCCAGACACAGTATGGGGCTGGTGGGACGCATGAATAAATTACAACGCAGGCTGCCACTATGAAGAAAGAATATGACCTGATTATTGTCGGTGGCGGCATGGTGGGTTTGACGCTGGCCTGTGCGCTGGGGCAGAGAGAATTTCGTATTGCCGTTGTTGAGGTATTTGAACCATCAGATATTACACTTGGTGATGATTACGAGTTACGGGTTTCGGCGATTAGTAAATCATCGCAACAGGTTTTTGAAAATATTTCTGCCTGGCAGGGTATGTTAAAACGTCGTGCTTCGGCTTATCAACAAATGCATGTCTGGGATGCTACCGGTGATGGCAAAATTCATTTTGATGCGGCAGATCTTGGTGTTGATAATATCGGACATATTATTGAAAACCGGGCAATTCAGTTTGCATTATACGAACAATGTAAAATGCTGCAGAGTGTAAGCCTTTACTGTCCACAGCAAGTGAGTGAGTTTAAATATACAGAAACCGGTTCAGAACTGTTGCTTGATGGTGGTGAATTAATTTCAAGCAGATTGTTGATTGGTGCCGATGGCGCTAATTCAAAAGTCAGGGACGTCGCTGGTATAACAATTAATAAATCTGCCTATGAGCAAAAAGGTGTTGTCACCACGGTGCAATCAACCATGCATCATCAGGAAACTGCATGGCAGCGATTTTTGCCGAGCGGTCCACTGGCTTTTCTGCCAATGAGTGATGGTCGCTGTTCGATTGTCTGGTCTGCGAATAATGATTTTGCTGATGAATTGATGGCGATGGATGATGATCAGTTTAGTCGACAACTGGAACAGGCATTTGATTATAAGCTGGGTAAAGTCGAAGCGATTGCACAGCGTGCGGCTTTTCCACTGGTGCGACGACATGCTGAGAACTATGTCAAAGCCGGTGTGGCCCTGATAGGTGATGCGGCACATACCATTCATCCATTAGCGGGTCAGGGTGTTAATCTGGGTATTCTGGATGCGGCGACTCTGGCTGAAGTTATTATAGCTGCACGAGCCAGAGGTCAAAATATTGCTTCTTTAAACACCTTGCGGAAATATGAGCGCTGGCGCCGAGCGGACAATAGCCTAATGATGTATAGCATGAGTGGTTTCAAAAACCTGTTTGGCAATGAGCAGCCCACTGTTTCTCTGTTCCGTAATAGTGGGCTCAATCTGATAGATAGTTTGGGATTTGTTAAGCATAAGTTTATGCGTCATGCCCTAGGGCTTGAAGGTGATCTACCGCAACTGGCACGCACAATAGGCTGGTAAATAAATTTATGCATCTGATCAAGCTTGATAATGTTCAGCAGTGCGAGAAAAAACTAACGCAATCCGTATTGCAGATAACGCAGATGCTGGGATTGTATCAGGCAGAACTGGCGCGCATATTACAGCTCAGGTGTGGTGATATTGCTGAACTGGCTGAGGCAAAATGCTATTTGCAGAAAAATACGCCGCAATGGCAACTGGCAAAAGATTTTGTTTTATTGTTTGAGAAATTATTTGAATATTGCGGTGGCGATGAAGCCTGTATGTGTCACTGGCTTAGGAAACAGCAATCAGCATCAGTTAGTTCGCCATTTCATTTGTTAGTTGATGAGCAAAAAATGGCGGATGTATTACAGCTGTTGATGGATGTGAAATAAATAATTTACAAAGTTGTTTTCATGTCGTTTTATTCTGGCGGTGTTATTTTTGATAATATGTCGCTTTTTCCGCCATTCATCACTTTGATAAGTTCTACTCGCGCAATGCTTTTATCTATATCGTGAGACTCCAGAAAGGTTAGCAGTTCTTCAAAGCGCTCGCGTCTTTTCAGGCCGGCTTCAGAGAAATCTCTACGGTCACCACAGAATTCCATTAAGGTTGAGCCGCAAGTACAGTTTCTGAATACTTCTACAATTTTGCTGCCATCTTCTTCTGTTGCTTCTTTAAGACCGGTAACCGTGGGTCGAATGTCTTCAGTTTCTTTTAGAAACTGATCAACCGTTTCAAATAAGCGGCCGCAATTGGCGCACTGTTTTGGAAATGCAGTTTCAGCCAGTGCTTTCAGACCGGCAAAGAGTTGATCCTGAAACTTGTTGTCTGACATTACTGTCCTCGCATTAATCGGCTAGCACTTATGAGTCGTTGGCTTAAGTTAATGGTGGTTCAGGCAGCGATTTGATATAAACATCCTGTTTGCTGTAAGGGATCTCGATCCCGGCCTGATTAAACGCTTTATATATTTTAGTTAATAATGTGTCGGTTACCTGTCCTCGCAAGGCGGGCTCTTCCACCCAGCAAAGTAAATCCAGGTCCAGGCTGGAATTACCAAACTGACGGAAACGAACCCGAGGTTCCGGTTCGTGGCAGACGGTGTCTTCATCCAGAGCGACCTGTGTCAGGATCTGTCTTACCTGATCGATATCACAGCCATAAGCAACCCCGGCCCTGACTTTGATACGAAACTTCTTGTAAGGTCCGCCTGACTCATTAATGATTTTAGTTGAACCCATGATCGAATTGGGAATCGTCAATTCCACATCGTCACGGGTTAGCATTCGGGTGCTGCGTAAACCAATGTGTGTGACCATGCCTCGCTCACCAGTATCTAGGACGATATAGTCGCCAATTTTATATGGAGCATCGGCAAGTATTAGAACGCCAGAAAACAGATTGGCCAGTGTGTCCTTGGCTGCAAAACCGACGGCGATACCGATAATACCTGCTGAGGCCAGCCAGGCAGTCATGTCGATATCCCACAGAGTGAAAATGATATAGAGGGTGAGCCCAGTGATCAGCAGGATGGAAACATTTTGAAATAACGGTAAGGTCTGGCTGGTTATCAGTGCCAGATAGCGTTCGCTATGGCTAAAGTGTGTCAGCAGAATGCGGCTAAGCCGAATCAGGAAGAGTGCCCAGATTAGAACAGCAATGGTGTAGAGGCTAAGGGCGGTGGCATGGCCTGCGCTTTCAGGGATCGTTAGTTTTCCTGCAATACCCAGTGCAATCAGTAAAATACTGCTGCTAATGGTAGGACGGCTGATGTGGAGAATCTGGTTATCTAGCTGAGTCTGGGTTTTGTCGGTGATCTTGAGCAGAAAGTGGCTAACCAGGGTGTTGAATAATTTCGATAAAATCAGGCTAAGTGTGATAACAATAGCCGCCTGATAAAATGGGTTATCGCTAAATAGATTAAGAAAATCAGTTATTTGTGAATTTTCGAATAATTCCATGGTTTCCCGTTGTGGCGCTTTTTGTTGTTTATATTCAGAATAGCCTGATATTAAATTTCCTGCACCAATTAATTACCTGCAAAAGGACAATAGAAATTATTTGTCGTCTGGTTTATAGTAGCGGCTCAATTCGTACCAGCACTTAATTATGTTCTGGTCGAAGCTGTGGGAGAGTCCTTAATTGTAAGGCACCGAAGGCGCAACCGCCCGGAAACGCTCAGGTAAACGGACTACAGCTTCTAGCACTCGCCATAGGTAATGGCAGTCTAATTGACTCTGGAGAGCGGTCTTAGATGATCCACCGAAGGGGCACGCGGTTTTCAAACGGCGTCTATCTCTCAGGTAACAGGACAGAGGGGTTACCATGAATCCAGTGGAGAACCCAATGAGCCAGAAAACCTGTCTTTACGACAATCATATCCAACACGGCGGTAAAATCGTCGATTTCGCCGGCTGGCAAATGCCAATCAATTACGGTTCCCAGGTTGAAGAACACCATCAGGTGCGCACAGATGCAGGTATGTTTGATGTATCGCATATGACAGTGATTGACCTGCAGGGCAATTCGGTTAAATCTTTTCTACAATATCTGCTGGCAAATGATGTCGACAAATTAAAGTCTGAAGGCAAGGCGCTGTATAGCGCCATGCTGAATACGGACGGTGGCGTTATTGATGATCTGATTGTTTACTATATGAACGATGAATGGTTTCGCATGGTGGTTAATGCGGCAACCCGTGATAAAGACCTTGCCTGGATCAATCAGCAGGCAGCCGCTTTTGAGGTGAGTGTAACAGAGCGCCCGGAGTTGGCGATGATTGCTGTGCAGGGGCCTAATGCGCGTGAGAAAGCGATTTCTGTATTGCCAACGGATGTTGCGCAGGCTGCAGGCGAGCTTAAGCGCTTTGTGGGTGCGGCAAGTGGTGAGTGGTTTATTGCGCGCACAGGTTATACCGGTGAAGACGGTTTTGAAATCATGTTGCCAGAATCAGCAGCAACTGATTTATGGGAAGCGTTGTCTGCTGCCGGGGTTAAACCGATTGGCCTGGGAGCGCGGGACACCTTGCGCCTGGAAGCCGGGATGAATCTTTATGGCACCGATATGGATGAAACTACTTCACCTTTAATTTCTAATCTGGGCTGGACGATTGCATGGGAACCAGCAACACGTGACTTTATTGGTCGAGATAAAATTACTGCCGAGAAAGCTGAAGGCGTAAAGCAAAAGCTGGTAGGTCTGGTGTTACAGGATAAAGGTGTACTGCGAGGTCATATGAAGGTTGTCTGTGCAGCCGGTGAAGGAGAAACTACATCGGGTAGTTTCTCTCCCAGTTTAAAACAGTCTATAGCACTGGCCAGAGTGCCAGCGGATATCGGTGAGTGTTGTGAAGTTGAGATTCGTGGCAAGCTGTTAAATGCCAAAGTAGTAAAACCAGTGTTTTTCCGTGAAGGGAAATCCTGTTTATAAAAATTTATATTGTAGAAAGAGGTTAGTAATATGAGTGAAGTGCCAACAGATTTACGTTATACGTCATCACATGAATGGGTGCGTCTGGAAGAAGACGGTACGGTGACTATTGGTATTACTGATCACGCACAGGATGCGTTGGGTGATCTGGTATTTATCGAGCTGCCGGAAGTCGGTGCAGATATGGCGCAGGGCGACGCTTGCTGTGTGGTGGAGTCGGTAAAAGCTGCATCTGATATTTATATGCCAATTACCGGTGAAGTACTTGATACCAATCAGGCGCTGGTTGATGAACCGGAAATTATTAATAACTCAGCATACGACGATGGCTGGATTTTTAAAGTGCAGCCAGATGATGTTGATGATATCGAACAGTTGATGGACGCAAGCAGTTACGAAGCTGAACTCGAAGACGAATAAATTTTAATTGCTATTAGTGATGTATCAGGCCGCTGCACTTAGCTGCAGCGGCTTTTATTTTAGGTTTAAGCACCATGCCATTTATACCCCATACAGAAGACGAAATTAATGAAATGTTATCGGTTATTGGAATCGATAACATTGAAAACCTGTTTGATGAAATACCCGTGCATTTAAAAATTCAAGGCCTGGAAAAAGTACCGCCTGGATTAAATGAGATGAGTATCAATCGCATTATGCAGCAGCGTGCAACAGAGGATGCTTCACCCCTGTGTTTCCTGGGGGCAGGTGCTTATGATCATCATATTCCTGCTGCGGTATGGCAAATTACCACGCGCGGTGAATACTATACGTCTTATACGCCTTATCAGGCAGAAGCTTCTCAGGGTACGTTACAGCTTACCTATGAATTCCAGAGTATGATGACGGCATTAACCGATATGGATGTATCCAATGCTTCGCTTTATGATGGCGCGACGGCGCTCGCAGAAGCGGTGTTGATGGCGGTTCGTTCAAATCGTAAATCAAAGTCACGTAAAATTTTAATGCCTCGTTCAGTTAATCCTGTCTATAAGGATGTGGCGACAACAATTGTTAAACACCAGAATATTGAACTGATTGATATTGAATTCGATGTGGCAACAAGTAAGACGTCGATGGATGCATTAAATGCATTTAATGGTGAAGACATTACAGCCGTTGTGATTGCACAACCAAACTTCTTTGGCACTCTGGAAGATGTGGATGCGATAACAAACTGGGCCCATGAAAATAATACAATTGTTATTGCCGTTGTAAATCCATTAACACTCGCATTGCTTAAACCACCCGGTCAATGGGGCGAGCAGGGCGCAGATATTGCAGTGGGTGATGGTCAGCCATTGGGGGCGCCTTTATCTTCTGGTGGTCCTTATTATGGCTTTATGTGTTGTAAGCAGGCCTATGTTCGCCAGATGCCCGGACGTATTGTTGGGCGCACTGTTGATCAACAGGGCCGCGAAGGTTTTGTGTTAACGTTGCAGGCGCGAGAGCAGCATATTCGCCGTTCCAAGGCGACTTCTAACATCTGTACCAATCAGGGGCTGGTGGTTACCGCTTCAACCATCCATATGAGTTTGCTTGGGCCGGAAGGTCTTAAGCAAACAGCGTTGAGTTGTCATAAAAATACGCAGAAGTTGGTTGAGAAATTAACCGCTATTGATGGTGTTGAAATCGTGTTTGAGCAGCCTCGTTTTCATGAAGCAGTCATTAAACTAAACAGGTCTGCTTCTGAGGTTCTGGATAAATTAGCAAATGGAAATAATATTCTCGGCGGTCTGGATTTGACGGCGCTTTATCCGGAAATGGAAAACTGCATTCTGGTGTGCGCAACTGAACTGCGTATTGATGAAGACATTGAAATTTATGCATCGGCTCTGGCTGAGGCGATGAAATAAGCGGAGTGACACTATGTTAATTTTTGAACATTCAGCCAGCGGTCGTAAAACGAAAATTCAGTCCACTAGTGGGAATGATTTGCCAACAGATATTCCTGCAGAATTATTACGAAAAGACAAACCGGGATTGCCCGAAGTTTCCGAAATGCAAACGGTGCGACACTACACTTCGTTGTCGCAGAAAAACTTCAGTATTGATACGCATTTTTATCCGTTGGGTTCCTGTACCATGAAGCATAACCCCCGTGCCTGTAATACGCTGGCCATGTTACCGGGTTTTCTGGCGCGTCACCCATTAGCGCCTGAGCAGAAATCGCAGGGCTTTATGGCCTGTATGTATGAGCTCCAGGAAATGCTTTGTGATGTTACAGGTATGGCGGGTTTTTCTTTAACGCCAATGGCCGGTGCACAGGGTGAATTTGCCGGTGTGGCGATGATTCGTGCCTATCACGATAGCAATGGTGATACAGAGCGCAAGGAAATTCTGGTGCCCAATGCGGCTCATGGTACTAATCCGGCTACCGCAACCATGTGTGGATATACGGTAAAAGAAATTCCAACACTGGCAGATGGTGATGTTGATCTGGCTGCATTAAAGGAAGCGGTTGGTCCACAAACTGCAGGTCTGATGTTAACCAATCCGTCAACGCTGGGTGTTTTCGAACGTAAAATCGAAGAAATTGCAAAGACCGTACATGAAGCCGGTGGTCTGCTCTATTATGACGGTGCTAACCTGAATGCAATTCTCGGTAAGATTCGTCCGGGTGATATGGGCTTTGATGTGATTCACTCAAACTTGCATAAAACCTTTTCAACTCCTCATGGCGGCGGTGGCCCGGGTTCCGGAGCAATTGGTGTTGCGGAACGACTCAAGCCTTTTATGCCTTTGCCAGTGGTGGCCAAAGAAGGCGATCAATATCGTTGGTTAACAGAAAAAGACTGCCCACAGTCTATTGGTCGTATGTCTGCTTTTATGGGTAATGCGGGTGTGTTGTTGCGTGCTTACATTTATATGCGTTTATTGGGTCGTGAAGGTATGCAGCGCGTCTCTGAATTTTCAACACTAAATGCAAACTATATGATGGCACAGTTAAAAGCGCGAGGCTTTCAGGCGGCAATTCCCGATCGGTATGCATCACATGAATTTATCATTACGCTGAAGAAACAGGCTAAAGAGCTCAATGTCAGTGCAATGGATTTTGCCAAACGATTACTGGATCTTGGTTATCATGCGCCGACAACGTATTTCCCATTACTGGTTCCTGAATGTTTATTAATTGAGCCAACGGAATCTGAATCCAAAGAAGAAATCGATGGTTTCATTGAAGCTATGGTGCAAATTCAGCAGGAAGCAGAAACAGATGCAGAAATGCTGCATAACGCGCCATATACTATGCCGGTAAATCGTCTGGATGAAGTGCGTGCTGCCAAACAGCTGGATCTGGCCTGGTCATCCGACAAGTAAGGAATAAAAGGACAGCAATGGCGTATAGTGGTAACACAGGAATAACCCGGCTAGTTAAAGCGCTGGGTTATTCATGGCAGGGTCTTAAAGCTTGCATCACGCATGAAGCGGCTTTTCGTCAGGAATTATTTCTGGCTGTAGTGTTAACGCCGTTTGCAATCTGGATTTCTTCCAATATGTTACAGCTGGCGTTACTGTTATCTAGCCTGCTGCTATTACTGATTGTTGAAATACTGAACTCAGCTATAGAAGCGGTAGTTGATCGCTTTGGTGATGAACAACATGAACTGAGCGGGCGTGCAAAGGATATGGCATCTGCTGCAGTGTTGTTGGCTATTATGTATTTATTGCTGGTCTGGGGCTTAATACTCTGGCAGAACGTTAGTTAATTCTATTCAGCAAGTGCCGCCTGATTCCGACCATTCTCTTTTGCTTTATACAGGGCCTTATCTGCTCGATCAATGAGGTTGCTTAAACTATCTTCGTCCGAGTTTAGTCTGGCAATGCCAGCGCTAAACGTAATCCGGCCAACACTTTCAAATGTGTGTGCTTCAACTGCCTCATAGATCCGCTGATATAAAGCCTGGGCAGATGGTAGATCGGCCATTAATGCCATAATAATAAATTCTTCACCACCATAACGTGCAAAGATATCGCTCTCTCTTAATGATGCCGTGACCAGGCTAGAAAAATCTATAAGTACAGAATCTCCGACATTATGGCCGTACTCATCATTAACTCTTTTGAAATAATCGAGGTCAAGATAGATGACGCAGAGAGGAAGCTTATAGCGTATTGCATGTTGCAGCTCTCGCTCTAGGCGCTTATCAAAGTATTGTCGGTTATAGGCTTCGGTTAATTTATCTGTGTTCACCAGTTGAGTTAATCTGATTTGTAATACTTTGTTATATGCCATCAAAAAACCGACGACCAATGCGGCGAATACAGGGACGACAAAGTTGAGAGGTTCTATCTGGTCATAGCTTAGCCATGAATGTAAGACTGCTAACATGGAAAACACGAAAACTGACAGGCAAATATATAATATGTAATAGTAGAGGTAGGGGCAGTCTTTAGTTTTGATCATAGCGTTATTGTTGGTTTGATGTATCATCTAGTATAGTTATCTTAAGCTCAAGTGCAGGAGAAAGTTAGAATGAAATGCAATTATAAAGGACTTACTGTGTTTCTGGCGACGTTAATTATTGGTCTTCAGGTTTCTACGGTATCAGCGCGTGAGCTCGCAGGAGTAGAGATTGAAGAGCAGGCAACCATTTCGGGTGTCGAGAAACCTCTGTTGTTAAATGGTGCAGCAATTCGATATAAATTTTTCTTTAAAATATATATTGGTGCATTATATCTGCCTGAAAAGACACGGGAAGCAAAAACAATATTGCAGGGAAATCAGGCAAATCGGGTTTTAATGCATTTTATATATGATGAAGTGCCGGCTAAAAAACTGGTAGATGCCTGGCATCAGGGTTTTTCGGATAATGTTACTGGGCAGCAGCTAGATATCTTAAAGCCTCGCCTAGAAGAATTTAATAGCCTGTTTGGCGATCTCTATAAAGGAAATGTGGTGTTGCTGGATTATGTGCCAGGTGAAGGGACACGAGTTAATATTCGCGGCAAGCAGGTCGGTTTAATTGCGGGTGCTGATTTTAATCGAGCTTTATTATCTGTCTGGTTAGGTGAAGAACCGGTTACTGAAGAACTTAAGCAGGGCATGCTGGGTTCAGAGGCCGATGAGTAGCGAATGGGTCTAATTCGCCATGCAACTCATTAATGCTATCTGCACAGCTTCTTCATCCTGGTAAAGGTTATTTAATAACTGGCCAAGCTGAGAATCGATGCTTTCAGCTGATTGCTCACCCATATACTCTACATAGCACTTCAGGTTATGCAGGCTGCATTCAATGATGGATTCGCCATCACTGGTGGTTAATTGTACGAGGTTGAGAGCTTTTTCCAGGGACATTTGCTCCATGCGTTCAGCATTTAGTTCCATTTCTGAAATATTTTTGATGGTTTGATCAATGAGATCAGCGGGCATTGCGATGAGATGTTGTTTCATCATATTTCGAGAGCAACGCAAGGGCTTAATGACGGTTTCCCATGGTTCTGCAGCGCTAATAAGCGTTTTGATTTGTTCGTTATCGAGCCGTAATTGCTTATCACCAAGCCAGCAACAGTACAGCAACAGGTTAACATTTAGGTCATGTTGATTCTGTAATTCAAGGCAATTATTTTCGACTTCTGGCAGGCTCCATATCTGATTGGAGTAGTTCCAGAACTCGCTGGTAGGAAATTCCATAAGGTTTTTAAGCTCACAACTATTTTTAGTTTAAGCCTAGCCTAGATTGTCTGGTATTGCAGCATTGTTAGTCGCTTTGTGACGAGGCAGATGCAAGCTCAAGTAGTTTGTTGCGGCTGAGCACGCCGCTGTGGCATTGGTCGCCAATAACGATGGTAGGAACGCTCTGTGCTTTCAGATAACCGGCATATTGAAGATAAGGGAGGAGTGCAGGCGGAACTGAGTCAGGCGGTCCATCTGCATAAGAATTACTCCAGGCCTGGTTGATCAGGCTTTCAGTGATATTATGCTGGTTGGCGATTTGGCGGAGTACAGATTCGTCACCAATATTCAGCCCTTCGAGGAAATAAGCATCAAAAATATGCTCATGTAATGGGTAGAAAACATCAGCACCGAGAGATTTGCAGGCTTCACTGAGTAATAAGGCTTTGCGTGAGTTAGTGGTCAGTGTCTGTTCGCACAGTGTGATGTCTTCCTGATCGGCAAGTTGATGGAGGTTTTTCATCATGCTGTCCCAGGTTTCATCGCTGTAGTTTAATAGGCGAGTAGAATGGCCGCTAGCGGGTGTTTCAGGGTGAATTTCGATAAAACACCAGTTTACTTTCAGATCGTAGTGATCCCTTAAGGTGTCTAGTCTGCGGTTGCCTATATAGCAAAAAGGGCATATATAATCTGTCAGTATAGAAACTTTTAGCTCAGGCTTTTTCATTTCTGCAGGGTGTTTGATGGTTGTTATACTTAGACAATAGTCTTATTTTTACAGGAATGCAATTGGTTGCTATTAAACATACATTTTCGACTACAGGGGATTCAATGAGACCAATATTACTCGGCTTAATAATTTTATTTTTTGCTGGCCCGTTACAGGCCAGAGACGCGGAAGATAATTATGCCGTCTATGGTGCGGGTGCAGAGCCCTGCCAGCTGTATCTTGAGGCGATGCGTAAAGGCGGTAAGGAACAGGATTATTTTATAGACTGGGGTGTTGGTTATCTATCTGCATTTAACGTGTTGATGCCAGAAACCTATAATGTGCTCGGTAAGACTGGTTTCCCAGAGGCGCAGCGCTGGTTACAGACGCATTGCAGTAAATATCCCAATGAACTATTTATCAACGCATTGATTAAACTAACAGGCGTTTTATATCCGCTTCGAGACCAGGCAAAAGCCAGATCTGCACCGACCATAAAAGATGTGAGCCGCTCGGTAAATTCACCCGCCGATAAGTAAGCCAGTCGCTAACACGATCAGTGTATAAGCAAAGAGTTTTTTAAGTCTGGCGGTATCTAATCGATGTGCCCAGTGGGCACCCAGTGGCGCAAATAATGTACTGCTCAGAACAATTCCCAGTAATGCTGGCAGGTAAATATAACCGGCTGAAAGTTCTGGTAATTGTGGTTTTTCCCAGCCACTAAATAGATAGCTGATGGAGCCGGCAAGTGCTATTGGAAGCCCCAGGGCTGCGGAACTAGCAATGGCCTGGTGAATTCTCCGGCCATGCCACAATAGCCAGGGAACGCTCATGGTACCACCACCGATACCTACCAGAGAAGAAATACAGCCAATAATGCCACCACTCAAGCTAAAGTTTATCAGTCCTGCCTGGTTGTTATGGGGTGTAGCCTGTTTGCCCCACAGCATATAGGCGGCGACGGAGAGCTCAAAAAAGGCAAATATGGGTTTTAGTAAGTGGCTATCAAGCTGTGCGGCTACCCCTCCTCCGAGCCAGGCGCCAATCACGATACCCGGGGTCAGTTTAAAAACACCAGGCCAGTCGACAGCGTGTTTTTTATGATGACTGTAAACTGATGAGATAGAGGTAAAAACAATTGTCGCCAGCGAGGTACCGAGCGCCAGATGCATGATTGACTCGGTGGGCATGGACTGGTTAAGAAATATTGCTGCCAGTGCAGGAACAATAATCAGGCCGCCACCAATACCCAGTAACCCGGCTGATGTCCCTGCAACTGCACCAAGCAGAAAATACAGAGTGTATTCAGTTAGCATAACGGTGTTGAGTCTTGCCGGCTCCTGAGGTCTAGCTTTTCCTGGAAGAGTGCTGGCGTGGCCTTGAGGAGCCTTGCTTTCTGCGATTGCTATTACCGCCATTGCGGTGTCTCGGCGGACGGTTGCGCTCTATTTTAGCTTTCGGTTTAGGCACTACTAACAGTTCTGTTGAAACGCTATCACTGGGGATGGCGTGCCCAATATACTCTTCTATTTCAGGCAGGTAATGTGCATAGTCTTCGCAGGCGAAGCTAATGGCATGGCCGGATGCCCCAGCTCGCGCGGTTCTGCCAATACGGTGAACATAGTCCTCGGCTTGTTGAGGTAAATCATAATTAAACACATGACTGACTTCAGGAATGTGCAGTCCCCTGGCGGCGACATCTGTTGCCACCAGTACCTTGAATTCACCATCCTGAAATTTCTTTAGCAAGCTCTGTCGTTTTTTCTGTGGAATATCGCCTGAAAGAATGGCTGGTGGATAATCATTACCGGTTAGCCAGGCGTTAATCTCATCGGCAACCCGTTTAGTGTTGACAAAAATAATGCTACGTGAAGGCTGTTGTTGCTTAAATAATCCTAACAACAGCGGGATCTTTTCATTATTTGCCGGGTAGTAGATCATTTCTTCAATTTTATCGGCAGTGCGGTTTTCTGATTCAATCTTAACGTGCTGTGGGTTATTCATGTGCTCATAAGCCAGCTCCTGAACCCGGTAGGAGAGGGTGGCAGAAAATAGCATGCTAAGCCTATGTGTCGGTTCAGGGCAGCGCCTGATGAGATAGCGAATATCTTTTATAAAGCCCAGATCGAACATGCGATCTGCTTCATCCAGAACCAGAGACTGAATTTGCTTGAGATTAAAAACATGCTGCTTAAAGAAATCAATCAGGCGACCAGGTGTTCCAATGAGTATATCAGCACCATTGGCAATGTCAGCCTGCTGCTTCTCATAGCCGGTACCGCCATAGACGAGTACGTGCTTAAGGCCCGTAGATGCGCCGATCAGTTCAGCGTCCTTATGAATCTGTATGGCTAATTCGCGTGTTGGCGCCAGTATCAGGGCTCTGGGCTGGTTCGGCTTGCGCTCTGCAGGCGCAGGCTCGGTTAGTAGCTTGTTATACACAGCAACCAGAAAGGCAATGGTCTTGCCTGTCCCTGTTTGTGCTTCACCCGCGACATCCAGTCCGTCAAGGGATAGGGGCAGGCTTTGTGCCTGAATCGGTGTGCATTGTTGAAATCCGGCCTGATTCAGCCCTTGCAGCAGCGAATCAGGTAATTTATATTGATCAAATCGTTGATCAGTCAAATGAGTACTCATGGCACATAGCATAAAGCACTCTGTCTGACTGTACAAATGTGATAAATTAGCTAATATGGTTTCTTTACGAAACAAATAACAAATAAGCCCGTCTTCAATAGCCATCCTGCATGTAATATCAGTTTATTCAAGCACTGCTATTTGGCGAGACAAATGTAAACCCGGAGGTTATACACTGTGAGTGAGATCGTTCATGTATCTGATGACAGTTTTGAAAGTGATGTACTAAATTCTGATGTTCCCGTACTGGTGGAT
>JBFHVQ010000047.1:0-24542 GCA_041589455.1 Gammaproteobacteria bacterium | reverse complement strand
ATCGCCGACCACAAAGAGCTGGGCACCACGCTGGTTCTTGCTGGCTGAAAGCAGCTTTATCCAGGCATACTGAATGGTATTAGTATCCTGAAACTCATCTACTAGTATATGTTGAAAACGTCGGCGATAATGCTCTCTTAATTCATCATTATCCCGGATAAGCTCTAAACTTCTAAGAAGCAGCTCGGCAAAGTCTATTACCCCGGCACGTTTACAGGCCGCTTCATAAGCAGAGTATATTGACACTAGCTGCTGCCGGACCGGGTCTGATCCTGCGTCGACGTGTTGTGGTCTTAAGCCTTCGTCTTTGCGGCCGTTGATAAAGCCCTGTATTTGTCTGGGAATCCAGCGTGCTTCATCAAGTTCCAGTGCTTTGAGAACACGGCGCACCATACGATACTGATCATCTGAGTCGAGAATCTGGAATTGTTGAGGCAGATCAGCTTCTTTCCAGTGTGCCCGGAGTAGACGGTGAGCCAGGCCATGGAAGGTGCCTACCCACATTCCATTAGGCGATACACCTTGTAGCTGTTCGACACGGTTACGCATTTCATTAGCCGCCTTATTGGTGAAGGTAACCGCCATCAGGCTAAATGGTGATATCGCTTCGACCTGTATAAGCCAGGCCATGCGGTGTACCAGGACACGTGTTTTTCCACTGCCGGCACCGGCTAGTACCAGCATAGAGCCGGGAGGTGCGGTGACCGCTTCTCGTTGTGCGTCGTTTAGACTATCTAAAATATGTGAAACATCCATGGTGGGGAATTTTACACATATTCACGGGACTATGGGACGGCCATGTTATAGTTCAGACAAAAATAACCTAATGTGAGAAAGATGATCAGATTAATAAAATGGCTACTTATCACTAGCTTCGTTCTCGGCGCGGTGTTGGGAATAGTGGTTTACGGGCTGGTTGAGAATGAGCCGCTGGTAGATCCAGTCGACAAATTAACAGCTACAGAGCAGCAGCATATCGATGAGCTGTTAAGAAGTCGGCTACCACTTGATAAACCTTATGGCAAATTAGTGAGTCTTAATTTGTCTGAGATAGAGCTCAATCTTATTATCAAATTCTTTGAGAAGAGTCAGGAATACCTGCCGATAAGTAGCAATTGGTTGTTGCTGGATGGAATAACCCAAGGGCAGATGACAATAACTCTACCAGAGAACCCGGTGGGGAAATACCTGAATATATCAGTCAGGCTTCACAGTGATGAAAATGATGAGCTGGAACTCAGGGCAAGAAACTTAAAGATGGGTTATATCCCCCTGCCAGATGGCATCTCTCAATCACTGGTTAAGATTGTTCATGTGAAGTTGCTGGAAAATGTACATATATACCGTAGTGCAGTGGGCTCTATTGGCAGGATGAAGATTTCTACAGGGCAATTAAATTTGCATTATCGTTGGAATCGTAAACTGGCAAATGACCTGCAGAATCATTTTCAAATGCAGATGATGTCCGGTGAGCTGCAGCAGGGTGTTAATAGTATGCTGGAATTCATTAATAAGCAGCAATCAGGGTTGTCAGATAAAATACGTCTGGATGAAATGCTAAGGCAGTTGTTTAGACATGCCCATGAAGAGTTACATGAGCTGCCGCCGGAAATTGAAAATCGCTCAATATTTATTAGTCTGGCAGCGTTGATAATGGATTATGATTTGCCAGGAATTAAGACAAATTTACTGAATCAGCAGAGAAAGTTAAAATTAAGCTTATATGGACGGTATGATCTTGCAAAGCACTTTGTACTTTCAGCAGCAGTAACCAGTTTGTCTAATCCAGTGTTGGCAGAAGTCATCGGAATGAAAAAAGAAATCGCGGATTCTTACCGAGGTAGTGGATTCAGTTTTGCCGATCTGGCAGCAGATCGTGCGGGTATCAAGCTGGCTGTAGAATCTGAGGCCAGAGCAATAGATATACAAAAACGCATGATGGCCATTAAAAGCGAAGTTGATTTTATGCCGACAATAGAACAGTTGCCTGAAGGTATATTATCTACCAGCAAAAAGTCTGGAGATGATCTGCATAATGAACAGGTTGAAAAATACAATCGTATAATCGCTCAGCGAATTGAGAATTTAAGAGTTTACAACTAAGCAATAGTGAACAGGTGAGGCCATGAAAAAAATATTGTTACTTGGCTTAAGTATGACGATGCTATGGTCATGTAGTGAAGAGCAACAAAATAAAATATCCAGGCTGGGTGTGACATGGCTCGAAGGGGATTATCGCGTAACCTATGCCGATGGAACACATGTTAAAAGCTGGCTAGTGAAAGACGGCAAAGTCACAACAGAGCCGGCAAAAGGCTATTATTATTTCTGGGCAACAGCTGATGGTAAAAAGCAATATGTGCAAACACCAATCGCACGGACATATATAGAAGAGCTTGCAGAATAAAGTGAAATATTTACTAATAGGATTACTAATATTTACTTTAGAGGTAAATTCAGGTGAATTAAAAGTTGCCACAGCAGCTAATTTTTACCATACGCTAAATAAAATAGTAAATATTTTCGAAACAGAAACTGGGCATAAGATAACAATTATCCGTGGCTCAACAGGTAAGTTGTATGCACAGATAATGAATGGAGCACCTTATGATCTGTTTTTGTCTGCAGATGCGAAGAGACCGGAAAAATTAATCGAAAAGAAAAAAGCCGAACAGAATGATATCAGTACTTATGCAATAGGACAGCTGGTGTTATGGAAACCAGATAGTGATAGTTCGCAATTGCTAAGAGAGCAATTATATAATGGCGATTTCAAAAAACTGGCGATTGCAAACCCAAAAACAGCGCCGTATGGATCAGCCGCTATTGAAGCCTTAAAGGCTCTGGAAATATATAATGAAGTAAAGCATAAGCTGGTATATGCAGAAAATATTGCACAGGCATTGCAGTATGTACAGTCTGGTGCAGCAGGTCTCGGAATGGTTGCCAAATCACATGTGAATAACGATATTTACTGGCAGGTTGATTCCTACCATCATAAACCGATAAAGCAAAAAATGCTGGTGCTGAAAAATAGTAAAAATATTGAACTAAGTCGAGAGTTTTTTAATTTTGTTAAGTCTGACAAGATTAAAAAGTTAATTGAGAATGATGGGTATACGTTGTAGTGGATATTTCACCTGTTATTACGACATTAAAACTGGCATCCATAACGACGTTGATATTATTAATAATCGGCACGCCTGTCGCTTGGTGGCTCTCGCAGACTGCTAATCGCTTCAAGGTGGTAATCGAGTCAGTCGTTGCTTTGCCCCTTGTGTTGCCACCAACCGTGCTAGGGTTCTATCTACTAATGGCGCTGAGTCCAGATGGTTTTATTGGTAATGTCTGGTCTTATGTGAGTGACGAAAGCTTAAGCTTTAGTTTTACCGGACTGGTAATTGGTTCTGTTATCTATTCCATGCCATTTGTAGTGCAGCCATTACAGGCAAGTTTTGAAATGGTAGGTAGGTCGCTACAGCAAGCTGCCTATACACTGGGTGCAAACCGTCTTGATACTTTTAGAAGTGTTGTTCTGCCACTTTCGATGCGAGGCTTTCTTGTGGCAATAACGCTGGGATTTGCGCATACAGTCGGTGAATTTGGTGTAGTGCTGATGATAGGCGGTAATATTCCGGAAGTTACACAGGTACTATCGATAGTTATTTATGATCATGTTGAAGCGCTGGAATATGATGTGGCACATCAATATTCTGCAGGATTACTGATATTCTCATTTGTTATTTTATTTTTGACCTATTCATTGAATAAAAAATTAATGGTCAGAATATAATGATTAAAATTGCTTATAAAAAATCATATAGTAATTTTTTGCTTGATGTTGAATTCGAAATTCCTGAGCAGGGTATTAGTGTTATCTTTGGTTCATCAGGATCGGGAAAAACAAGTTTACTGAATTTGATTGCAGGATTGAATGAAAAAAGTTCAATCGATGACTATGCCAGATTCCAATTAAAGCAGGATATTTATGATGATAGTGCTAATGGTATAAATAGAAAGCCATGGCAGAGAAACATCGGTTATGTGTTTCAGGATAATCGACTGTTCCCAAATATGACAGTCGAAGAAAATATACTGTTTGGATATGAGCGGAGAAAGAGTCAGGCCGATCCTCAAAGTATCATTGAGAAATTTAAACTTGCTGAATTACTTCAGCAATACCCGTCGCAGCTTTCGGGTGGGCAAAAGCAGCGAGTAGCTATGGCCAGAGCACTTTTATCGAATCCAGAAATATTAATTCTTGATGAACCATTATCAGCATTAGACTATCAGGCACGTCAGGAGTTAATACCGTTTATTGATAAAATTCAACGAGAGCTAACCATTCCAATACTCTATGTAAGTCATGATATAAAAGAAGTGTTAAGGCTTGCAAATTATATTGTCATACTTGATCAGGGTAAGGTTGTTGATCAGGGGGATATTGCAGAACTGTGTATTAACCAACCGTTACTGACCCAGGCAGAAGGTGCAAGCTTTATCGTTGAGGGCATTGTTCATCAACTTATTGGTGAGGATAAGCTGGCGAAAGTGCAATGTGATAAAACGCAGTTATTAATCACAGGACAGAATATGCAGCCGGGTAAGCAGGTGCGTATATTGATTCATGCCAGGGATGTTAGCTTATGTTTGTCGCCACCTAGGGATAGTAGTATTCTTAATTGTATAGCGGTTACAATTGATTCAATAAAGGAAGACAGTAACGGAAAGTTACTGGTGATAGCTGTGATGGGTACACAAAGGATAGCAGCAATGATAAGTCACCGATCTGCTCGATTACTGAAGGTTCAGCCTGGAAAAGAAATGTTTGCGCAATTTAAAGCGACAGCGATGATTAAGTGAGTGCATATGCTACGGGTTGTTCAAATAATTCTGTTAATTATGCTTTCACAAATTGTTCAGGCAAGCGTAAATTCAGAAAATTCATGGCAACTGGTAAAGAGTGCTGAGAATATTCAGACCTATACGATTACAACAGAAGCAAACGATATTGTTAAAGCTAAAGCGATAGCGGTATTTGATGCCACCGTGAGTGAAGTACAGGCAATATTAAATCAGGTTGATGAGCGCCACCTCTGGGTTCCTTATTTATTAAATTCATTAGTAATTAACAAGATCAATAAATTACAGCGTATAGAATATGCACTGTTTGCTGCACCCTGGCCGGCATCAGATCGTGATTTTGTTTATAGTCATGATATACAGGTCACAGAAAATGGTTCAGTTCTATATAAAATGAAATCGGTGGTGTTAGCAGATGCTAAAGAAAATTCAGGTGTGGTAAGGGGCGAGATAATAGAAAGTAGCTACAGATTAACATCGATAGACAAAAATAAAACGAAAATTGAACTGATCTATCATGTGGACCCGAAAGGTTGGCTTCCTAGCTGGATAGTCAATATTATTCAGCGTACGCTGCCATATAGGATATTGCATAACTTGAAGCTAAGAATAGCTGAAAATAAAGCTTCCGAGTAAGTGCGCTAGTAAAATAAATTAACCCTGGTGGCTATCGCGTTCATTTAGATACTTGAAAACAATTAGTATTAAACTCATAACGATAATAAGTGAAGCACAAACAATCAGTGGTGTATTGCCAGTAAGGCTGGCATGAATAAGCCAGGCAATATTGCCAAAAAGCGCTAGCCATAGCATTAGCATAGAGATGTCATTTGTCATGCGAGAACTAAAGGCTTTGTGTAATTGCGGCAGGAAAATGAGTGTGGTTAATATAGAGGCTAGCCAGCCAAAGAGTTCATCTAGAGGCATGATAATTAATTAAGAGTGTGTCCTGCTTGTAGCAGTTTAGAGTATAAAATATTCGGCGAAATCCAGCTAAGAATATCATCAAACTCCTCACCTGCCACTTCTTTTCTATTTGATGAGTAATAAAATCGGTCTGAAGCGATATCATAGTCAGGTAAACCACAGGTGCTGGCGACAGTTCCACCCTCCCCTGCGTTTTCATCTTCTTCTGTGCTATTGGCCCTTTCCCGCGTGCCCATGGAAAAAAATACCGCGACAGCTGTATCTATTGCATAATTACCAGAGGTAGACGTGCAAGCAGCAGATAAATCGGTACAAACTTTAATGTTTGGAACGACTGATGTTAAATCTGGTGCAGCAGCAGATTGAATACCATTAGAAACAACGAAAACACCCTGATCGATTAATGGGCTGGGGTCTTCAAAGTTGGTGACACTGTAACGATAAGGTCTTCCCCAGGGGTCAAGTAGTAAGCCATCACAATTTACCTTGCCCTTGATGCCCAGAGTGGTAGATGGAAGAAAACCGATATAGCCAGAAATAGCCGAAGCATTATTGCAGTGTGCCGCAGGGTTGGCAGGGTTGGCGATACCGTTAAGCCCTGGTTGTGTTGGACAGGGCAAGCGCCCATTTGCAATGGCAAAGCCGTAGAGCGCTTCTTCAATTTGATTTAGCGTCTGCCCGGCAAGTTTTATATTTGCAGTTTCCATTTGTGCACGTAATGGCATAAAAATGTATCCCAGTAGTGCAGAGATTATAATAAAGACAATGGCGACTTCTATGAGTGTGAAGCCCTTATTATTTTTACTGGTCATTACGGGCACTCAATGGGACTAGACATATCAGTGGGTATACAAAAAAGGCGATCATTCTGAATATTCAATCCATAATTCTTATTGCCATTAATATCAGGATAGTTAGATAAATTTGATCCTTCAAGGTAGTTTGCCGGTTCAGATTTAGTTAGAGAGAAAGCAGGGTCAGGGTCTTCTGCCTCATTTGTTTGCCTGAACTGGTTAGCAAGCCGTTCAGAAGCAAAAATGAGCATAGCTGCATATCGAGAGCCATTATTATTCCGAGGGCAATTGATGCAAGGAGTGGCATTTGTTGCGCCGGGGGAAAAGTTGCTTCCGACCACATAAAACCAGTGGTCCTTCCAGTTTTGCCATAAATTGGACATTTCTGTCGGTGTACTCAGGTCAATGCCGCAGGAAGAGAACAGGTCGGTTGCGCTATTTCCACTCATGGCTGAAGAATTGGTCAGATCCAGAGGTAAGCGACCGAGCAGGCCTTCTGTGCTGACAGCTGTTGAAGTGATATCAGTATAATTGGTATTAACTCGATAGTCCGCATTAAGCTCCATCGGAGCAGGCCATGGCAAATTGAAGTTTGTAGTCCCTGCACCGCCTTTACCACCCTTTGGCTTACCTTTTATGCATTGATCTCGGCAGGTCTTGCGGCAGACATTTCTGGTTTTATTGCAGGTAGGCTGACCGCTAGCTACGCAGAGATTATATTCATCAGTACAGCTGGCATAACATTGTGAGAGGCTAGAGCAGCTTTGTGAATTGGTGGCGCCATTCACGGCATAATCAATAAGACACTGGCTGAGGGTTAAGCCGAGCTGGGTTATTTTGTCATCAAAATAACTCTTATTAGATTTAATGACATCGAATATTTCGTCTGTAGTGATGGTTATTAGTCGGTCATTCAATTGTGGATCATCGATTAGTCCCTCAGAAGTCACAAAATCTTCAATTAAATCTGCCGTGAGAGTGTTTACAGAACTGTTATTTACCCACTGAAGGGTATCAAGGTAGTCGGATGCCTGTACGTTATCTCTTGCTACTTTACATGGCAGGCTTGAGTCAGCCGATTGGCGATTCTGGGAGCTAAGGGGCTTACCAGGTGCAATGATAATCGCAGCAACTCTAGACTCAGGAGTTGCGCCCTGTATCAGTGAACCATCCTTGTTATAAATCATGAACATGCCGGGTGTGTCATGATTAATCATTTCTGGCAGCGGAGAATTAAAAAAACCACCAGACAAGCTATACCATAAACATTCCCCACTCGCATCTTTAAGAGGCGGGATATCAAGAGTGCTCCAGGGTAAGCGCCCTAAAGAGCTTGTATAACGAGGTGCACAGGAACCAGAATCTGTACCTTCAGCTGTTGATGATGGCTCTTCAGGACAAGGTAATATTCCATG
Organism: Gammaproteobacteria bacterium; assembly: GCA_041589455.1. GTDB lineage: Bacteria > Pseudomonadota > Gammaproteobacteria > SZUA-229 > SZUA-229 > SZUA-229. The sequence continues at coordinate 16,543 of JBFHVQ010000047.1, read as the reverse complement.
AATACCAGCATGTGGAGTGCCGCTGTTAGATGATCTGTAATAGTAGGATGCTGCATAGGCCAGTAACGCCTGTTTAGCTTTAGAGAGTGATTGAGTCGTTATATTCTCACTGTCGACTCGCCCGGATTCTGATTGTATGTGTGTGATAAGAAAAACGGCACCAGAGATGATTAAGATAAGAAAAAAAAGGATTAAGGTGAAGCCTTGTTGTTTGTTTATGAGTCCAAATGAAATGTTAGTCTTCATTTCTAATATTCAACTGGCTAGATGTATTGGCTGTAGAAGTCGATGAATCAGGTAATGAATAATTTTCACTGGATTTATTGGCCTGGCTTGACCAGAATTGACCAGGCTTTAGAAGTATAGAGCGATTAATTGTTTTTACAGTTACATTAAGAGAATCGGTGTCTGCAGAATGAATATAATTACGATTATTTTTACTGCGTTTATGCGTTGTAATATGGTCATTAATAATTGCAATAGGCATTTTGCTATTCTGATAAATAAGGCCCTGTAGTTTGATATCTGGTGAAGGTGTAGCGACACTGCTAGTGTGACTGACTGTGTCAAAGTGGCCAGAATTACGTAATTTGTTTAGCTTACTGCGAAGCTCTGGAGTCGTGAAAAAAGTATTTAATTCAGAAACAGATGAATTATCTACAGCTAATGACTGTGTTGAAAATAGAAACAAGATGAAAAAATATAAATATTTCATTATCGCCTCCTTGATAATTCAGGTGTTATAGGCTGTGCGGATAAAGCGGTGTACCAGTTTAGCTTGCAGATGGCTGAAAAACTTTTTCCATTCTCGTGATAGTCTAGTTGATTGTCGTGTAGAGAATTACGTGTGATGGCGCACATTTCAATATCAAATAGACCTTTAGCATTTTTATTAAGCAATTTGAAAAGGTTGTATAAATCACCCTCATGTAGGAGTTGTAAATCAAGTTGCATTGAGGATGAAAACAGATCGAGATCAGGGTAACTCGTGTTGAACTTCTGATCTGATAATAATTCTCTAGATTCAATAGTATAAGATAAGTATGGAAGCTTAATTTTATTGCTAGTGCTTTCGAGCGTATCAATCCAGTTAAGTCTATTTTCTACAGTAAAGAAACCTTTGTTTTTAAGAAGATTGAATCGATCCTCGTATGATAAATAGACTGATTTAAGCTCTAGATCTTTTAAGTAAATGGCGCGAGTTTTAATTAGTTGTTGTTGGGCAAAGTTTTGTGATACAAATGAATTGTTCTTATCGATATAAAAATAGATAACCACAGATAATGATAGAATGAGACAGACAAGGAAAAATGATAGCGGCCTGAGCAAATATTTAAGATCAAGTCTCATTAGATATCTCCTCGTACAAATAACTCAATCTCAAACGTGCTGGATTCATTGTTGATGGTGCTAAGATTTGTTTGGTAGCCATGCTGATGAGTTACCCTGGATTTTGGATCAATATCAAGTGGTGCATTAATTAAGGTTACAGACAGGATGCCAGGAATGCTCTGTAATGATGATATTAGTGAAGAGGTTTGTGATACGATATTTCTAACAGGTTGATTTTGTGTATTAAAATGGCCACCGATGACTACTTTTTGTTGTATCTCTTCATCTGTTAAGAAGTTTGAATTAGAAGTGCCAGATTTAATGCGAGATGAATTTAAATTTGTATGTTGATGTCGACTCCAGCTAAATCTTGTAATTGTGATGTTTCTTAAATCAGACGGGCTGAGTTTTTTAGAAATAATACTGAGTAAAGAATGTGGATTTATTTTGTTAAGCGCTTGGATTTTATCTGCGACTAATACAGTGGATCTGGCTGTTTTGGCAATCTTTATTTTATCCGTAAATCCATCAGTTAATTTTGTGTGTTGATTTTTCAGTGCGCGCTGCTGGTCGGAGAGTAAAGCGGTTTCTAACTGCAGGTTTGTAGAGTCAGAGTATAAAGAAAAGGAGAACAGGATAGAGATGGCTAGAATGATGACGCCTGTAGTATAAAGTCCAATTGAGATCATGTTATGCAAATAATGGTGCAAAAGTTTACGATCATAATAATGACCAGGTGGTAAGAATGATTTACTACAAAAGTAGGTGAATATGCTGTTACAGTATTGATTGTCTTCAGTCTTAATATCGAGTTTATTGTGTAGATCATCAATGGTGTGATACTGGTAATGTCGCCTGGGAGTGTCCTGGCAATGTGTTTTAATTTCGGCAAGATCATTCATATTGCAGAAGATATGTATTTCGATGATTTCATCAAAGCCTATGTGCCGGTTATTTGATAAAAAACGTATCGTTTGCTCTGTCTCACCTTCTATATAATTGCCAATAGTTTCTTCATCGAGATTAACTACAGCGAGTCGACTGCTTTCAAATTGTCCATTTTTAATAAATGTCTGTCGTAGGTTGCTGGGGACCTGTTGTGAAACTATAAGTATATTGCTATGACTAGTATTAAGATGTTTATAGATATCTTTCGTTAAGTAAGGAACAGACCAGATGCCTTCCAGGGAGGTTTCAGTGTCGAAGATAACGTCGAGCCATGGATCAAGCATACTGGAGTGACTCAGTACGCTATACAGAATGATATCATCCTTTCTACCAGTGGTTTTTCTACCGATGACCTTGTGGTTTGTAAAGCGGTGATCTTGTCGGTATTTCCTGTCAATCGTGCGTTTTATAATTGCCTTTCGATCGGATGAGTTTACATGTGGAATCGTATCCTTATTGAAGTCTTCTTCAATAATATCAATTAACAATCTTGATGAAACAGGAGGTGAAGATTGTAAATACTGTTTGAACAGTTCCATGCCATGACTATCAGGTTCAAATGCATAGCTCGCCATACATTCATTGTTGTTCCAATGAAAGACGGTGAGCCGGTAACCTGAATAGTACAAAATACGTTTCACAATAGATTGTCTAAAGTTGAATTTTAGTTAAGGTGTCATAAATTGGACCGAGCACAGAGGACATAATCCATAGCATAATTAGACCGAGTAATATGGTTAAAACTGGCGTTATTGCTGCTTCCATTTTATCAATGCTCTCCCTGATCTCGCGATTATAAAAATAACTGACATTTAGCAGGGCTTCATCAAGAGCGCCTGTGTTTTCACCGACTTTGATCATTCTTATAACCAAAGGAGGAAAAATCTCTGCCTGACTAAAACTGTCTGAGATCTGTTTTCCTTCTCCGATTAATTCATGAACGTGAGTAATTGAATTTGAAATAACGCTATTCTTTACAAGAAGTTCGGAAATTTTAAGACTGTCTAAAACTGTCAGGCCTGACGAATACATTAGTGCAAGATAGTTGCTAAATCTTGCAAGATCAGTTTTAAGTAATAAAGGTCCGAAAATATAAAATTTAAGTTTTTGTTTATCTATAAAATAACGAACTTCTGGTTTTTTACGATATAGTTGCTGTAAAATGATTGCGAAAATAACGGGCAAAGTAAAAACCAAATACCAGTAATTAATTAGAAAATTCGAGGTGACAATAAGTGCCTGAGTATGTAACGGTATATGGCCGCCAAGATCTTGTATAAATGGAATTAGGTTAGGTACGAGAGCGATCATTAAATAGGAAACAGTTGCAATGATGACAAGTGTAACAATGGCGGGGTAAATCATAATTTTCTTAGTATGAGCAATAATTTCATCATGCCATTTTAAAGTTTCTGCAAGATCATGCAGTACCTTAGGCATATGGCCGCTTTCTTCGCCGACACGTATCAAAGTTATATAAACATTGTCAAAAATCTCTGGAAATTCCGAAAGCGCACCAGAGAAGGTTTTGCCTCCCTGTATTTCATCTATAATGCCAGATATGACCTGTTTTAAACGGCCTTCTGAAATAGATTCTTTGAGATCTGTAAGGCCGTCTAATATACTGACGCCTGCACCTGTCAATTGCTGCATCTGGAAGGTAAAATTGATTAACTCGTGACGCGTAATGCCCTTAGATTTGAATGAGAATATGCCGCTCTTGAATTCCCTGTAGTTAATAAGATCCATGCCCATGGCGCTGAGTCTCTGCTCAAGATCAAGCAGGTTATCGGCCTCAATATTGTCATTGATTATCTTGCCGCGTTGATCGATAGCTTTATATTTATAAACGACTGACATATCTGCTATAACCTGTCTGTAAGATCAATGACACGGCTTACTTCGTCAAGCGTTGTAATGCCTTCAATGACTCTGCGTGCGGCATCATCTGCCATAGTCTGGTAATCAGACTCATTAAGATAATGTTTGATTCTGGAAAGTGTTGATTTTTCGGCAATCATTTCGTCCAGTTTTGCATCAATTTTCAGAACTTCAATAATAGAGATTCTTCCTTTGTAACCAATATTGTCACAATGTTTACAACCTTTGGCATCATGTATTTTTAACTCAGAAGAAGTATCTACAGCCAGTAGTTTCTTTTCAATGTCTTCGGCATCTCGGACGACTTTGCAGTGGGGACATAGTTTGCGAACAAGACGCTGTCCTATTATGCCAATTATATTCCCAGACAAAATATCTGGCTTAATACCGATGTCCTGCAGCCTGGGTATACTTCCAATAGCTGAATTAGTGTGTAAGGTCGAATAAACCTGATGCCCTGTCATTGCAGCACGGAAAGCCATTTCTGCCGTGTCGGAATCACGTATTTCACCAACCAGAATAATATCGGGGTCCTGTCGCATTAATGAACGTATGCCGTTGGCAAAATCCATCCGTAAAACTTCATTAATTGATGTTTGACGAATCAGATCCATTGGGTATTCAACCGGATCTTCAAGTGTCATGATATTGACCTGCTCAGAACTGACATAGTTGAGCATGGAATATAGCGTGGTTGTTTTACCACTACCTGTAGGACCGGTGACTAAAATAATACCTTCTGGTCGTGCCATAATTAACTTTAATAAAGCGAGTGAATCTTGATGCAGGCCCAGATCTTCGATATCAACAATGCCACGGGCTCTATCGAGTACACGTAGTACGATATTTTCACCGTGAGTTGTAGGTTGCGATGAAACGCGAAAGTCTATGATATGACCACGGATATTAAGACTGATTCTGCCATCCTGTGGCGCACGGGTTTCTGCAATGTTCATTTTAGAAATAACTTTTAGCCTGACAACAATTGCAGACCAGTAATCCTTATGCAGACTGCGAATCTGGCGCAGTACGCCATCGATACGATAACGTAGACGAAGAAAGCCATTTTCAGGCTCGAAGTGAATGTCTGATGCACTGTGCTTTACAGCGTCTGCTAGTATGGCATCAACCAGGCGCACTAATGGCTGGCTATATGCGTTGCCATCTGACTCAAGGCTAGTGTAGTCAATCTCTCCGGTTTCTATTTCATGCAGAATGCCATCAACAGAGAGTTCGTAGCCATAAAACTGGTCGATGGCATCTGAGATTTCACTTTCCGATGCTAACAAAGGAATGATTTCAATCTTTTTGCCTAATAAGGCGCGTAACCTGTCCAGTATTACCAGGTTATATATATCAGTCATTGCAACAGATAGTGTTCCATATTGCTGATCAAATGTGACAGGGAGAATATTAAATCGGCTTGAAATATCTTTAGGAACTAACTTTATTGCTTCATTGTCTGGAACGACATTGGTTAATGAAATGCTGTCACGCCCCAACATTTCGCTGAGTGCGTCTCTTAAAATGGCTTCTGTAACGAAGCCCAGAGATATAAGTGCCTCACCTAGAGGCTTTCCGGTCTTTTCCTGCTCTTTCAGGGCAATTCTTACCTGGTCTTCAGTAATCAAACCCTGTGCAATCAATTCTTCACCGAGGCGTTTTTTAGTTGCCTTGAGAGCTGAACTAACGTCAGTTATTAATTCAGAATTGTTCTGTATCATTGAATCGATTCCTTAAGTAAACTTATTCGTTCAATGACTCTCTGTTTTGTAAATTGAATATTAGAATTGTTTTTATGTAAACTAAGACTTAGTTCATAGAATTTTATAGCCTGAAGATATTTACTCAGGTGCTCCAGGCTAATGGCAAGATTATATGAATACTCTGCCTGCTCATTATGTAAAGACCAGGCATTAAAATAATATGATTGAGCTTCCTGCCACCGATTATTTCTAGCGTAATAATTACCTAAAGCAAAATGCAGATGACTGGCATTGGGTTGCTCACGTAGCATGACTTTTAGCTGGCTCTCAGTTAAAAAATTTGATGATTGGTTTAAATTAGTGAATCCAGCTAATGCCAGGCTATCTTTGGGATTGAGCTTTAGCAGTCGTTGGTAATGTTGAAGTGCAATTTGTGGTTGCTTATTCTGTATTGCAATCGCGGCGAGTCCGAGTTGTGCATCGCGATTAGTGGGTTCTTGGCTAAGGACTTGAATATATAACTGCTTTGATGATACATAATCAGACTTATTGAAAGCTATATAGGCAGAAGTTAAGAATATTTCAATAGGGTCCTGCTTGACTGTTTGTGTGACATTGATCTTTCGTTCTCGAATAGGTGGTGCAGATTTAATATTATTATCTGCCCTAATCGTGTTAATAGATGTGCTCTCATTTTTATTAGATAAGACTGAAGTTTGTGTATCTTTATAAGAGCTTGTTTGTGTATAGGTTGGTTCTGATGAGGTTGTATTATTAGAAGCTTCTTTGGGGCTGGCATTGATTTCGCTAGTTTCATTCTTTATAGTTTGAGGAATTTGAAGATAGATATCTGTCTGGGATGAGGAATTTTGTATATAAAAATAAATAAAAGCAAAGAGAATGAAAAAAATTATCAGCATAAAAAACAGAATAGTTGATTTGAATTTCTGTTTGTAATAGTGATTGTTTGCGGTATCTAATAGCTTGGCAAGGTCCTGTCCATTGTTGTGATAATGATTGGATCTTGTTATTGAAGCGTCAGAATTATTATTTGATTCGACACATTCTTTTGCTGTTTCTACTCCTGATGATTCAATTTTAATATTATGAGAGGCTATAGTTTGGTTGTTCTCACTTCGATCAGTAGAAATAGTTTTATTGAGGATGTTGGTTCGATTGGATTCAGGTATTTCTCTATGAATGGAATTCAGTAGATTTTCTGTCTGATTGATAGATTCATTTGTTATATCTGGGACAAGTTGTTTTACGGTGGCATCACTGGCATCGAGTTCACTAGTATCTAAATAAGGTTCATCGATATCAGCAGCTGGTTTGTTCAGAGCATGACGATCTAGATCAAGATTCAGATCTATGTCTTGCTGTGATGAGATGCTTTCTGTAGCATCCTGTTTTGTCTGATGCTGTTTTTTATCGGCTTCCGCTTTTTTTAAGGCATCAAGCAGCAGGCTCATGGTTGCTCCGTTGAACCATGTGCTGTAGCCTGCTCAGGTGTTTTATTATCATTGACGATATTACGAGTTGATGACACTGGAAGATATTGTTTGAAGGATTCCAGGTCTCCATTCAGGCTGGCATGATGAATAACCACAGGCCGAATAAAGATAACTAACTCTGATTTTTCACGAACATCATCTTCATAACGAAACAGAGAGCCTATGATCGGAAGAGTGGATAGTATAGGAATGCCGCTTTTATTATCGTTAACTGTATCCTGCATTAATCCACCAATGACCGCAGTGTCACCACTGTTAATGCTTAATATTGATTCAATTTCTCTTACCTGAATAACTGGCACCTGAGAGATTACATCTGCTTCTTTGAATGCAGGATTAGGATCGACAACAGAGTCTATTACCCGTGAAATGGTGGGGCGTATATTAAGCGTCACGACTTCATGTTCATTAATATAAGGCGTTACAGACATAACAAAACCAACCGGTACGGTTTTGATTTCAGTTTCGAATGTTGTCAGAGACTGAGTTTCACTGACAGATGTGTCTACTTCCATTTCAAAGTAGACAATATTATCCACTACCTTGAGTATCGCCGGCTGGTTGTTAATAGCCATAACTTTCGGACTAGAAAGTACTTTTACGTCACCAAACTGCTCTAATGCACGGAGTGTTACATTAACCTGATCTCCGTCATTAATATCACTGAGTGAAAAGGAAGAAAAAGGTGACTGACCTAAATTACCTGCGCGTAGGTCTGTAAGTATATTGGTTCCATCCAGTGGATTGTTTGAGATCAAAGTCCAGTCCACACCAGCCTGATATCGATCACTGAGTTTAATCTCAGCGATGGTTGCTTCAATCATTACCTGGCGTTTTGAATTATTAAGCACCTGACCAATAAAATTTTGTATTTGCTGTTGCTGCTTTGCGGTTGCCCTGACCATAATCATGCCGGACTCACGGTTAACAATGACATTATTATTATCTGAGCGTCCAGAAATCTGGTTGGAAGCATTTGATGAATCAGTATCTGATTTATCGTTAAGAATTTCGGTAATGTTATGGGTCAAAGTCTCCCAGAACATATTATCCGAACTCAGCCTGACCTCGGTTAACGAGCTGTTGTTTTCGCTTTTACTTGAACTGGTCTGATTATTATCACCTATTGATCCCTGGCCAGTTGAGCCGATATTGGTTGCTACACGTACAACACCTTTTGAGGTGCGAGAAATATTTACGTAGTCGACCTGATAGGTTTCCAGGTAAGGACTATCCGCACGGATTCTTAATGTATTTTCTTCAAAGTTGTAGCGAATATCCACCTGTTGAGCAATGCGTTCGAGTATTTGTGGTAATGTCTGGTCGATGGCATTCAAGGTTACTCGACCCTCTATGTCGTCATGAATATCCAGGTTGATTTTTGCATCCCGTGCGATTGAAAAAAGGAGATCTTTTGCCAGCACACTGCTCACAATGACGGTATACGTTTCTATGGGTGGGCGTTTTACAGGTGGCGCTAGTAGAGTGGACTGCTGGATGGGTTCAGGAATCGCGCTGGTAACAGCTGATTGTGTTTCTTTCAGGTGTCCGGTAGAAAACGCAGGTGCTCGTGATGGGCCGCAGGATATCAGTAAGAAAGAGCTGATAAATATCACAGGAAATAGTTTAAGTAATTGTTTTATATGGCTATTATTCAATTTTGTTCCCCGTAATCAGGCATAAGTTAATTAGTCTGCCTGTACTGGCCGCAGGCTCTTGATAGAGCGAATAAACGGGCCAGAACTTGACAAGCTTTCTGGAAGAGCCTGTAACTCCTGTTTTGCCTGTCGATAATGTTTATATTCACTGTATAGCACACTGTATTGTTTTCTCCCGCTAATAGAAGTTTGATAGATATAGAGTTTTTGTAAATCCAGCAGGCTGAACAGCTTAATTAGGTAGTACTGGATTTGAGATTCAGGATGCTGGTCTATCAGTGCTAGTTGAATAGAAAAATGTTGCGGGTTGGCTGTACGAATCCATTGCCGAGTTGCTATCAGTCGTTGTTGTAAAAAAAGCATTGGTTCATGTGCATTCGCCATAGCGTTTAAAGGTATCTGTTCCGAGGCTGGCTGGTGGACGGTTTGAGTGGTAACTGCACTATCCGGCATGGCTATTACAGAGGCGTTCGGTGTTAATAGTTTGACTGAATTGGTGCTACCTGTAGTTTTTGTTAAATCTGGGATAAAGGTTCCTGTCCACATTGCTAATACAATGCAACAGATAAAGAACGTGATTCTTGTGGGAGTCCAGAAAGTGTATTGAGTGAATTCACTGTCACGTGTTGCACGTTTAATATACTCCTTTTTCAATGAATGCCCGCCTTCGGAAAAAGCTGCCAGTAATATTTTATCGGCCAGTACGTTGATACGCCGTGTCAGGCCACTGGATTCGCGCTCAATACGGCGAGCCAGCTTACGGCTGAACAGATCAGGGCCTCGATAGCCAACTGCACGCATGCGAAAATTTAGATAGCTGTAAACATCGCCTGCAGGAAAAGGAGTGAGATAGAAATTATGGGTTATACGCTCCTTGAGTTGACGGATACCAGGTTCACGTAACTTCAGGTCGAGTTCTGGCTGTCCAAAAAGAACCATTTGTAATAATTTATGGTCAGCAGTTTCCAGGTTGCTTAACAGGCGTATTTCTTCAAGTGTTTCAATGGGCATGCTCTGCGCTTCTTCTACAAATACAACAACTTGTTGATTTATAGTGTGTTTTTCGAGCAAATAGAGCTGAAGTTTGTGCATGACTTGAAGCTTTCTGGTTTCTGAGGAGATATCCAGGTTGAGTTCGAAGGCGATAGCATGGAGAATATTATCTGGTGATAGGCTGGGGTTAGCGATATAGATCACTTCAACTAGCTCACTCAGTTCCTGCTCCAGCATTCGACAAAGCATCGTTTTGCCAGAGCCCACCTCGCCAACAACCTTGACCATACCTTCGCCTGAACAAATTGCGTATTGCAATGCCTGTAAGATTGCTCCCCGATTACTGCCAGAATAGAACAGGCTGGGATCAGGGGTGATTTTGAAGGGCTGGCGCTCTAAACCAAAGTGCTCAAGGTACATGCTGGCCCCCATGAACAATTGCTAGCTGTATCTTTATCATTATCATCTTTATAAAAATGATCCGGTTCTTTGTAAATGGTTAGTTAATAGAAAGTGACACTTAACAGCTTATGGTGGCTATTTGTCAAATCAGCAGCCAGCAAATTGCGTATCTATCCGTTAGATATATCTTTATAATTACTGAGTTAGCCTGAGAGAGTACAGGGTATTGCTCTTCAAGAGTTATATATCTTGCTTTGAATTTATATTTGTTAAAGTGCCATAACCCAAAATTAATTCTTTAATATTAATTAGACCTGAATCAGAGCATAGTCAATGCTAGTAGAATGGCTTAAGTGCTAAAGTTGAAAAAATTAGACAACTCTATATAAGTGTAAATAATCAGATGCCTTCAATTATATTATTCGAACCAGAAATCCCACCGAATACGGGGAATATCATTCGGTTGAGTGCCAATACAGGATTTGATCTTCACCTAATCGAACCACTAGGATTTGAACTGGAAGATAAAAAACTAAGGAGAGCAGGTCTCGACTATGCTGAGTTTGCGCGTGTTAAATGCTGGTCATCACTGGATCAATGCATTTCGGCGAATAATTTTTCACAGATTTATGCCTGTTCCACGCGAGGTACACAAAACTATAGTGAGGCAACTTATCAACAGGATGATGCATTTGTTTTTGGACCAGAGACACGTGGTTTGCCGATTGAATATCTGCAAAGCTTGCCTTGTAATCAGGTTATCAGGATACCCATGTTGCCAGATAGTCGAAGTATGAATTTATCAAATTCAGTTTCGGTAATTATTTACGAAGCATGGCGTCAATTGGGTTTTAATGGTGCTGTTTAATGGTAATTTATCCATTTATTATTTAGAACAAAAAGCGTAATGAATAGTCAAAATAGTTGTGATTAATTTATCAGGAAAAATTAAAGTCATACCGATAATCGGTGGCTTTTGTATGGCCAATTATTTTAGGTAAGCAGTATCGGAATATAAGCGTTGTTTATCAAAGTCATTTAAATGTGGCCTATACTATATTTGTAGTTATTCTTAAAGATGTTAACAGGGTAGTTGATTTTTGTAGTGCAAGTTTATGAATGCAAAAAGAATATTGTTAGCTTTTGTTATTGTCCTTATATTGGTTGTCCTCTACGGAAGTCATCAGAGCCATGATACGGTAGTTGAAAAATCAAAAGTCATCAAACTGCCAGATGATTTTAATCCTCATCAATTGTATGAGTCATATAATGGGGCGCATCCTTCAACTTTAAAAAGACCTGAAGAATCATTTTTATTCCCGATAAAGATCGGCGAAACAGGCCCGGTTGAAGCATTATTTGCAGGCCCACTGGAATACCCTTTTTTATGCCAAACGGAAGAAGCCAGATTAGGTCAGCCTATGGTGGATAATTATAAAGGTGAAGGAATAAAGATTTATAAAGTAGATGAGTCTGGCAATAAGACCCATGAATTAGCAGGTTATAGTAAAGATTGCTCATTACCCACGAAGGTTATGTATTACTATAAAAGCAATAAAGATGGTGGCTTTAGAATTTTATCAAAGCATAAAAATGACATAGAAAGTATCAATTTAAATGGACGACAGGTTGAGTTCATAGTGCGTGTCGAAATTGGCACTATAAATCGTCATATATATATTATTTATGCATTAAAAGGCAGTGGCGAAGATTTGCAAAATCCAGTTCCTGATAACTGGAATCGCCGATTGATCTATCAGTTTAGAGGTGGCGTAGGTATTGGTAAGCGTCAGGGAAAATTTAGTGTCAGGGGTTTACTTAAACGACGTGAATTACAGCTTGAAAAAGGTTATGCCATTGTTCATTCAACTGCAAATCAGACATCTAATCATTACAATGTATGGCTATCTGAAGATACCGCGCTAAGAGTAAAAAAACAGTTTGTCAGTCAATATGGTGAGCCTATATATACGGTGGGTATGGGAGGTTCTGGTGGTGCGATACAGCAATACCTTATTGCTCAGAATAATAAAGATGTCCTGGACGCAGCGCTAACGCTTTATTCATATCCAGACATGCTATCCCAAACCACCTATGTGCTCGATTGTGAATTACTGGAGTATTATTTTGATGTAATTGATAACAAAAATGCGCTGTGGTCTGACTGGAATAATCGTCGACAAATAGAGGGCATGAATACCTCAAATGACCATTTTAATTCATTTTCACTGGCGGCCTCGGCTTTTAATTTATTAAATTTTAACAGCCTGATAAACCCAATGGGAATGAGTGAGTGTGTGAATGGCTGGCGCGGTTTGACACCGTTAATTTTAAATCCACATTTTCCGCAGGTGCCGGACCGCCTGAGTGAAGAAGTTATACAACAAACTAGCCTGACTTACTGGGATAACTTAAAACACATTTATGGCACAGATGAAAAAGGTAATGCAAAAATTACCTGGGACAATGTTGGTGTGCAATATGGTTTATTGGCGCTAAAGCAGGGCGCTATTGATGTCGAAACTTTTCTGAAAATGAATGCCAGTATCGGTGGATGGAAATCGCCACAGCAGATGCAAAAAGAACGCTTCTGGTTTTTTGCAGATGAATACTGGCCTGGAGAATTCTCTATCTGGAGTCATCAGAATATGGTGATGACAACCGATGGTAGTGTGGCGCGGCGTCATCAGGGTGATATGGATGCAATAAAGGCAGCGTACTATTCAGGACATATTTTTATGGGCAAGCTGGATATACCAGTACTGGATCTGCGTCACTACCTTGATGATGAGCTGGATATGCATCACAGCTTTAGTAGTTTCTCAGCGCGCAGTCGCATGATGTATGCTCAGGGTCATGTTGATAATCATGTGATCTGGATGACACACAAGCCTCATACACCGATACCAGAGGCGTTGGATGCGCTGGATCAGTGGTTGATGAATATGCGCGACGATACACAAAAGGATGTCATTAGCGCTCGTCCTGAGAGCCTGCAAGACACCTGTTTTGATAGTAGTGGCAAGGTAGTTTATGAAGGTGCCGATGTATGGGATGGTGACTGGAATCAGAAGTCAGTGGGCAGATGTATGGCCTATTATCCTGCCTATAAAAACTCACGCATGGTAGCGGGAGACAGTATTCGCGGGAATGTTTTCAAGTGTCACTTGCAGAGTGTTGAACAGGCGATACAGAAAGGTGTGTACGCGCCTGTTGATATGCGGGGCTATTCTAACGAGTTAAAGCGCGTTTTCCCTGAGGGCGTCTGCGATTATGAACAGCAGGATGCAGCATTGCCCAGAGATCTGATCATCAACTAAAGCAGAGTTACACTCAAAGATCTTCATGTTTCTGCTTACGGCCATTAATCATCGCCTTCACCAGATTTTCACCATGCACCAGGCTTGCAACGACTACCCCGGCAATATGCAGAAAGACCAGGAAAACTGTCAAATTAGAGAAGGCTTCATGTAGCTCCTCCCAGAACTCTTCCGCCTCATCCTCATGTTTACCTGATTCATATTCATGTTCGTCATCGTCATCATCTGCATGAGCCTTTGATATTAACTCGAGACTCACAGGAGCTGTCTGGTATGCCAGTGGCCCCAGGCCCTCCTCTACTGCATATAGCTTGAGGCCAGTGATAGATGTCAGGCTCAGGCTGATTAATAGCGCAAACACCATCCAGCTACCCGCGGGGTTATGTCCGATATAGTGCTGTGGTTGTCCGCTTAACAAGCTCTTTAAGTAGCCTGTCACCTGTTTCGGCGAATAGATAAAGTCACTGAAACGTGCATGCTGAGTACCAATAAATCCCCAGACAATGCGAAATAGCAGTAATCCAATAATAAAATATCCACTGTAGATATGAATCAGTGACTCATCTTCGCCACTTATGTAGGCAATGAAAAATGACAATGCGAGGCTCCAGTGAAATAGTCTGATCAGTATGTCCCAAACGGGAATTTGTTGATTCATAAGGATGCCTGTTGCCTTTAATTTGGTTAGGATTAGTAATCAATATAAGGCTTTCAGAGCCCGAAACAATGGACATAAGCCGCTAAAATGATCGCATTAGACATATGTCTAATGCCCATACAGCAGGCCGGGAGATGATTTTGAGTAAAATCGAACAAAGAGACATATTTTTAATTCTGGTATTCGGCCTGATGGTTATCGCCAGTGCTGCGGATATTATTAGCGACCTCAATCACGGCGCTTCTACCAGCCATGTGGTACAGGAGGCGATACTGCTCGGTTGCTCACTCATTGCTATTTTGTTATTGCTCATCGATCTGGTGAAACAGAAAATCGCAATACAACAACTCACTGCAGAACTCAAAGCAGCCAGGTCGATAAATCAGCAGCCAGAAGAATACATTGTCGAAGCAAAACACAAGCTGGCAGACAGTATCCGGCACCAGTTTAAGGCCTGGTCATTGACACCCAGTGAAACAGAAGTCGGCTGGTTATTACTAAAAGGTCTCAGTCTAAAGGAAATCGCCATCATTAGAGAGACCCATGAGAAGACTGTCAGGCAACAGGCTTCAGCCATCTATAAAAAAGCAGATCTTGCGGGGAGGCATGCGTTTTCGGCCTGGTTTATTGAGGATATATTGTAGTGAACGAATTTAATCGTCTTAAGATAGAAGCAATATAAATAAAAGCATTAAGCGCTGGATAATGAAAAACTCATCAGAGATTGAGGGTGTCTGGCTTTTAGCTTCGAGATTAAGGGTGTCTGGTTTTTAGCGGTTTCAAAAAAGTCTCATAAGAAAGATTATAAATTTATAGCCCTGCATACAGCTATACCCTGTACAGAACTGCACCATACAAACGACTAAATATAGCAATACTACTACGTAACATTGTGTCATTTACACTGCATCAGCATTGCATTAGTAATACAGCATCAGTAGTACAGCTTAAGTGCCGCGTCATTCCCGAATGCCTGTGTCGGGAATCCAGTGTGCACAGGACAGCTGTAGCTCAGTGTTATCTAGACCCTCTTTGAGTTGCGCTAATATCTTTCAATTAGGCCACTGCATTTATCGTGGCTCATAGTCAAAATAAAAAAGCCCCACTATAAAATAGCGGGGCCTGTAATGCCTTTACTATTCTGGAAAGGGCATTATTTCAGCAGGCTAGTTTGCTCAATGCCAGGCAGGCGTGGCATTTTTTGCTGTGGGAACTCACCGGTTAAGCCATTCAGGAAAGCAACGATTTGAGATACTTGAGTATCTGTCAGATCCTTGTTTAACTGAGTTTTTGCCATAACTTTAACGGCAGTTGGAAGATCCTCTACTTTACCATTGTGGAAGTAAGGTGCCGTCAAGGTTATGTTGCGCAGGGTAGGAATGCGGAACATATGGGCATCAGCAGATTTACCGGTTACTTCTTCACGACCAGTATCAGCCATAAAGTCATATTGCTGGGTAAATTTATTATCAGTGAACGTTGGGAACTTCATTAATACCGGTGTACCGATTTCAACGTCGTGTTGACCATTAAAAGCAGGTCCTGAGTGACATGAAGCGCAACCTACTTCAGCAAACAGATTCATACCTTTTTGTTGTTCGGCTGTCAGTGCAGTATTATCGCCTTTGACGAAACGGTCATAAGGACTATTTGGTGTGATCAGTGTGCGTTCGTAAGCGGCAATGGCCTTAGCTGCCTGATCGATAGTCATATCTTTGTTACCAAATGCCTTATTGAACAATGACTGATATCCAGGTATTTGCTGTAGGCGTTCCATTACAGTGTCGTGGTCTTTCATACCCATTTCAATAGGGTTTGTCATCGGGCCGATAGCCTGATCTTCCAGAGTGTTCGCGCGACCGTCCCAGAACTGGGTTGAGTAGAAGGCTGCATTCCATACAGTTGGCGCACTGCGGCCACCAACCTGACCATGAACACCCATTGATGTGGCGCGACTGTCATCACCACCTTCCATCACATTATGGCATGAGTTACAGGATACTGTGCCGGTGCTCGAAATGCGCGGATCAAAGTATAGCGCCTGACCAAGTTCAACCTTAGCAGCGGTTGTTGGGTTGTTAGCTGGAGCTGGTGCTTCTTCAGGAAGTGCCTGCCATTGTGCGACTGCGCT
>JBFHVQ010000046.1:0-24746 GCA_041589455.1 Gammaproteobacteria bacterium | reverse complement strand
TAGAAACAGTAGAAACAGTAGAAACAGTAGAAACAGTAGAAACAGTAGAAACAGTAGAAACAGTAGAAACAGTAGAAACAGTAGAAACAGTAGAAACAGTAGAAACAGTAGAAACAGTAGCCGAGTATTCTGAAAAATTAGAGATGGAGGAAATCTCTGAAATAGAAGCTGAAACAGCGATTGTGAATAAAGAAAAAAATGTAGATCTATCAGGAGAAGTCATCGTTGAAAATGACTATGGCATAGCGAATGTTGATAAGAATATTGATAAGGAAGCAAAAAAAGCTGATGGCGAGTTCACTCAGTCATCGATCGGTTCAGATCAATTCGATCAACAAGTTGAATCTAAAATACTGAAAAAGCAGGCTTCATTAGATGTTTCAAAAACAGAAAAAAGAGAAAGGGTGATTAAAACCAGGCGGCATGTTCATATTGTGGTCTGGGGTGACACCCTGTGGGATATTGCCGAAACCTATATTAATAATCCCTGGAAGTATCCTGAACTGGCGCGATTAAGTAAAATAAAAAATCCCGATTTGATTTATCCGGGACAGAAAATTATCATTATTCAGAATTTCAGATAATAACCAGCTCACTATTTGGGCTGTATTGCTTGTATTTAAGGATCTGCATTGCACAGAATTATATTAATTTTACTGATAGCTCTGGTGTTCCTGTATTCTGGTTATCGTTATAAGCGTCTGACGCCCGAACAGAAAAAGAAAGCCATCAAACTGGTATTAATTATGTTGGGAGGCAGCTTGCTAGGTTATCTGGTATTAACGGGACGTCTAAATTGGTTAATAGCCGCTATTGGTGCATTGATCCCTTTATTGCCGCGAGTTGTTCGTTTTATGATTGGTGTGGCTCCCACCTTATTGCCATTTCTCAGGCGTTATCAACAGAATAAACATTCGAATATGCGCACACGCTATATTCAGCTGCAAATGAATATATTAACCGGTGAGCTGCAGGGCAATGTGCTTAAAGGTCGGTTTGCGGGACAGTCAATACAGTCTCTTAGTAAAGAGCAGTTGCTGGAGCTATTAAAGGAGTGTCGTCAGGATGATCAGGAGTCCACAGCCTTATTGATTGCGTATCTGAATAGAATGCATCCCGGCTGGGCTCGAGGTGCTGATGATCAGCATAGCTATACACCACATGATTCTGATATGGATCTACAGGAGGCAAGGGATATACTCGGTGTTACAGAAAGCTCTAGCAAAGAAGATGTTATTAAAGCGCATAAACGATTGATGCAAAAAATGCACCCGGATAGAGGTGGCTCTGATTATCTGGCTCAACAGATAAATCGTGCCAGGGATAAAGTGCTAGATTCCATGGCCTGATCATGGGAATAACCTGAAGGGTTATTGTCTAGATACGGCCTGACCTTAGTTTACGTTCTTGTATGCCAAAAATAAAATAGGCTACTAGCTGTAATTATGCTTGCCTGTGTCTGGCAAATCCAATCAAACCAAGTAGATCAGATCCAAAAACCAGATAGCTGGTGGAACAGGGACAGCAGTCGTTGAGACAGTCACATTGTCTATAGATGTATTACCTTCTATCTGGCTGCCGGAATAAAATAGTGTAAAACCAGAAATGTCATTCGAAGATGATGTTGAGTAATTTTTCAGAGCACTGGAGCTGGTGACGGCCGAGTTAAGTAAATCAGTGCCAGTCATATCGAAAACACTGATTGATGTGTTTACATAACTTCTTATATCAATAGAAAAAGATGTTAACGATAACCCAAATGTTTTATCAAAGTTGATTTCTACATTTTCATTAGTGCCGATGATGCCATCGCCATCATCGATCCATAATTGACCAGCATTGTTGCCAGAGTCGGCGCCTACACCATAATAGTTTTGAATGTTTGAGTTTGATGATAACCAGTTGCTTTCCCATGTGGGAAATGCTTCGTCAAAAGTCTCAATTAATGTCGAAGAATTTAACTAGTGTTTTCCTTATTGCATTTCGGTATCTAGTTACGACTAGCCGTGCAATCTTATTATATTAATATGTGCCAAACCAGGTTATTGTATGCCATGTTCAAAAGAATAAATACCACCTGTAAAGGGGGTAAGATTTATAGTGATATGGGGAGGTGTGTGAGGATGTGGTATGTATATTTTAATGGATTGTTAGCCTGCTATATAAGTCGAATAATAAATGTAGCTATTAGTGTTTAATGGTTGATTCCGCTGAATTCTCACTGTTTAAGTGAGTGAAGCAGATGAAGATGTCGTGCCTTGTGAGAAAATGCTAGTTAGAGGGCATTGTTATTTTGGAAGGAATTTCTCCTCGATACTTTCCTTGTTCGGGTTTTCAATGTCTTTAAGATTGTTGAGTTGAGTGGTAGCTGAGTTAATGGTCTGGTCGTAAAGCTTAATGATGTTTTCATCGATATCACTGCTATTTTCTGCGACATCACGAAACAACGTCATGCTCTGCAAAAAATTATTTAAAATATGCTGAGAAGCATTAATCATTGCTTTATAAATTTCCCGTTTTTCTCTCTCTTTTACTAAAATTCTATATGCATGTAGATCGGCAAAAAAACCGAAAGATATTAATAGGAAGATAATGACAATACGCATCCATAACTCATTTAAGTCGTGTGGAATTAGCTGGAATTCAACTTCTTTAAATATAGAGTAATGAATAGTAGATTCCAGGATCCAATAAAATAGAGCGAAAATTAATGAAGCTTTAGTGTAAAAGTAGTCTTTTTTCATGACTGGTATATCTCATGAGTAAGTAACAGGTCAGATTTAAAGTAGACCTCCTGGAGGTCAATAAATTTAAATAATAACAATCAATATAATTGAGTATAAAAGCTAATAGACAGTTTTGCTAAAAATATAAAGTGGTCGGTTGCGTATGCATGGTGCTGATGGTTAAGAGGGTGATATGCCATGCATATTTAATCGTATTATGGCGATGATATAAATCAATAAAAAGCCATAATAAGAGGCAGTTATTATTTTCTAGCTGAAAGTATGCTGCTTCTATTGATTTAAATTTGTATCAATAAAACTATTTAATTCAGAAGTTGATCGAATAATATATAAAGATTTATCAGAGGAGATAGTAGTTAATCTTTTCATAAAGTTTTCATTCCAGAACCCAGGGCTAAGTTATAACATTTTATAGCTTGCAAGAGTTCCTTTTATTATTGAGCTACCATTGGGCCAGCCTTCGGGGTTAACGAATAATCCTTTAAAAAATCGCTTAGTGACTAACCAGTAACAGGTAGTATAAGGCAGGTCTATATAAACTAAAGTATCTGCTGCTTCCAGTCTCGTGTAAAAAGACTCAATAGGGCCTAAGCCATCGATAATCCAGTATTCGTTGGAGAGAATGTTTTCATGTCTTTTATCGAAGAGGGGGCGCTCTACAAGTTCGCCATTATTTTTATATGCAATTGAGTCAAGAGCGTGCAGATTTAATCCTGTAGCTGATGCAAGTTTTTTGCTCAAAGTGGATTTCCCGCTGCCGGGTTTTCCAAAAACGGATACTTTCTTCATGCTGCCTCCAATGGTGGTGCTAAATCCATAAGGCAGAAATAGAAAACCCGCCTTATGGGCGGATTTGATAAATTATAAACGCATTAAAACCCGCCATCCTTATGGAATGATAATAATTCGGTTGATCTGCTGCGCAAGATGTTTTTTCATTGTTATATACTGGTAGATGCATAGGTAAATGTCAACGACTAGGCCAATAAGTAAGTGTTAGCCAAGGAAGGCGACCTGTTATAGACTTTGTGCTCGTGCGTGCTGTACATTCATCTAATATATTGGGTGTTACGGTTGATTTTGTCTGGCCGCATATTCCAGTAATTAATTTGTTATTAACTCCAGATTATGCGGTAGCACTAGAAGCCTTGAAGTAACTACTTCAAGGTCGCTCCGCGTAATAAATCATCAAACGGAGATGCCTGACTTGGCCCCATTTCAATAACAATCGTTTCTTCCAGGGGGATTTCATCCGCTTCAAGGTGCGGCATCAGTTCACCGATAATCTGGAGTATGGTTATCATGCCCTGACGATTGGACTCGTCAGTTTCTTCCTTAACCTGTTGTTGTAAATCGGCAATATGCTCTTTTACGGTTTGCATGCGATCTGCGTGTGCCTGCTGTTGAAATGCAGGTTTGAATCCGAGATGTAACTCGTGCATACCGGTTTCTTTGTTGTCATTAATTGAGATTGTAAATGGGCCCTGTATTTCCATGAGTAATCACCAGTTTGTTGAATTGATATATGGTTACTTTCGACTTGTCTTTATCTGTTCATAGGCAGATTTGATTTCACTGGTTTTTTCATTGGCCAGTTTAATCATTTCTTCAGGTAAGCCCTTGGCCACCAGTTTGTCCGGGTGGTGCTGGCTCATGAGTCGGCGGTAAGTGCGTTTAAGTTCGGCGTCGGATATTTCTTTATCTACACCAAGTACTGCATAGGCATCATTGAGGCTAGGTTTGTTTGTTTGCTGTGCCTGGTGTGAGTACTGTCGTTGTGCAGTTACCATCTGGATAATCTGCTCAAGCTGGCCAGCGGAAAAACCAATCGTTTGTGCAATGTTAATTAATGCATCATGTTCTTTCTGGTCTAG
Source organism: Gammaproteobacteria bacterium (assembly GCA_041589455.1). Taxonomy (GTDB): domain Bacteria; phylum Pseudomonadota; class Gammaproteobacteria; order SZUA-229; family SZUA-229; genus SZUA-229. Next base: position 20,125 of record JBFHVQ010000046.1, on the reverse strand, counting down.
ATGCTGATCGGCAAAGGCAGTTGAAATCAATATTTCAAGGAACATCTGTAACAGGTTGGTGCGCCGATGGCATTCTTTTTTAAATTGAACGAGTACCTGATCCAGGGGGAAGTCGTTCTGTTTACCCTGATTAAATAACTCGATAGCCGCCTTGCGTTGATCCGCGTTTAAGCTCATCTGTTGCATGACGCTTTCGGCCATTTGAATTTCGCTTTTCGAAACCTGACCATCTATTTTGGCGAGATAACCCATGGTGGAAAAGGTGGCGGTGAAGAAGGCAAGTTGTACTCGCTCCGTATCGCCTTCATGGAGCTCGGCGATATTTAGCCCCTTATCCAGTTGATGACCAACGGCTATACCCATCAGTGCTCCCAGTGGGCCGCCTAGTATAAAGCCAAAGCCACCGCCGACAATTTTTCCCCACCAGCTCATCGTTGTTCTTTATTGTGAATGTTTACAGATATATTCATTGTTTACTTTGTTAGTCATCCTGTGCGAGATCTTTAGCTATATGCACACCGGTACGAACCAGTTTATTGGGCTGTAGCGATTCATCTTCAGGAAAGAGCTGCCGGAGATCCTCCATGGTGAGAGATTCGCCTTTTTTATCGTAGGCATTCCAGATGGATTCCCAGCGACGGTCATCAAAATAAAAACCAACCGGTAGCAGAGCTACTGGTTTGTTATTGAAATCAGTGATCACTTTAGGTTCAATTAGTTTGCCGGGCATATTATTTCCACCACAGGGTTAACGCTGGTATATAGGATACCATAAGTAGCCATAGAAGCATGATGGCAAGGAAGGGCATGGCAGATTTGAATAAGGTGAGGATAGATTTACCAAAGCGTTGAGAGGCGATAAACAGGTTAATGCCCACGGGTGGCGTCATATAGCCGATTTCCAGATTCGCCAGGAAGATAATGCCCAGATGAACCGGATCAATCTGATAGCGTAAAGCCAGCGGCATAATGAGTGGCACCACAACCACAATTGCCGAGAAGATGTCCATCATGGCGCCGATGACCAGTAAAAACAGATTCAGTAGCAACAGGAATTGCAGCTGACTACTAATATGAGACTCCACCAGGGCGAGTAATCGGGAAGGTAGCTGGGTATCGATTAGCAAATTGGTTAAGCCCATCGCCACACCGAGAATAATCAGTATGCTGCCAACCAGTTTACAGGTGTCGATAAGAATTTCAGGTAAGTCGCTGGTCAGTTTGATTTCTTTATAAATTACCGTTTCGATAAACAGGGCATATGCAGCAGTCACCGCCGCGGCTTCTGTGACTGTGACAAAGCCACCAAAGATACCGATAATGACCAGGATGGGTAAGAAGATATCCCAGATGGTTTCTCGTGAAGCCTGGGCCAGTGTTTTCCATGAAAATTCATGGGCGGGCTCATGCCAGCTTACTGCTGACTTATAGCTGTAGAGTGATAACAGTATGAGGAGTATCAGGCCGGGGATAATACCGGCGAGAAAGAGTTCATCGATACTGGTACCGGATACGATGCCGTATAACAGAATCGCCAGGCTGGGTGGAAATAACAAACCTAGTGAACCGGAAGAGGTAAGCAGGCCCAGTGAAAATTTTTCTGAATAATTGGCCTGCATAAACATGGGATAGAGTAAGCCGCCCAAAGCAATAATGGTGACGCCTGAGGCGCCGGTGAATGCGGTAAAAAATGCACAGGAAACTATCGCCGCCATGGCAAGGCCGCCGGGCATCCAGCCGAGTAATGCATTGAACAGTTTGATCAGGCGTTGAGGGCCGCCGCCGGCTGCCATGGTCATACCGGCAAAGGTAAACAGTGGAATCGAAATAAGGTTGGGCTGATTGGCCAGACGATACAGTTCGATAATTAGAACAACCGGATCAAGGTCAGATTGCACGCTGGCATAAAGGCCGCCGGCACCCAGTGCGACAAACAGCGGTAAGCCAAGTAAGGCTAGAACAATCAGGCAGATAAGTAGAATCAGCATTAATCTACCTGACTAGCCTGGATCTCATAGCTGTCCGGGCTGATTGTAATTAAAAAGAAATGCAGGCTTAATACCAGAAAGCCAAAAGGAAGAATAAGCGCCATATATAGTGATAACTGTTCGTTGTCGGGTGCGTACTGATATTCATCTAACCAGAATTGCAGTGCGTACCAGAAAAATATGGCGCAGATAATACTGCTGATGGAGAGTAGTGGTCGCCTGAGTTTTTCACGAGTAGTCTGTTTAATGGCGCTACTAATACAATCAATTTTTATATGTCGATTGCCTTCGGAAGCCAGCGCAGCGCCCATAAAGGTAACGAATAAAACCAGATGACGTGCAATTACGTCCATGTCTGAAAAGCCAAGTTCGAAAAGGTTTCGTAAGATGACCTGAAGTAAGGCAATAGTAAGAAGAATAATCAGGCTCAGTGCGCCAAGGAATTTTTCTAGCTGAATTAATCTTAAGCGTAAGCGATAAAATAACTCTGAAATCATTGATTGTGTTTTAATGCGGTTTGTTTGCGATACTGTTCGAGTATGTTTCTCGTCTGGTCAAAATATCTGGTTGGGATGTATTCATTTTCATCGAGCATTTCTGCTGCTCTGTCTCGAATACTGATCATTTCCGCTTTTTCTGTATCGTTCCAGTCCCACATAAAAGTAATACCGCTTTGTTTAAGTAGGCTGATGCTTTCTTCATTGTCACGCCGAGAGTGCTGATTAATTTTTTCAGCTACCACCTTGCCACTATCTTTAAGCAGGGTTTTCAGGTCGGCAGGTAATTTTTTGAAGAAGCGTTCGCTAACTACCAGGCTGCCAATGGCATTGGTCATCGGGACATTAGAGGCATATTTCAGTTTGGTATGCCATTGCATGGCGAGCGCGCCAAAGGGTGAATTATAAACGGTATCAATACTGCCATGCTGTGCAGAAAGCTGGGTGTATACATCCATAATGGATAAAGGTACTGGTGATACGCCGGCTGCTTTGGCAAATGCCTGACCCATGGGGTCGCCCTGCCATAACCAGATATGGCGTTGTTTTAGTTCTTCCAGTGAGTTGATGGGGTGCTTGGAGAAAAAGTGCAGGAAGCCGACTTCAGGCCAACCAATTAGCTCAAAACCTTTATCACGAAAACCCTGCTCAATTTCAGGCATAAGTTGCTGCCTGACATAATCGGATTCTGCTGTGTTGTGAAACAAAAATGGCATTTCAAGTACACGCGCTGGTGGGTAAATTCTGCCGATACCATAACCGGTAAAAAATGCACCATGTAACTGGCGGCTACGAATTTTTCGGAGTACATCTGGCTCATCACCCATAACGCCGCCGGGATAAATCTTTAACTGTAAGCGTCCATTACTTTTTTGTTCAAGTTCTTCTGACCATTGAACAATGCTTTTCATCCAGACAGTGTCTGATGGGATTAGTGTTGCAAATTTTAAGATATAACTATCTTTTGCAAAGGTGCTTGTCTGTACTGCGAGAAAAACTGAGCATACTTTTATAAAACCGATAAATAGCTTTTTTAAAACCATTGTGATTCCTTGTTCAATAGTAGCTGTGCTTTTTTTCGAGCAATATTGTTTACCAGGGTCATGTCAATATTTAACTGGTCTGTATTGTTAACAAGTTTACTGAGGCGCTTGTGAAATGATTCCTGATCAAATTTCTGTCGATCAAGGTATTTTGCCTGTAATAGATCCACAATAAGTAACTGGTTGTTATTAATCTGGCGAGCCTGATCAAAATGTTTTTCAGCCTGCTTGAAATTGCCACCTAACATTGGCGAGCGACTGCCATAGTAAACACCGAAGAAAATATGAGGGCCTGCCATATAGAAAGAGTCGTCTATGTCATAAGCTTTTTGCATTAACATCACAGCTCTGGGTAAATCAGCCAGTGCCACTGTGCTATCTCGATTCAGGTCGATCCACATGGCCCAGTTTGATGCGGCCCAGAATAATGCGGCTATATTGCTCTTGCTAATGTTGTTTAATGCGGACTGCAGTGACTCCAGGTCGCCTGTAATGGTGTTTCTGTTTAATCCGCTGTTATTCAGATTGTATAGCGCATGATTTAAGCCGCGACGATAAAAGCGTGCGGCTCTTTCCGGATTGCTGTCTTCAATAAAACCAAAGGCATAGCCGTAATAAGCCTGAGCAAGATGGTTTCTCAATGTGTCATTGTTTGGGTCATTGATCACCATGCCTTCCATTAATTCAATGTTTGGTGGCATAGCGGCTTCCGCCAGCTGCAAATCCGGCTCGCGGTTAAGCGCCAGCATGCCACCTTCTATCATTGGCATAGATGCTTTGACGGTGAGCTGTGCCATAGAGCACCCAGACAGCTGAATAAACGCAAAAAGGAATAGTGAGTATGTAATTAGTTTTTTCATATGTTTTTATAGTTATCTGGCAACTGAATTAGTTCAGTCGCGTGTTTGCTACTATAGCACTGGCCAGCGCTATCATGCCAGCCAGTAGAGCGAGTTATATGCCGGCCGGCTGCTGATGCCAGTTAATCAGGATGCGTTTGAATTTTCCATCCATGACCTTGATGGCTTTGAGTGGGTTACCAGTCCATAATCGTGGGAATACGGTTCGGTGGGTAGCAAAGTTGAGTCCTTCGACATTGCGGTACTCACGACAATAATGGCTGCCAATAGCCAGCGGGCTAATTATTTCAGAGGTGTAGTCATTGCGTGTTAGCAGGCCCTTCTGGTCGAAGTAGAATATCTGATTGCGGCTATGGGTTGGAATATCACTGGGGTAACGCACATGCAGAGTATTTAATACGCTGCCGTCTTTTTCTATCCAGTCATCACCCTGAAAGCACTCAAAACCACGATTACTAAAAATATAAGGGCTACAACTATAGTTCCACAGGGCATAGCCGAGAAAGTAGATTATATCCAGGTGGTCCCAGTGGAGTCTGGGCTTGGTCTTTAGTTCGTCTGAATTTCGGTAGTTGCGTTGGGTATATACGTTGTCATTCTGGTTGTAAATATACACATTAAATCCATCGAAAATGCCTGTGTGGCCCTCTTCCGGGAAGTTATGAAAACTGACATAAGGCTTATCGGTGAAGATGTTAGCCACAATATTCGATAACCAGGGAGATTTAAACCGGGTGATTAAAATGGGGCCAAAGATATCCAGCTCAAGTTGAATGGATTCAACCAGCTTCCATCGGTCCAGTCCGCCGTGTGCATTACAAATCCTGTTGATCAGGTCGTTTTTCATCGTTACTACCTCCCAGGTAGCAATATGTGAGAGATCCCGTATTTATTATAATATTTATGTGGACAGTGTCCACATGTGTGAATTTAATGATAGACTAAGAGCTTGTCAAACACAATTTATCAGGGCGTTATGCAGCAGGAATCTTATCATCACGGTGATCTTCGTAATGCCCTGGTTTGTATCGGTACCGAGCTGCTGAATAGTAAGGGGATGTCCAGTATCAGCTTACGTGAAATCGCCCGTACGATTGGAGTTGGTCATAATGCACCCTATCGTCATTTCAGGAATAAACAGCAACTACTCGAAGCGATTGCAGAGAACGGCTTTCGCCAGCTAACAGCAAAGAACACCCGGCTTGAGCTGGAGTTCGCCGATAGCCCGGAAAACCAGTTATTTGAATCTGCAATGCATGTGATTACGGTTGCAGCCCATGAGCCTAATCTATTTGAGCTGATGTTTGGTGGCCAGATAAAACCGGCAGATTGTCAGGGGAATCTCAAGCAGGCGGCAGATGAAGCGATACAAAGTCTGGTGCGAATCATTCAGAATGGCCAGAAAAAGCAACAGTTCATTGTTGGCGATCCAGTTAAACTGGCATTAAGTGCGATGTCAATGATCCAGGGGCTTGCGATGATGGTAGCCTCAGGCAAGCTGCGCCCGGTGAGTCAGTCACTGGAAACCGCTCAGATGGGCTGGGTGGAGAATCCCACGATGCTTCGCGGAATGGTGCTGCAGCTGTTTGATGTGTTTCTGGCAGGGATAAAACAAAAATAACACGGGATAACTAATGATTAAATTTGTGATGGGACCCGTTGTGGTCTTGCTAGCAGGGTTACTGTCTCTTTATATGGTCGGTGTTTACAACAATAACCGAGACATGGAACCGCAGGAACAGGTGGCGCTTACCGAGTCTTATGAGCGCTCAATCGCCTGGTTACAATCGAACCGGCAAAAGGTGCTTGCTAATAACAACCCGATGTTGTGGTGGATGCTGGGCGAATCTCAGCAACTCAATGGTGACCCGCGACTCAAGGAGCTGGTGAATGCCTATTTCAATCAACATCAGCGGGTTCGTCGAGGTGTTTGGGGACCGCTGTTTGGCGTTTCAGGAAACCCGTATCTGGATGAATATAATGTGCAGGGTCTGCCATATTATAACCAGCATTTTATCTATGCCTTGAATTGTGCTCAGGGTATTGCGCAGGGTGTTCCGCTAGTCGCACAGCAAAACCAGTCAGGCTTCTGTTTGCAAAGTTCATATGTCTACAGGCCTGCCTGCATAACGCACCAGCTAATGGGGATAAACTTTTTACATCAGCAGGCGTGTGGCTTTTTACCAGAGATAGATGAGGTAACTGCTACATTACAGAATTATATCGTTCGTCAATTAACCTGGGACATTCGTGTTGTGGATGTTTATCTTCAACGCATTCTGATGTTGCTGATAACCGGTGCGGAGGCTCATATTAAATCTATCTGGATTCAGCGTATGTTGGGTCAGCAGCAAGCAGATGGAGGGTGGGGGGATTTTCAGTCACTAATTGCGCTTCCGGATGGTCGTTCATTGGGCTTTAGTTCTCGAATTATTTCAATAGGTAAAGAGAAGAGCTCTTTGCATGCTTCAGCTCAGGGGATTTATATCCTGTCCCATCTCATAAGTCGTAATGCATCAGGGTGAATACCTGAGTAAAAAGCTATGGTATAATGGCTGTTTTTGCTTAACAGGTTAGTCATTAGTGTCTGCCCAGCTATTATCTATCGTTGAAATTGGTGGTTATCCTAACTTTAGTGCGTTGTATCAGCAAAAAGGTTTTGAGGTGCTGCAGGTGGAGAGCATGCGTAAGGCAACCAAGTTGCTGAAAAAAATCAGGCCATCGGTGGTGGTGGCTGAATTTAATTTTCAGTCGGATTTTCGCGATCGGACCAGCAGCCTTGAAACCTTAATGGCGACCTTACAGCCCTATCCTGACTGCAAAGTAATTGTGTTTTATGAAAAAGAGCAGCGTCCTCAACTGGAACGCCTGCTGGCGGTATTTGATGTGTTTACAACCCTTACATTCCCTATAGAAAACGCACAGCTGGAACAGGCTCTGGATCAAATTCTGGAGCAGGCAGCATGAGACTGGATGCGTTATTTTCAGCCCGTGCGGGGCGTCGAGAAAGAATGCTCAAACGTCAGTTTGAGAGCCCGTTATTTGGTGATTTGAACATCGAGCCATTTGATATTCAAGAAGCGCGTCGTCAGGATGCAGAAGATGTCGAACAGTTTATCGAAGAATTTAAAGGTCTGGTGCAGCAGGTAACAGAGCTGAAACCAAGTGCGGATGCCGATGAAGTGCTTAAGCTCAAAGAGTCCCTCGATAAGGCCTATGAAACCAGTGCCGGACTGGCGGGTGAGCAGGAAGAAATCAAGCAGATGATTATGCGCTTACTGGGCCTGATGATGCAGAGCATGTGGAAAGCGGTAGGCAATGATGCTCAGGGTATTTCCAAGCTGGAAATGGAAGAACAGGCGCGACAGGCGCATTTTACGTTATTGGAAAAACCCTTTATTGCCGATATGTTGGCCCCGCAAAGCCCGATTGATGAAGTGATGCTAGTACCCAGTCTGTTAAGTGAAGATGCAGAGACCGTGGCACTGGCAATACAGTTATTTGATCCTGAACAGCAACAGTTGATATATCAACAGGCGCGAAGCCTGCTGGAAAGCCTGCAGCAGGATCACCCAAAAGTGATTGAGGCGCAGCAGCGACTTGAAGAAATGGCTGCTCTGATGACACCCGTAAATCAGCAGCCTGATTGATATACCACGTAGTTTGTGTGTTGAAGTGGGGTAGAAAAGCCGTATAACTGCCCCCACCTTAGGCATAGATTGTAATTTATAGAGTAATGAGCATGACAAAAGATCCAGGATTAAGACCAGAGCAGGGTGTACTAGATACCTCCAGTGAAGAAGAGGCGCGTGCCTTTCTCGAAGAGCAGCTGAGAAATCTTCAGTTCGACCTGACCATGGTAGGTAAGGATGACGACCCAGCTAAACTGGGTAAGATCAAGCTGGACATTGCCAATGCTGAATTGGGGCTGGAAAAAAATGAAAGTGCCTGGAATAACGCCAGAGCTGCTTTTGATATTTTCATTGAGAAGGAAGACTGGCCCAGCGCGATCGAGGCCTGCGATATTATGTATCAGACAGAGCAGCCATCCTCTATTCTTGCGCTCGCTCATGGTGTTTGGTTATCGGTGACCTACCCGGTAGACCCAGAATACACCATTAATATGATGAACTATGTTGTTGAAGAAACGCCGAGTGACTCAGATGGAGCTGCAGTAGCAGCAGCTACGGCGCATTATATAGTAGGTATCCGTGCAGATGATGAAAAGCACGACAGTTTGGCATTTCTTACTACCAACCTGATTGCCAAAGTGGCGCAACGCCACTCAGACGTGAAAAGTCAGGACACACTGGATTTCTGGATGGAGAAAATGGAATTGAAAGATCCAGCCAAATTCCTGCCGCGTATGGGAACAGTCGTGGATGCGATTGCCAATGGTCGCTGGTGGTTTGATCGTGATGAGTTAAGAGAAAAGCTACCAACGAACTAGGCTTTGGATTGATATTTATCTGAAAGAGAAAAGCCCTGCGCCGTCTGGTGCGGGGCTTTTTCATGTTTCTAAGCAGCCGTTCGAGTAGATATTCTGGCAGCTATTCCAGCGAAAAGTAAAACGCTGTTAGAGAATACCGAATAAACAGCTATTGCTCATCATCATCTGATGACTTCAGGCCATGCAATTTCACAACATTGGTTTTAGGCGTGTCACCCTTGTAAAGCGGGCGATGTAGACTGGGTTTACCAAGGCTTTCGCAGATTTCCTTCTCGCGTGCAGCAATCAGCATAAAGCTCTGCCTGACATCTTCCAGAGTGGCGTCACTTAGTGGGTGACGTAAACCTGGGTCGGGAGTGATTTCCCTGACTACGCTGGACAGAACCTTGCGTAAAGTCACGAGGATATCGAGTTCTTTCTTTAAATCAGTGTCCATATTTGGGCCATTTGCCTGTGGTCAGAATAAACGCTGTATTATACCTGTTTCATATGAATAATTTACCGCAATATTAGTGTTTGTTATAATACCCGACCAATTTACTAAGTTTTTGTGAGTGAGATCCTATGTCGTACTTTGTCTATAAAATCGAAACCGCTGAATTCGTTCTGCTGAAACAGCTGGAGCTTTTAAGCGAATTTGAGTCATTTAAGGAAGCTAAAAAGTATGCTCGTGAGGTACGTGCTCAACAGGCTGAAGGTGAGACTGCTGAAATCAAGGTGATTTTTGCGGATAATGCCCTGGCGGCCGAAGAAATGCTAATGGAAAAACGTGATAAGCCGATTGTTATGGAGCACGAGAAGTAGTCGGCCGGAATGGATGAAGATAGTTACAAAGCCGCATATGCGCGTATAAATACAGCGCCCTGCGCATTTGAAAAAGGCATACTTTCTCTAAAGTGTAAGTGTGAGTATCAGCACATGTTTCGCCTGGCAGACCGTCATGGTGTCGCCTGTCAGGATGCAGTGATGCAGCAAAAGTGCAGTGGCTTTCTAGATCACCTGCGGAAACAGACACGCTTTGTTTTTAAGATACCCATTGACGGGCCGCTCCCTCATAATAAGGAAATTAAAGTACAGGCTGGGGGCATGCTGGGAATGCAGAAACTGTTATTGGAAAATAATCAGGGTGAGGTCGTTGAGAATATTGCCGGACTGCTGCGGCGTGCAATCGAATTATATGGTGATCTAGACAATATTCCTTATACAAGGGTTATGCCTGATGTGACGGCCTATCAGGTTCGCCAAAAACGTAAACGGACTCCAAGGTAAGGGTTCCTTGCAAATCCCCATTGTAGGGGGCAATTTGGTATAGTAATTCTTAAAGCAGAATCCCGAACAAGGGGTTGTGAGAGTGATTTTAAAATATTGAGGAAGATTATGCGTCGAGCAAAAACCGTTGAAGAATATGTTGAACTAATCAAGGATGCGTTATATGAAGTGTCTGAGGTGAGAGCAGCGATTGAGTTTGACGAAGAAGGTATGGGCGTTACGCCGAAGTATATTAATGATATCGAGGCTTGCTTGAAAAATATCTTTGAGCAGATGAAATCCGGTGACTATTGCTGGAATACCGGTGACTTGCCCTATATTCCGGTGATTCGCGAACTGGATGATGGTGTAATTCCATTTAGACCGCTGCTAATTCGTATTAACGATACCCATAAAAATGGTCTGGAGCCTGATGAAAAGGAAGCAGAATGAATAATTCCAAGGACGATCACAAGGATAACCCCTGGAAAACGCTGAGTACCCAGCCGATCTATAACAATCCCTGGATACGGCTGGAAGAGCATCAGGTCATTAATCCGGGTGGCAGTCAGGGTATCTATGGCAAGGTGAGCTTTAAAAATCATGCAGTGGGAGTGATTCCCATTGATGAGCAAGGCAACACCTGGCTGGTGGGACAGTATCGTTATACCTTGAATGAATGGTCGTGGGAAATCCCAATGGGTGGCGCACCGAAAGACGAGACACCGTCTATAACAGCAGAGCGCGAACTAGAAGAAGAGACCGGCCTGAAAGCACAATCAATAGTACAGCTATTGCATTTGCATCCCTCAAATTCTATTACTGATGAGCAGGGGTTTATCTTTCTGGCGACGGAGCTATCTCAGGGGGTGCAACAACTTGAAGATACTGAGAAAGATATTCAGGTCTTAAAACTGAGCTTTGATGAAGCGCTTGCAATGGCGAAAAATGGTGAAATCACCGATGCACTAAGTGTTGCCGGATTATTTTATCTGGCGCTGAATCGAGAAAAATTTAACTTTTAGTCATAACTTTCTAGTTCTGGCCTTGCGAGGCGGTATCTGTAATGACACAACCCGTACCGGCTGCAGTAGCAATTCTACTCATTAAACAAGAGACTCTGTTACTGGGCAAACGATTCGAGAAAGGCAAGTTTTCAGGCTGGCAGTGTCCTGGTGGTTTTATAGGTCATGGCGAGTCACTACAGCAGGCGGCGATTCGACTTTGCCTGAGTAAGGCGGGTGTTCAGCCGGGTGAGCTGCAACCCGTTTCTTTTACTAATAATATTTTTAATGGCCAGCACATACCTCAGCACACAGTTACCCTGTATTTTGTTTCACATGATTATCAGGTGATTGATCAAACACTATTTCATGATGAGGGATATAGCTGGAATCAATTTAAAATAGATAATATTCCTCAACCTCGTTTCCTTCCCCTTGATATACTGTTAAATCAGATAGATATTAAGCAGTTATAACAAACAGCCCGAGCGTTAGTGCAGGATATGGGCTATAACTAAAATAAGCCGGATGGCATAAAAACCACAACAAGTATAACGATTAATAAGCGAAACTATGAGCGAGCCAACTAAGTCCTCAATGCAAGAATTATGGGACAACTCAATGCTGGATGGCGGCAGTGCCGCCTGGCTTGAGGGACTCTATGAAGTCTATTTGCATAACCCCAATGATGTTGATACACACTGGCGTGAATATTTTGGTACCTTGCCAAGAATTGATGGTGTACTAAAAGACACGGTGCACTCGGAAGTGCGAGAGCAATTTCGCCGTATCACAGAGCACTGTGGTGGAACACAACTACCGCCAGCACAAAGTGCGATTACAGCTAACCTTGAACATGAAAGAAAACAGGTTAAGGTACTTCAGCTGATTAATGCGTATCGTTTTCGTGGCCACCAGAAAGCAGATATTGATCCATTAGGTAGAACTCATACTGCGCCTGTTGATGATTTGTCATTAGCCAGCCATGATCTTTCCGAAGCAGACCTGCAAACCGTTTTTGCATCAGGTTCACTTTATGGTCCAGAAGAAGCGACGCTTCAGGAAATTCTCGACATCGTTAGCAATGCATACTGTGGTTCGATTGGTACAGAGTATATGCACATTTCAGAAACCGGTGAAAAACGCTGGATTCAACAGCGCATTGAAACGGTGCGTGGTAAAGCTGACCTGGAAGTTGAGCAAAAAGTAAAACTGTTGCAGCGTTTAACTGCCGCAGAAGGGCTGGAAAAATATTTACATACTAAATACGTCGGTCAAAAACGTTTTTCTCTAGAAGGTGGTGAGACACTCATTCCACTGATTCACGAAGTGGTGCAACGTTCAGCAAGTCACGGCATGAAAGAAGTTGTCATTGGTATGGCGCATCGTGGGCGACTTAATGTACTGGTTAATGTAATGGGTAAGCTGCCAGCTGACTTATTCAGTGAATTTGAAGGTACGAAATCGCATGGCGATAATATGGGAGATGTGAAATACCATATGGGGTTTTCATCTGACATGAAAACCCCAAAAGGTGATGTGCATCTGGCACTTGCTTTTAATCCTTCGCATCTTGAAATTGTCGCACCGGTTGCCGAAGGTTCTGTGCGTGCAAGACAGGATCGTCGAGGAGACAGTGAAGGTAAAGAGGTATTACCCATTCAGATTCACGGAGATGCGGCTTTTGCAGGTCAGGGCGTGGTAATGGAGACATTGCAGATGTCACAGTCGCGTGGTTATTCAACCAAGGGCAGTTTGCATATTGTCATTAATAACCAGATTGGTTTTACCACCAGTAATATTCAGGATAGTCGTTCGACGCATTACTGTACTGATGTAGCAAAGATGGTGAATGCACCGATTTTTCATGTCAATGCAGATGATCCTGAAGCTGTCATGCTGGTTGCACAAATTGCCCTTGATTATCGAATGGCGTTTAAAAAAGATGTGGTGATTGATCTGATCTGTTACAGGCGTCATGGGCATAATGAAGCGGATGAACCATCAGCAACGCAGCCAATGATGTATAAAAAGATTTCACAACTCTATACAACTAGAAAAATTTATGCAGACAAATTAATCGAGCAAAAGTTGTTAAAACCAGGAGAAAGTGAGGCACTACTTGAAGAGTATCGTGCCGAGCTGGATGCAGGGCATTGCGTGGTGCCGGAAATAACTAAAAGTGTAGATCCGTCATTACATGCGTTTCATATCGACTGGAATCCATACCTGTCTGCAACTGCAGAGATGACAGCAGAAACCGCAATTAATTTAGAAACATTAAGATTGCTTTGCGAGCAGCTTGAGCGACGCCCACAAGAGTTTGAATTGCATCCGCGTGTAGAAAAAATCATGCAGGATAGGCATAAAATGGCGGCCGGTGCGCTTGAAATCGACTGGGGTTTTGCAGAAACGCTGGCTTATGCAAGTCTAGTCACTGAAGGATATGAGATTCGCCTCTCCGGACAGGATTCAGGTAGGGGTACTTTCTTTCATCGTCATGCTGTGTGGCATAACCAGATTGATGGAAGCTCCCATGTGCCACTAAGGAATATGTCAGAAAGTCAGGGTAATTTTCTGGTGATAGATTCTCTGTTATCTGAAGCTGCGGTCCTTGCATTTGAATATGGTTATGCAACTGCTGAGCCGGAGTCACTGGTTTTATGGGAAGCACAGTTTGGTGATTTTGCGAATAATGCGCAAGTTGTTATAGATCAGTTTATTGTTTCCGGCGAACAGAAGTGGGGGCGTCTATGTGGTCTGGTGATGTTATTGCCCCATGGTTTTGAAGGTCAGGGTGCTGAACACTCATCGGCGCGTTTAGAACGTTATTTGCAACTATGTGCACAGAATAATATACAGGTCTGTGTACCTAGTACGCCTGCACAAATGTTTCATATGTTACGCAGACAAATGCTCAGAAAATACCGTAAACCGCTTATAGTGATGACGCCTAAAAGTTTGTTGAGGCATAAGCTGGCGGTCAACTCGCTGGATGACATCTGTGACTCACATTTTTATAGTGTAATTGATGAAGTAGACGAGCTGGATGAAAAACATATTAAGCGGGTTATTATGTGCAGTGGTAAGGTGTATTATGATTTGTTGACTCATCGACGTGAAGCATCATTACAGCATGTTGCTATTATTCGTATTGAGGAACTTTATCCTTTCCCTGATGAAGCACTTAATCGTGTGTTGCAGAAATATGCGAATGCAGAAGAGCTGGTGTGGTGTCAGGAAGAACCAAAAAATCAGGGTGCCTGGGATTATTTTGAGCCACGGTTTGCAGCAAAGCTTGATCACCCATGTATGGTTGAATATATTGGACGTGAACCATCAGCCGCACCGGCAGTAGGCTCGGCAAAAGTTCATGCGCAACAACAGAAAAAACTAGTTAAAGAAGCATTGTTTGGTATCGATTCAAAAAATAAAAACAGGTAGGACTCTCTCATGTCTATAGAAGTAAACGTACCCGCTTTGCCAGAGTCGGTAGCTGATGCAACGATTGTGGCTTGGCGTAAACAAGCCGGCGATGCTGTTAAACGTGATGAACCACTGGTTGATCTGGAAACAGATAAAGTGGTGCTGGAAGTTCCTTCACCTGCGGATGGCGTACTGGAAAATATTCATCATGAAGAAGGCGCTGTGGTTTCGGCTGGTGACCTACTCGCCAAAATTAATACAACCGCTGCGCCATCTGACGAAGTTGTGGCGCCTGTTACCATTGCCGTTCAAGGTAATAGTGAAGACGCCGTTATTACACCGTCTGCCAAAAAAATGATTGCTGAAAATAATTTAGATGGCAGCTTGATTCAGGGGAGTGGTAAAGGTGGGCGCGTGCTTAAGGAAGATGTTATGGCGTTTATGTCTGAGTCTCAGTCTGATTCACAGGTCATACAGGAAACGCAGCAGGCAGTAACCGAACAGGTTGTAGTAGCTCAGTCAATAGATTCAGTTGCAGCTGTTTCTACTGTTGATAATAATTCATCTGATCGTATTGAGAAGCGCGTACCAATGACACGCTTAAGGGCGCGAATCGCTGAGCGTTTGCTAGACGCCCAACATAATGCGGCGATATTAACAACCTTCAATGAAGTTAATATGAAGCCGGTGATGGACCTGAGGTTAAAATACAAAGACCTGTTTGAGAAAAAATATGACACAAAACTTGGCTTCATGTCATTTTTTGTTAAGGCGAGTATTGAAGCCCTTAAGCGCTACCCGGCAGTTAATGCATCAATAGATGGAAACGATATCGTTTATCACGGCTATTTTGATATAGGTGTTGCCGTGGCTTCACCACGAGGACTGGTTGTGCCGGTATTGCGTAATGCGGATCAAATGAACCTGGCAGAAATTGAGCGAGGTATTTCAGATTTTGTAAACCGGGCAAAAAATAATCAGTTAACCATGGATGATATGACCGGTGGAACATTTTCTTTAACCAATGGTGGTGTGTTTGGTTCGATGATGTCAACGCCGATTATTAATCCACCTCAAAGTGGCATTCTGGGGATGCATAAAATACAGCCTCGCCCCATTGTTGAAAATGGCGAGATAGTGGCCAGGCCAATGATGTATCTGGCACTTTCCTATGATCACAGAATTATTGATGGTGCAGAAGCCGTACAGTTTCTGGTAACCATTAAAGATGTGCTGGAAGATCCAGCACGTATGCTGGTAGGAGTCTAGCGATGACAGATAATCCTGATGTAATTGTTATTGGCGCAGGACCTGCAGGTTATGTAGCGGCCATACGTTGCGCACAACTGGGTTTGAAAACATTATGTGTCGATAAGTGGTTAAATACAGAAGGCAAGCCTTCATTGGGAGGTACATGTCTAAATGTAGGCTGCATACCGTCTAAGGCATTACTGCAGTCATCGGAAATGTTTGAGCAGGCAAATCTGAATTTTGCTGAGCATGGCATAAAAATTAAAGGTGCCACAATAGATCTTGAGGCGATGATGTCGCGCAAAGACAAAGTGGTGAATGAATTAACGCAGGGCATCGCTGGCTTGCTCAAAGTGAATAAAGTTGAGTTTGTCAGCGGTACAGCAAAACTGTTAACCGAGAATCGCGTAGCGATCGTACCCACGGTGGGTGAGAAACAGGTGCTAAGTGCTGAGAATGTAATTATTGCCAGTGGCTCCAGTTCCATAGAACTGGCAGCGGCACCATTAACCGAAGGCCTAATTGTGGACTCAACCGGCGCTCTATCATTTGATGAAGTGCCTGAGCGACTTGGTGTAATCGGTGCTGGGGTTATTGGTCTGGAACTTGGTAGTGTCTGGCGTCGACTCGGTTCTGAAGTGGTAGTTCTGGAAGCACAGGACAGCTTTTTATCAATTTGTGATCAACAGGTTGCCAGTGATGCCCAGCGTACGCTTAAAAAACAGGGGATGGACATTCGACTGAATTCTCGTCTGCGAGAAACCAATATAATTTCATCCGATAAGCGGCAGGTGGAAGTTGTTTATGAGGATGATAAAGGTCAGCATAAAGAAGTCTTTGATAAGTTGATTGTTGCTGTTGGGCGAAAACCGAACACTGATCATATTGCTGAACATGCTGCTGACCTGGTGCTAGATGAGCGCAGTTTTATTCATGTTGATGAAAAATGTGAAACCTCTTTGCCAGGCGTTTATGCAATTGGCGATGTGGTACGAGGTCCAATGTTGGCACATAAGGGATCCGAAGAAGGTATGATGGTTGCCGAACTCATTGCCGGTCACCATGCAGAAATGGACTATGATTTGATTCCATCGGTAATTTATACTCATCCGGAAATTGCCTGGGTGGGGAAAACAGAGCAACAATTAAAAGCTTCGGGTGAAAAATACAAGTCGGGAATCTTTCCCTTTTTAGCCAGTGGTCGAGCTAAGGCACAGGGCGATACCAGTGGAATGGTTAAGGTATTAGCTAGCGAAGAAACAGACCGAGTTTTAGGCGTACATATTGTGGGCGCACATGCATCAGAGCTGGTGGCCCAGGCGGTGATTGCAATGCAGTTAAGTGCTAGTGCGGAAGATTTGATGTTAACCGTATTTGCACATCCTTCTTTATCGGAAGCGCTGCACGAAGCTGCCCTGGCAGTGGATAATCGCGCCATTCATATTGCCGCAAAGCGCGGTCGCTAAAAAATTAAATAACTCGCAGTAAGCGGAGTCAGTAATGAATTTACATGAATATCAAGCAAAAAGCCTGTTTAAACAATATGGTATGCCAGTGCCTGAAAATAGAGTCGTTAGCTCATCCGGCGATGTGCAACTGGCATTGAATTCTCTGGGTGGAGATAGCTGGGTGGTCAAAGCGCAGGTGCATGCCGGTGGTAGAGGCAAGGCAGGTGGCGTTAAGCTGATAGATAATGCAGATGATGTCTCACATTTTGTAGGGCAGATGTTAGGTACACATCTGGTGACTTTTCAAACGGGTGCAGAAGGGCAGCCTGTGCATCATGTGTTAATCGAAGAAACCAGCCAGATTGAACGAGAGCTCTATCTCGGTGCTGTAATCGATCGCTCTACACGCCATGTCGTTATAATGGCATCAACAGAAGGTGGCGTAGAAATAGAGAAAGTTGCCGAAGAAACACCCGAAAAAATCTTACGCACTACGATTGATCCTATGACAGGTTTAATGCCTTATCAATGTCGCAAGCTGGCTTTTGGATTGGAGTTAAGTGGCGATCAGGTTAAGCAGTTCACTAAATTACTTACCGGACTTGCGAAACTGTTTGAAGAAAAAGATTTAAGTTTGGTAGAAATCAATCCGCTGGTTGTCACAAAAGACGGTAACCTGATTTGCCTGGATGGAAAAATTAACGTTGATGATAATGCCTTATACCGTCAACCAGAATTAATTGAAATGCGTGATCCGACACAGGAAGATGAACGGGAAAATCGGGCTAAGGAGTGGGATTTAAATTACATTGCGCTTGATGGAAATATCGGCTGCATGGTGAATGGTGCAGGCCTGGCCATGGCGACGATGGATTTGATTAAGTTGCAGGGTGGTGATCCTGCTAATTTCCTGGATGTTGGTGGTGGTGCGACTAAAGAGCGAGTCGCTGAAGCATTTAAAATTATTCTTTCGGATGAAAAAGTAAAAACCGTGCTAGTGAATATATTTGGTGGCATCGTAAGATGTGACCTGATTGCCGAAGGTGTGATAGGGGCGATAAAGGAAGTCGGCGTAAAAGTACCCATCGTAGTGCGCCTTGAAGGTAATAATGCAGAACTTGGATTTAAATTGCTTGAAGAAAGTGGCTTGAATGTGACGACAGCCCACGGTTTAACAGAAGCTGCAATAAAAGCTGTTGCTGCTGCAAAAGAGGCCTAGACAATGAGTGTATTAATTAATAGTGAAACGAAAGTAATTTGTCAGGGTTTTACGGGTAAACAGGGGACTTTTCATTCTGAACAGGCAATCGCTTACGGTACTGAAATGGTAGGTGGTGTGACACCCGGAAAAGGTGGACAGACACATCTGGATTTACCGGTTTTCAATACAGTGAAAGATGCAGTCAATCATACTGCGGCTACAGCGTCGGTTATTTATGTGCCTGCGCCGTTTTGTAAAGACTCAATTCTTGAGGCGGTGGATGCCGGTATTGAGCTTATTGTCTGCATTACTGAAGGTATACCCACGCTGGATATGCTGGAAGTAAAGATTGCCGTTGATCAGGCTGGGGTGAAACTGATTGGTCCGAACTGCCCGGGTATTATTACACCTGGTGAGTGTAAAATTGGCATTATGCCAGGTGATATCCATATGCCAGGTAAAGTAGGTATCGTTTCACGTTCAGGTACCCTGACTTATGAAGCAGTTAAGCAGACCAGTGACCTGGGCTTTGGGCAGACAACCTGTATCGGTATTGGTGGAGACCCAATTCCCGGGATGAACTTTATTGATTGTCTGAAGCTGTTTGAAGAGGACCCAGAAACTGAAGCAATACTGATGGTAGGTGAGATTGGTGGAACGGCTGAAGAAGAGGCTGCCGAATATATTCAAACCAGCGTGAGTAAACCGGTTGCCTGCTTTATCGCCGGAGGCACAGCTCCGAAAGGCAAGCGAATGGGGCATGCCGGCGCCATTATTGCGGGTGGTAAAGGTACAGCAGAAGAAAAATTTCAGGCGATGCAGGCTTCAGGCGTTGCCATCACCCGGTCACCTGCAGAGCTTGGTAAGGCGATAGCTGAAGCGGCTGGCTGGTCTTAGGTAATTAAAGAAGCACCTGCTTAAGGTGCTTCTTGATCAGCCTCTTGTGACACAGCGGGTCCGATATTAATGCCCAGTGAAACGCGCTTGTGCGAGCTGAAATTCTCAGTAACTTCATGTGGCATATTGGGCGGAAAAAAAACAAACATGCCGGCTTTGGGAGTAATACTACTTAATACGGCCTGTTTGCCGATTTTAAGAAAACCAGAATTATCTGGGGTGTCTACATAATAGACCGCTGATAATAATTCATCGTCATCATCATGTTGGTGTAGTGTGGTTTTATCACCGGGTCCCATTACATTAAACCAGAGTCCAGCTTTTAAAGTGTCTGGTGACACGCCAAGAATTTGTGAGCTAAATTCAATGCATGCATCGAGCACTTCTCGAATCGCCGGTATCTGTTGTTCATCTATATATATATTTTCATAGCGTCCCATAAAAAAGTGTGTTTTTCTGGTTTCGTTGTCATCAATATACTGGTGCAGTCCTTTTAGTAATAGCTGGTTAATACGCGTACTATCGTTAAGTTCGGCAGTATGTAAACTGAAATCTTGTATTCGATTCATATCAAGTCGCCTCGCTTAAATCATAATACATAATATCAACCTCTTCGCCATGGTACAGACAATGTTCAAATTGGTGCCACCCTCTACGCGCGTAAAATTCTTGCTGATCCGGTGTAAATAAATAGAGACGTTTAATATTTCAAAGTTTTGCAATTGCCTGAATATGTAAAATTAACTGAGTTGCTATACCTTGTTGTCTCCAGTCTGGATGTACGAATAAACTGGCAAGCCAGGGACTCAATT
>JBFHVQ010000045.1:0-25053 GCA_041589455.1 Gammaproteobacteria bacterium | reverse complement strand
GGTGGCATTTTCTTGCCTACTTCTTTGTTGCTATAGACAAAGAAGTAGGTCGCCATCAGGGCGAAAACAAAAATATCAGGCACTAACTTCACTATGAGCTTGATAACAAACGACTAAACCCCCAACAAACACATTCAGGAATGACAAGAAGTTATTGAAACAGAAGGTTTAGAACATAATAGCTATTCAGAATATCAACACCACTATGTCATGCTAATTAAGAAATCAACTACCAACACTGGGCAAAAAACATCAGAAATTAATCAGTCATAAACTTGATCGAACAAACACCCCAAAACAATATCAACGACCTAACCACCCTAGTGTAAAACAATAAATATAATTTTCTAATAGTAAATTGTTACGACAAGAATCAGCTTAACCTAAAACCGATTTGACAAATGGAATGGTAAGTTTACGTTGCTGCTGCAATTGCGCTTTATCGAGGGTTTCCAACATATCAAACAAATCTGCAATATCACGATTATAATTTTTTAAAAGATAATTGATTACCTTATCGGATAACTCAAAACCCCTGGCCTGCGCACGTAAGTGTAGTGCCTGAGATTTTTCCAGATCATCCATTTCATGCAAACGAAATACCGGCCCCCACTGCAGGCGCGAAGTCAGATCCTTTAATTCCAGACTCAGTTCTGCGGGAGGCTGATTGGCCGTTAAGATGAGTCGACGCTGATTTTCACGCATCCGATTAATCAGATCAAACATCGCTTCCTGCCAGTCTGACTTTCCCTGCAACACTTCGACGTCATCGATGCAGACCACCTGTAAATTTTCCAGCCCCTGAAAAACTTCTGGTGAATAGTCGATCATCTGACGTAACGGCAGATAACTGACATTAATATTGTCATGATTCAGGTACTGACATATTGCCTGCAATAAATGGCTTTTACCGCTATTGTGCAGTCCCCAGATGTAGACCTGATTTTCATTGCTGACCATCTGACTTTTTAACAGATCAATTAATAGCTGGTTATTACCTGTGATTAAATTATCAAAAGTAAAACTTTCCTTGAGCTGTAGATCGAGAGCTAACTGTGTATACATATTAAGAACAAAACAACAGGATATAAAAGAAATCAGGAATTATTAAAGATTGTACTGGCTTTGTACTCATCATGCACATGGCGTAATAAAACCACCAGAACTGCCGCTACCGGTAATGCCAGCAACACACCGACAAAGCCAAACAGTTGCGCACCCGCCAGCACGGCAAAAATGACCGCGACAGGATGCAAACCAATTCGGTCCCCCACCAGCAATGGTGTTAACAACATGCCTTCCAGCATCTGCCCCACTGCAAATACAATGGCCACAGGTACCAGCTGAATCAGTTCATGGGTTTGCAGCAGCATTGCCACGCTGGCTGCAACAATACCAACAATAAAACCCAGATAAGGTACAAAACTGACCATGCCGGCGAGCATACCAATTAACAATGCCAGTTCAAGATCAATAAACCATAAGCCTGTGGAATAAACGATACCAAGTGCCAACATCACCATTAACTGGCCTCGTAAAAACGAAGCCAGTACTTCATCAGATTCTCTGGCAAGACGAGCAATCACTGGCTGAGGTTTTCTAGGAAGCAGTTCATCAATACGTGCGATCAGTAAATCCCAGTCACGTAATAAATAAAACGTTACTACCGGGATCAGCACCAGATTGGCACTCCAGGCAACCAGCAACATGCCCGACTCAGCGATCGATGTAACCACCTTAGAGACAAGCCCACCGGCCTGTGCATAATGCGCCTTGAACAGGTTCTTGATTAACTCCAGATCAATCGCTGTACTATCAATTCCCAGCTGCGCGCTCACTGCGGGTAACACATGTTGCTGAATATGATCGATATAACCCGGAATATTTTGTAACAGGTACGTCACTTGCTGTGCTAACAGCGGAAATACCAGGAAACCCAAGACCGTCAAAACGGCAAATAGCGCCGTGAACACAATGGTCACGGCTGCACTACGAGGCATCTTTCTCTCCAGCCTGTCGACCACCGGGTCACCCAGATAAGCTAACAGTGCTGCAGTAAAGAACGGCATCAGGATAGGAGAAAGCAGATACAACAGAAAGGCACTAAGACACAGACCAAATAACACCAGCCACTTCTGTGAGTCCGTGATCTGGCTCATCCATTTATCCTGTATTGCAATATATGCTGTTTGGGAAGTAGTTGTGGTACTTCAAATTTGGGCAACTCAAGCGCAGGACCTGCTTCAGCATCCATTTCGGGCACCCTGGCAGGCTGATGAACAGTCGTTGTATCTGGTGTCAATACTTTGCCAAGAGCGATAATGCGTTTCAGGTCATCCTCATCACCGCTGAGTTCTAGATGGAAGTCGACATAATCTTCCCGTACATCCGTAGCAAACACATTTTTCACTGGTGCCAACGATGACAGGTAGTTGGTAGCGATGGCATACTGTTTTATATTCTTCAGGTTGATCACCCGCACCAGCAATTCTTCCTGATTGAGGTTATCAGCATACACTGCAAAGCGACCAGAAATATGATCTGTTGCCACCCCAATACCGTTACTCATTAGCTGCTGCAGGTCTACTGCACTGACTTGCCAGTTTTCAGTTTTATTCTCAAGAGACAGTGACCAACTAACCTGCCAGCGCCCATTACTCCAGTTCATGCGCCCTAGTAACACACCATTAACAGGATAATTCTGGCTGGTTTCGAGCACAGGCTCCCAGAACTGTCCCCATACATCAATAAACTTTAACGAGGCTTTATCATTTGCGTCATATTTAGGCCAGACTATAGGTAATCCACGTTTTCTGGCTTGCTGGTCCACCTCATCTTTAATAATAGACCGGTCAGACGCCTTTAGCAGATAACGATTCTTACCGTCCTGCACTGCCAGCCATACCAGCACATCGGGCCGTTGATAACCCCAGATGGGCAGGCCATTATCTTTCAGTAACTGCTTCACCTTGCCATCATCAAACTGCATCCACAATTTATATTTAGGCGCCACCAGCGTGTTGCTTCGTTTCATATGATCATCAATTTCAGCCTGCTCCATCAACTGAAAACGGTACTTCCTGACCAATCGAGGTGCCTTCGTGATGTCTAGCTGGGTCGGTGCAAGGCTACTACCAGAAACCCTTACCAGAACTTCGATCAAACCCTGTTCGAAGGCGGCATTACGGATGTTATTCTGCTGACTAACAACCGGCTGTGTAACCTCATAAATCTGAGTGATACGAGATGCCTGCAACTGCAACGGCAGGATAAAAAGTAAAAATATGCTGAAAAATACTGTCTTAACGTTCATTTTAATTCGTGACCCATGTCAGGAAGATGTACAATACCACATCTTTTAATTGTCATGCTTATCGGGTTCGCAATGTCTCAAACTGATTCAAACAAATCCAACAACCAATCTTTAAGTTACCGTGATGCCGGTGTCGATATTGACGCAGGCGCAGAACTGGTAGAACAGATCAAGCCCCATGTGGCTCGAACCATGCGCCCTGAAGTGATGGGCGGCCTGGGTGGATTCGGTGCTTTGTTTGAAATACCGCTGGATCGTTACCAGCAACCAGTACTGGTTTCAGGCACTGATGGCGTGGGCACCAAGCTTAAACTGGCCATGCAGATGCAACGTCATGACACCATCGGCATCGACCTGGTGGCGATGTGCGTCAATGACATACTGGTATTGGGTGCTGAGCCACTCTACTTCCTCGACTACTATGCAACAGGTAAGCTGGATAACCAGGTTGCAGCCGATGTAATTAAAGGCATTGCTGAAGGCTGTCATCAAGCTGGCGCTGCACTGACCGGTGGTGAAACCGCCGAAATGCCCGGCATGTACGGCGAAGGTGATTACGACCTGGCAGGCTTTTGTGTTGGCATCGTTGAAAAACAGCAGATTATCGATAGCAGCAAGGTCGCTGCTGGTGATGTTCTGATCGGCATCGGCTCTTCAGGCCCACACTCGAATGGCTACTCATTAATCCGTAAGGTACTTGAAGTAAGCCAGGCAGATCTTGATCAAGCCTGCGGTGACAGCACACTGGGTGAGGCGCTGCTCGCACCTACCCGAATTTATGTTAAAAGCATCCACGCCCTGCTGGATCAGGTTGATATTCATGCCATGTCCCACATCACTGGTGGTGGTCTGTTAGAGAACCTGCCTCGTGTTATGCCTGAAAATACTCGCGCCCAGATCAGTGCAAACAGCTGGCAAATGCCCGAAGTTTTCAAGTGGCTACAGCAACAGGGAAATATAGATATTCAGGAAATGTATCGTACCTTTAATTGCGGTATTGGCATGGTACTGGTACTTGCTGAAGAAGAAGTCGATACTGCTATAGAAATACTGACAAATGCTGGCGAGTCTGCGTTCCGCCTGGGGCAGATTACCAGCTCGAACGGCGCCGCGGATGTCATCATCGAGTAATAGCAACATATCAAGCGTCTTATGAACCACCCCAAGCTAAACCTGGTCGTGCTAATTTCTGGCACTGGCAGTAATTTACAAGCCATTATCGATGCCATCGCTAATGGCCAGTTGCATGCACGAATTACCGCTGTGCTCAGTAATCGCCCGGGTGTTAAAGGCCTGGAACGGGCACAGCAGGCAGGCATCCCTACCGAGACGCTGGATCACACCCAGTTTGAAAGCCGTGAAGCCTTCGATCAGGCGATGATTCAGTGCATTGATAGCTACCAGCCTGATATGCTGATACTGGCAGGCTTTATGCGTATTCTAACCGACGACTTTGTGAAACACTATGAAGGTAGAATGCTCAATATACACCCTTCCTTGCTGCCCGAATTTCGCGGCCTTGATACGCACCGCCGTGCACTTGAAGCCAAAGTACAGCAACATGGTGTCAGTGTTCACTATGTCAGCAATGAACTCGATGGTGGACCATTGGTCTTACAGGCAGTGATCGATGTTACCGATAAAGACACCGAACAGAGTTTGCAACAACGTGTACACCAGCAAGAGCATATTATTTATCCTATGGTCATTGAATGGGTCGCACAACATCGACTAGAAGTGATAAACCAGCAGGTTTATCTGGATAAAAAAATACTGGACCAGCCATTAAAATGGATAAACAACCAGCTAGTAGAATAAGCCAGCACCTAAACACTCTCAGCCGCTTCTTATTAATACTAATAAGCCCGTCCCTGTTGGCCGCAAATGACATTATGCTCCCGGCTAATCACCAGAGCGTCTATGAAATTGAAAAATTTGGCAGCCTGATAGGTGAAATGCATAACCAGCTGAGCCGTACCGAACAACAGATCACTTATCACTCAACCACACGCGCCCAGGGATTTGCTGCATTATTTGTCAGTGATGATCTACAGGAAACCAGCCAGCTTGACAGACCTTTTGAAGCACCTGCAGATAAACTTCGGCAACAGAGCTTTCGCGCCGAGCGTGAACATAAAGATGAAAAAAATCAACATATAGAATTTAACTGGCTCGCCCCGGAGCAGGCTGAAATCAATACCCTTTACCGCCACCAACAGCACCAAATAAAGGCTGACCAGGTAGTCTGGGGGCGCCATATGTTACCCTTACTGATGAGCGCAGACCTGCTAAAAGACCCGAAGACCAAACAGAATCAGTACCTGATTGCAGATAAGGGCAAACTACATCACTACCACTATACTCTACTAAAAAAAGAAACCATCGAGCTTGCCGGCGACAAACACAGCACCTTAAAATTTAAAACCTGGAGAGATGGCAGCAGTCGAATCTCCTATGTCTGGTTATCTAGCGAGCATTATTATCTGCCACTGAAAATTGAACAGTATAAAAAAGACAAGCTACACCTCAAGCTGGTGCTAAGCAATTTTACAACCGAAGTATTAACAGGACATCATGACTGAATTTTACGATGAAGAAGGCAACTGGGTCAGCAAGACCCAACGCAAAAAAGACTGCGATGCAATGCAGGAAATAGGCGAGCGCATGATTGCCCTTAATAGCGACGAGTTATCACAGATAGAAATGGATGATGAATTACGCCGGGCTATTGAAGAAGCCCAGCGCATGAAATCCTACGGTGCTCTGAAACGACAGAAGCAGTACATTGGCAAAATCATTCGCAACCTTGATGCGGAGCCACTTGAACAACAGCTAAATCGAGTATTGCACAAACACGACATCCATAATGCTGACTTCAAGCGTATGGAAAAGTGGCGCGATAATATCCTTGAGAATGGCGATCAGGGTATTAATGCGTTTATGGAAGCCTATCCCTCCGCCGACCGTCACCACCTTCGTCAGCTAAGCCGCAACGCACAGAAAGAGCAGAAGGCCAATAAGCCGCCCAGTGCCGCCAGACAGATTTTCAAATATATTCGAGAAGTGATTGATCAATCAGAAATAGATTCTGAAAACCTCAGTTAGCCAGACTATACTTTAATCAAAAAACTAGAGGCCACCACATGGATTTCAGTAGTATCGATAATTATTACGAACACTTGGTCATTGATTACCTGAGAAATGAAGCATTTGATTCACTAGAGAACACCTCGACGGACTTTATTCTCGATGTCGCCTGCTACGCATTGAGCAAATTACCTGCACGTTATGTCAGGCACGAAATTGATATGGCTTTTTACCTTTCACCTGATGAACGCGCTGAAATGGTAGAGAATGCAAAAAAAGCCGTCAATGAATCAATTAAGTACATTACGGAAAATTTCAATAAAGATCAGCGCTACGAATAACAGCAGGTCCAGCCTGGCTGAACCTGCCATTTGATCAGGCCGCTTGTTTCGACTTAGGGCCACGCTTAAAGCTCAACGCATCCCCATCGACATCAACTACAATTACATCACCGGGCATAAACTCACCTTGCAATAAACGTTGTGCTAATGAATTTTCCAGACTCTGCTGAATCGCACGTTTCAATGGTCTCGCACCATATACCGGATCAAACCCAGCTTCACCCAGCTTATCCAGCGCCGCTTCACTGAGCTGCAGATCCATATCTTTATCCTGCAGGCGGTGGCGCAGGTATTCAATTTGAATGGCGGTAATAGAACGAATTTGCTCGCGACCTAATGGATGGAACACCACAGACTCATCGACGCGATTAATGAATTCGGGACGGAAATGCTGACCCACAATATCCATTACTGCCGCTTTCATTCCCTCAAAGTCATTCTTCTCTGCATATTCCTGAATCTGTTGAGAGCCCAGGTTAGACGTCATTACGATAACTGTATTTCTGAAATCAACGGTACGTCCCTGACCATCTGTCAGACGACCATCATCCAGCACCTGTAGCAAAACATTAAAAACATCCGGATGAGCTTTTTCCACCTCATCCAGCAAGATAACGGAATAGGGTTTGCGACGTACTGCTTCCGTCAGGTAGCCACCTTCTTCATAACCGACATAACCCGGAGGCGCTCCAATCAGCCGCGCTACCGAGTGTTTTTCCATAAACTCGGACATATCAATACGCACCATCGCATCTTCCGTATCAAACAGAAAGCTGGCGAGCGCTTTGGTTAACTCAGTTTTACCCACACCGGTTGGGCCAAGGAACAGAAAAGAACCATTCGGACGATTAGGGTCTGACAAACCTGCTCGTGAACGCCGAATCGCATTAGATACCGCCGCTACGGCTTCATTCTGCCCGACCACTCGTTTACCGATCTCCTGCTCCATACGCAGCAGTTTATCTTTTTCGCCTTCCATCATTTTAGCTACTGGAATACCGGTAGAGCGGGAAACCACTTCAGCAATCTCTTCTTCCGTGACCCGATTACGCAACAGGGTCATTTCCTGCATTTCTACCTGAGACGCCATATCGAGCGTCTTTTCCAGCTCAGGAATACGCCCATACTGTAATTCCGACATGCGCGCCAGATCATTAGCACGACGCGCGGTTTCCAGTTCTAATCGGGCCTGTTCCAGCTGTTCCTTAATACTTGTGGTGCCATGTAATGCCGCTTTTTCTGAGGTCCAGACTTCATCGAGTTCCTGATACTCCTGTTCAAGCTTGTCTATTTCATCCTGCAGTTTTAACAGGCGCTCTTTGGATGCTTTATCATCTTCCTTACTCAGAGCTTCACGTTCAATTTTTAACTGGATCAGACGACGCTCAAGACGATCCATAACTTCTGGCTTGGAATCAATTTCCATACGAATACGACTCGCCGCCTCATCAATTAAATCAATCGCCTTATCTGGTAGCTGACGATCTGTTACATAGCGATGCGACAACACTGCCGCCGAAACAATCGCCGGATCGGTAATATCCACACCATGATGTACTTCATAACGTTCTTTTAAGCCACGTAAAATAGCTATGGTATCTTCCACTGATGGCTCATCAACCAGTACTTTCTGGAAACGACGCTCCAGTGCCGCATCTTTTTCAATATACTGTCGATATTCATCCAGCGTTGTGGCCCCCACACAGTGCAACTCGCCTCGCGCTAATGCTGGCTTCAACATATTACCAGCATCCATTGCCCCTTCTGATTTCCCGGCACCGACCATGGTATGAATTTCATCAATAAACAGGATAATTTGCCCTTCCTGTTTTGCCAGGTCATTTAAAACCGCCTTAAGCCGTTCTTCAAATTCACCACGGTATTTAGCACCCGCAATCAATGCCCCCATATCCAGTGAAAGCAGACGCTTATTAGTCAGGCCTTCTGGCACTTCACCGTTTACAATACGTTGCGCAAGGCCTTCTACAATCGCCGTTTTACCAACACCGGGCTCACCTATCAAAACCGGGTTATTTTTGGTACGACGTTGCAGTACTTGAATGGTGCGACGAATTTCTTCATCACGTCCTATAACGGGATCCAGCTTTCCCTGTTCTGCACGTTCAGTCAGGTCAATCGTGTATTTCTCCAGTGCCTGGCGTTGATCTTCTGCATTAGGGTCATCAATTTTCTGTCCACCACGCACTTTTTCAATGGCGTTTTCCAGCGCCTGTTTCTGTGCGCCAAATTCACGCAATACATCACCAATACGTGATTTATCGTCAATACAGGCAAGTACAAACAACTCACTTGAGATATATTCATCTTTTCGCTTCTGCGCCAGTTTGTCAGTCACATTCAGAATACGACCGAGGTCACTTGAAAGGTGTACATCCCCCTCATTACCAACAACCTGAGACAGGCGCTCCAGCTCTTCGCCAAGTTTCGAACGCAAGCCATTAACGTTGACATTACTCATCGTTAACAAATGTCTGACCGTGCCACCATCCTGGTCCAGTAATGCCAGCATCAGGTGAACAGGTTCAATAAACTGATGATCTCTACCGACCGCAAGTGACTGCGCTTCTGAAAGAGCCATCTGTAATTTACTGGTTAATCTATCCATTCTCATGGTATAGCCTCATATACATTTCTATTAGCTATGAAATAGGGGTTAAAGCACAGTAATTCAAGGGGGATCGTTTTTTCTATTTGCAAAGGGTGAATTTATTGATTTAAAACAAGCATTTATGTGACTGGAGGATTTCTTTTTGAAAAAGCATTTTGCCTCCTGGTTTAGTTGATGAGTTTTGTCATTTATGAATGCGTTTGTTATTGATCTAGTTTTTCTACAACCTCTTAGTTAAGTTAGTGCCTGATATTTTTGTTTTCGCCTTTCTGGCGACCTACTTTCTTGTCTTTAGCAACAAGAAAGTAGGCAAAGAAATGCCATCCCGGCACGCTTGCCCTCATTAAAAAGCGAATGAGGGTTCCCGGCCAGTCTGTCGAAGTTATTCCTACTTATGAACACCTGTCATTTTACTATCTTCGTTACCGGGATGGCGCATCTGCCCGACCCGGTAACGAAGATAACAAAACAACAGAGCTTTAGAAACAATCAAACCGCCTGCACAATTTTCGGGAACCCTCGTTGCTGTTTACGAGGGCAAGGCCATTGGGAGTGGCATTCTTTTGGTTACTTTTCTTTTGCTATTAGCTGAAATGCATGGAGCATTTAAGAACAGGCTCGGCCTGGCCCGAAGGGTGAAAGCCAGGGATGGCTTTCATAAAGAAAAGTAACTCGCCATAAAGGCGAAAACAAAAATATCAGGCACTAACTTAACTAAGAGGTTGTAGAAAAACTAGATCACCGACAAACAAGTTTGGGGATGGTGAAAAATCATCAGAACAAATGAAAAAATCAACGAATACAAAAAACAATTACTCTGAAAAGATTTTTTATTGCTATAAATAGAGTTAAAAACACAACCACTACTTATATTTCTCAATAATCTCAGCACTCAACATCGGCTTACCCAATAAATATCCCTGTGCAATGTCACACTGATTCTTTTTAAGAAAATCCCAATGTTCCTGTGTAGAGACACCTTCGGCAACAACTTTCAAACCCAGTTTATGCGCCATTGCAATGACCGCTGCTGAGATTTCCATATCGTCTTTGTCGTTTGGAATTTCTTGAATAAAAGTTTTATCAATTTTCAAGGTATCAAGCGGCAAGCGCTTAAGATAATTCAGCGATGAATAGCCCGTACCAAAATCATCTATGGTAACTGAAATGCCCAATGCCTTGATTTTCTTCAGTAACTCAACTGCACGGTCGATCTGATCCATCAAGGTTGTTTCAGTAATTTCCAGGTCCAGATTCAACGCCCTGAAGTCGGTTTCGCTTAATACATCCTGAATCGTTTCAATCAGATTTGTATCTCGAAACTGTCGAGTTGATAAATTAACCGCCAGTTCAATTGTGGGCAAGCCAGAGTGGTACATCTGTTTAACTTCCCTACAGGCATTACGCAACACCCAGCGCCCCAGTTTCACCATTAAGCCGGCAGTTTCGGCAATAGGAATAAAAAACTCTGGTGAAAGCTCACCTTTTTCCGGGTGTTTCCATCTAACTAGCGCTTCTACGCCGACCAGCTTACCATCATCGATCGAGCATTTGGGCTGGTATTTTATATAAAGTTCATCATTATCAATTGCCCGTCGCAAATCATTCTCAATAATTAAATTATCAACAATTTGCGTATTCATTTCCTCAGTGAAAAACTGATAATTATTTCGCCCTGAGGACTTTGCCTTGTACATTGCCATATCTGCATTTTTCAACAGAATATCTGCATTCAGGCTATCTTCCGGTGCCAGGGTTATGCCGATGCTAGGTGTAATTAAAATTTCATGTTTTAAAAGCTTAATTGGGCATGCCATCGTCTCTAGAATTTTACGCGCAACTGATGAGGCACCAGACATACCATCTATATCTGTCAGTAGAATAACAAACTCATCGCCGCCCATACGTGCAACTGTATCCTGATGGCGTACACATTGCCTTAATGATTCTGCTACTTTCATTAGCAGCGCATCACCTACATCGTGCCCCATTGAATCATTAATACGTTTAAACTCATCCAGATCCAGATACAGTAATGCAGCGCTTCCGCCTGAACGTTGTAAACTTTTTAATGCCTGTTCCAGTCGGTCACGAAACAGTACGCGATTGGCGAGTCCGGTTAAGCTATCAACATAAGCCAGTTCTTCCATGCGCATACGCGCTTCCTTAAGCTGGGAGATATCTTCGCAGACCGTCACAAAGTGACTTATCTGGTTTCTTTTATTCAATATCGAAGATATAGACAACAGCACCCAGATACATTCTCCGCTTTTTTTGCGTAGTTGAATTTCTCCCTGCCATTCATCGCCGGCACTAATATTAGCCCAGAGATCAGAAAGCATTTCCATATCGATATCATCTGGACGAAAAATTTTCGCGTTTTTTCCAACCAGCTCCTCCTGGGCGTATTCCGATACCTGACAGAGCTTTGGATTAACATATTCTATTTCAGCATCCTGGTTACTGATTAACACCATCGAGCCACTTTGCTCTACGGCAGATGAAAGCATTTTTAGTTTAAGTTGCTGACTTCTTATATCTGTCAGGTCTTTAATACCTTCAACCATTCCATCATAGATACCCTGATAATCCTGCAGGCTGGCCGATTCAACCTGTATCGGTACACTGTGCTGTTGCTTATGCAGAAGCTCCATTTCATAAATTGCTGGTTTACCTCGTTTACGCTCCATCATTTGCTGTTTCAGAATCTCGGCATTTTCTTCATCTATAAACTCAAAGATGGGCCGCCCCAGCATTTCGTCAACCTGATAACCCAGCATTTCAGAAAGCGCCTGATTGATAAACTGGATATTGTTATAACGGTCAATAACCCAGATGCCTTCATTTAGATTTTCGACAATGCGTTTATAACGATTTTCACTATTTCGTAAATCACGCATCGCGGTAAATACATGTCTTGCCCAGCCTTCATCATCACGTTTGACAACCGTGGCCATCACTTCAACATCAATCCAGTCACCCAGCTTGTGCTGGACCCTGAAGCTGCAGTTTAATTTTTTCAGGTCACCAGAATACAGTCGATTAAACAGGCTTATGACTCTGGCATGGTCATTGGGGTGAATCTGTTGCCCCCACCAGCTCTGAAAAATTTCTGCTTTAGGAATATCTTCCGGGCGGTAGCCGAGAATGCTAGCCCAGTTACTGGTGAAATTAAGACTGGGAGCTGGCGGCAAACAAAAGTCGCACAGACCGATGTTGCACAGGCTGATTGTCAGTGAAGCTGATTGTTGAGGGTCGAGGTTTAATCCTTGCGGCATTGGCGGCTCATTATAATGTTTTTACTAATAGTAGATGATTTTCTATCTAAAGCCACAAGAAAGTTCTATATCTTGTTATTTTTTATAGTTTTTCCGCTTAAAAAGATCACTTCGTCTACTCACCAGCCTATCCAGAAATAACATCCCATCCAGGTGATCCAGCTCATGTTGAATTGCCCTGGCTTCAAAGCCGGTCGCTTCGATCTGGTTTTTATGCCCTGTCTCATCGAGAAAGTTTAGTTTGATGGCTTCGGCACGAATCACATTGCCCGTAAAATCAGGTACCGATAAACAGCCTTCACGCCCCATCGCCATACCATCCCATTCTGTAATTTCTGGATTAACCATAATCATATGCCCATGATTATCTACCGGCTTTTTCAGGGTGGACACATCGACAATAACAATACGCTGTAAATGATTCACTTGTGGTGCGGCAATGCCTACTGCTGATGGGCCAGCCTGTCGAGTTGCTTCCAGCTGACGAATAAATGTCAGTACCGGTTCATCAATATTCTCAACCGGCTCTGAAAGCAACTTCAGTCGCTGGTCAGGATAAGTCAGAATCTCCATTAATCACCCCCTGAGTGTGGTGATTTCATCGATATTGACATCAATATCCAGATTTAATGACTCAAGCGCATTATGCAGAGCATCTACACCCTGACTAGCTATGCCTTCTACGCTCATGATATAGATTGGCTTTTCTGTACTACCTGCCATATCAGTATCAAGGTCAATAATATTAAGTCCCGCCTCTGCCAGGGCTCCGGTCACTTCAGCGACAATCCCGCTACGATCGGCGCCATAAACCGTTACCTGTACATCCGGCTCTTCATTATTTATGCTCGACTCGACATCATCATCGATATGCAGGTGCAAATTAAGGGATTCACAGGTATCATCCAGAATAGCTCGCAGGTCATCACCCGGCTGATGAGACACCCTGAGCATAATCGCAAAATTAGCCCCCAGTCGCATCATCGATGCCTGACCCAGGTTACACCCGGCTTTAAATAAAGCACCCGTCACTGCCGATACAATACCTGGTCGATCAGCACCCACCAGTGTTAAAACTGACCATTTCATGGAATTCCCCCTGAATTAATCTCAAACCCATATTATTCTTTTGTTAACCAGATCATACTGGCCTGGCGACCTGTTTTTCCATCTCGACGGAAAGAAAAAAATTGATCTGCATCACTAAAGGTACAGTAACCTCCGCCATACACTGATTCTATTCCCATCAGGGACAAACGAATTCTGGCCAACTGATAGATATCTGCCATATAGTGCCCGGGGCGATGTTTAACAAATGCGGCTTCCGTCTGGTAATGCTGACGCAAAAACACCTCCCTGACGTCATCACCTACCTCAAATGCTTCGGGGCCAATAGCAGGGCCTAACCAGACCAGTAACTGATCAGCAGGTTGCTGTAATGCCTTGATGGTAGACTCAATAACACCTTCTGCTAGCCCACGCCAACCTGCATGCGCCGCGGCAACACGGGTTCCCTGGCGATTACAGATCAATATAGGCAGGCAGTCAGCAGTCATTACGGTACAAATCCCCGTCTTTGCCGACTGACTCATACTGGCATCAGCCTGTGGCACTTCACCCTGCGCGACTAATGACAGATCGACAACTCTCTGACCATGAACCTGTTCCAGCCAGACCGGTGACTGTTCCTGATTTATACAACTCATTAACTGCTGCCGGTTCTGCGCTACATGTTGCGGATCATCTTCCACATGCAGGGCCAGATTCAGTCCCGCGTAACAGCCTTCACTCACGCCACCAGATCGCGTGGTTGAAATCGCCCGTACCTGCGGTGGTGCTGGCCAGTCCGGCTGTAGCACGTTAATGGTACCGCTAGTATTCATCTGTGTATTCTTCTGGGAACTCATCAAAGAAGAAGACATCCTCCTCTTCTGGCGCACCGGGAACATCTGCCTCAAGTACCGCAATTAACTGCTTCATATCATCTGGTAGTGGGATCTTCCACTCCATGGCTTTGCCTGTTGCAGGGTGAATCAAACCCAGTTTACGAGCATGCAGAGCCTGGCGTTTATACCCACGTAGCGCTGTCTTTAATTCATCGTTGCAGCCTGGCGGCAATTGCAAGCGACCACCATAGGTCTGATCACCGACCAGTGGATGTTTTACATAGGCCATATGCACGCGAATCTGGTGGGTTCTCCCAGTTTCCAGCTTAACGCTGATACGGGTATGTCCACGATAACGGTCCAGCACCCGGAAGTGAGTAATGGCCTGCTTGCCCTCGGGTTTAACTGCCATTTTCTTACGATCACGGCCATGTCGTCCAATAGGCATATCAATAGTACGTCCCGCAGTTAACAGACCAAATACAATCGCCTGATATTCACGATGCACCGTGCGCGCCTGTAACTGCTCGACCAGTGATTTATGAGCTTTGAGATTTTTGGCGACCACCAGTAACCCAGTGGTGTCCTTATCAAGACGGTGCACAATACCTGAGCGGGGCACTTCATGGAGCCGCTCATCATGATACAGCAAGGCATTTTGCAAGGTACCGCTGGAGTGCCCGGCCGCTGGGTGAACCACCATACCCTCTGGCTTGTTAATGACCATGATATCGTCATCTTCATAGACAATATTAAGTGGTATTTCCTCAGCCATTACCTGCTCATCAAGCACTTCATGCTCAATGTGCAACTCGACTCGTTCACCGCCAATAAGCTTATCTCGCGGGCGTGGCTGTACTCCGTCGACTAATATTCGACCGGATTTTATCCAGTGCTGAAGCCGACTACGTGAGTAATCAGGGAACATTTTCACCAGTACGGCGTCTAATCGTTGAGATGCAAATTCCAGAGGCACATCGACGGTTATTACTTCATCCTGGATTTCACTGGAATTATCATCGGACATTAACAGTTTCTCTAGTATAATAAGGGTTCATATTTTTACGTGTATTTACCAATCATTATGATTCGACATTTTTCAGTACTTATTCTATCTCTGTTTTTACTCGCCTGCAGCGAGGTAAAAGTTGATCCTTACGCCGAATGGTCAGCCGAGGACTTCTACGATGAGTCTTCACGCTCCCTGAAAGCTGGCGAGTTTGAAACCGCCATCACGCACCTGGAAAACCTTGAAGCACGTTTCCCCTTTAGCCCATATGCGCGCCAGGCACAGCTGGATATCGCCTATGCCTATTACAAGTTCGAAGAACCCGAGTCTGCCATTGCTGCGGCAGACCGCTTTATCCGCTTTAACCCACGAGATCCTAATGTAGCCTATGCCTGGTACCTGAAAGGCCGTGCAGATTTTACACGAGGCAAAGGTTTTCTGGATAAATACTTCCCCCGTGATATCTCCCAGCACGATAACCAGTCGATGCACAATGCTCTTAAAAGTTTCTCTACGCTCGTTGAGCAGTACCCCGACAGTAAATATGCAGTAGATGCCTACCAGCACATGGTTTACCTCAGAAACAAGATCGCTGAAGCTGAGTTGCATGCAGCCAATTACTATCTTAAACGTAATGCCTGGCTAGCTGCTGCCAAACGCGGCCAGTACGTACTGGAAAATTACCCCAATACACCAGCAAGTCGCACCGCCCTCAAAGTAATGATCAAATCCTACAAAATGCTTGGACTAACTGATCTTGCTGCAGATACTCAACTGGTGCTCGACACCAATAGTCAGACAGAATCAGAGCAGATTAAAGTCGCTTCTCTGGATAGCACTGAACTGGGTAGCGATGAACTGGACAAGCCAGTTCAATAAGCCTGACTTAGCTGATAAGCGGACAACAGTGAAACAGAATAACCTTGAAAACAGACTGGTCAGCTAAAAATCACAAAAGAAAACAATCTGGACTGGGTTACAAACTATCAGGAACAAAGCGCTGTTGAACCGCGTTGGAATCAGTTCACAACAACCTGGGCAGTCATGGAAAGTACACGGCCAAAAAATAAATTGCCGTGCATTCTAACTGGCGATCAAACCAGCCTGCTAATACAAACTAAATCGCTTCTGCACCCTTTTCGCCAGTACGAATACGAATAATATTTTCAACATCAGTAATAAAAATTTTACCATCACCGATTTTCCCGGTTCGTGCAGCCTGCATTATCACTTCAACACACTGATCGACACGTGAATCTTCCAGCACTAATTCCAGCTTTACCTTAGGGATAAAATCGACCACATATTCTGCCCCACGATATAACTCCGTGTGACCTTTCTGACGTCCAAAACCTTTTACTTCTGTCGCAGTCATACCGGTGATGCCTACCTCAGTTAGTGCACTTCGCACATCATCGAGTTTAAAAGGTTTAATTATCGCTTCTATTTTTTTCATTATTACGAACACCGAATGTCTGTTGAACCAATGCTTAATAATACACACTTATTTACTGGCGTCGATAGCCAGATGTAATCGGGTAGCGTCGATCACGGCCAAAGGCTCGTTGCGTTATACGTACACCAGGTGGTGCCTGACGACGCTTATATTCATTAATTTGCACCATGCGTAATACTTTATCAACGATCTCCGCATCAAAACCCGCATCAATTATCTGTTGCCTGGGCATATCCTCTTCAACACTCATACGCAGTATCGCATCGAGAATAGCATAATCTGGCAGGCTATCCTGATCTTGCTGGTCCGGCCGAAGCTCTGCCGAAGGAGGACGGTCCAGCACCCGCTGAGGGATAACCGCAGAAACCTGATTACGGTAATCACACAATGCATAGACCAACTGTTTTTCCACATCTTTCAGTGGTGCAAAACCACCTGCCATATCGCCATACAGGGTGCTGTAACCCACTGCCATTTCGCTCTTATTACCCGTTGTCAGCACCATTCGGTGCAACTTGTTCGACAGCGCCATTAAGATCACACCACGACAACGCGCCTGGATATTCTCCTCGGTCGTATCCGCTTCGGTACCGGCAAAATCGTCCTGCAAGGTCGATAGAAAAGCCTCAAAAGTCGGCTCGATGGAGATAACCCGATAATCTACACCCAGAAGTTCAGCCTCCGCAGCGGCATCATCCAGGCTCATCTGCGCGGTATAGCGTGATGGCATCATCACTGCATGCACCTGCTTTGGCCCCAGCGCATCAGCGGCAATGGCCAGTGTTAGCGCTGAATCGACACCACCAGACAGACCGATCACCACACCATCAAAACCATTACCCTGAACATAATCTTTTACTGCTGTGACCAACGCCTTATAAATATTGGCATACTCACTTTCTGGCTGCTGAAACGACGTATCAACTGGCTGTATTGCGTTATCCTGTGTGAAGGCATAGTGTAATAAAGCCGACTCAAAGTCCGGGCCACGACCAACCAGTTCTGAACTGGCATCCATTACCAGTGAGTCACCATCGAACACCAGCTCATCCTGCCCCCCTACCAGGTTCAGATAAAACATGGGTAAAGCCGATTCTGCAACACGATGTTTCAGCATATCGAGTCGTTGCTCATGTTTATTTCGGTGATAGGGTGATGCATTCAGAATGATAATGGCTTCAGCACCATCTTCTCGGGCACTTTCAATGGGCCGGCTAAACCAGGCATCCTCACAGATCACAATACCCAGTTTTCGCTGTTTGCATTCGATGACCAGTGGTTCACTTCCGGGCGAAAAATAGCGCTTTTCATCAAATACGGCGTAATTTGGCAGCGTGTGTTTATCATACTCACCCAGTATTTGCCCGTCACCACAGACAATGGCGCTATTAAACAGCTGATGCTGCTTAAGGCGCGGAGCACCAAAGATTACTCGCATTTGCCCCGTGTGTGCGGCAATTTCATCAATCGCACCCGCTATTTGCTGCCTGAAACCTTCTCGCATTAACAAATCTTCTGGTGGGTAGCCGCTCAGAGCGAGCTCGGGAAATACCGCAATATCCGCACCCTGTTGCTCCGCCTGTTGCATCAGTGATAGGATTTTTCGAGTATTAGCTTTAATATCACCTACCAGGAAGCGTTCCTGTACCAGGCATAATTGTACCGAATCAGTCATAAATCTGTGTTCTAGTATAGAATGTTACAAAAATTAGCCTGTTGTTATGTCATAACCCAGGCACTCGTCGATTTTATCAGGAAAAAGGGTTTCACTACTCATATGTTTAGAAGTGTTTTAATTATTATTCTGGTGATTGCAGTTTTATGGATTAGTAGAACTGTTTTACAACGTCTGAAACAAACCCCGGTTAGCAACAAGCCTTTACAAAATAAAGACACCGTTCAATGCTCGCACTGTAAAACCTATATCCCTGTTGACGATGCCATTTCGCACAATCAGCAGTATTTTTGCAGCCAGCAACACCTTGAAGACTGGAACCAGTCACGTTGATTGACACTAGTAATCAGCCCTATGACTCGCCCGTCACTCAGTACTCAAGTTCACTGACCTGGCGTCCACTCAGGCAATTTAATACTTATCGTTTTTTACTCGCACTGGCTCTGCTCGTTGCCTACTTGAAAATCGACTGGCTGCCATTTCTGGGTAGTGCCGGTAATTCAAGTTTCCTGATTACTGCAATAGCGCTATTAATGAGCAGTCTGCTGTTTTACCTGCTTGCTGCCAAGCGCAGACCAGACTTTGAAAGTCAGGTGATTCTATCTAATACCAGTGACATTATTTTAATCTCCCTTCTCAGCCACTTTAGTGGTGGCCTTAGCAGCTCGTTAATGATGCTGCTGATTATTAATGTTACTGCCACGGGAACATTCCTGAGATTTCGTGAATCCTTTGTATTTGCTGCACTAGCGACAATAGCCATACTGGCGGAACAGACCTTTCAATTAATGTCAGGCACCAGTGATGCCAGTGAATACACCCGTGCAGGTTTGCTCGGACTGGTCTTTTTCGCTGTCAGTTTCCTTGCCTCAGTGTTATCAGCCCGGGTCAAAGAATCAGAGCAGCTTGCAAGAAAACAGAAACAGGACATTCTCAGCCTGCAGAAACTCAATGCCGACATACTGCAAAACATGCGTACCGGAATTATCGTGGTCGATAATGACGGGCATATTCGAATGGCGAATACCTCTGCGGAAAGTCTGTTAGGGAATATTGACCTGCAACAGCGACCACTTCTGGAAAATATACTTCCTGCACTGGATGCACGATTTCTTGAATGGCAGGAGCAGCCCCAGATGAGTCAGAATACTATTCGACAGAAGCAGGGACTACCGGATATCCAGCCGGGCTTCAGGAAATTAACCGCTACAGGTGATACATTAATATTTCTTGAAGATGCAACCCAGCTTAATCAGCGATTCCAACAGATCAAGCTGGCATCACTGGGTCGCTTAACCGCCAGTATTGCCCATGAAATTCGCAATCCCCTGAGTGCAATTAATCATGCCTCACAGTTATTACAGGAGTCTGAGCTGGATTTATCAGACACCAAACTGACTAAAATCATTAACACCCAGGTACAACGACTCGATAAAGTTGTGCAAAATGTTCTTCAGCTATCACGCCAACAAAACAGTCTGGCTGAAATCATTGACCTGAAACCCTGGATGGAAACATTTAGACAGGAATTTATCCTGGCCCAAAAAATCAAAGAGCATCAGTTAGAAATTGTTTTCCAGCAAGAAGATATTCAGATCCTGTTCAATACGATTCAGCTAAATCAGATCATCGACAATATCTGCAGCAACGCCATTATTCATAGCCAACATAAACTGGAAGACATTCAGATCAACATTCTCTGCGCTCTGGAACCTGAGCACCACCAGCCCTATATTGACATCACAGATAATGGCCCTGGTATAGATGAAGAAACTCTGCAGCAGGTATTTGACCCATTTTTTACCACCAGCACCCTTGGTACCGGCCTGGGTTTATATATCTGTAAGGAAATGCTGGAATCGAACCGTGCAAAAATACATTATATACAAAAAGAAAATTCAGGCAGCACCTTTAGAATTCACTTTTTATCGCCCAGTCAGACGACATAAGCGGGCAATTGTTTTTATTTATTCTGTTCTCAGATATGATTCACTGTAAAGAAACTAACAATTCGCGCAACATTATTAGCAAGCTGACAACGTGACCCCAAATAAAACCATAAACAAAGCCCTGATCATTGATGATGAACCCGACTTGTGTGAACTCGCCGAGATCACCTTAAGCCGAATGGGCCTTGAAACTGCTACTGCTCACACCGTCACCGATGCCAAATCAATGTTAAATGAGGGTGACTTTGACCTATGCATCACTGACATGAACTTGCCCGATGGTAATGGCATTGAGCTGGTCGAGTTTATTCAACAGAATTATCCTAACTTGCCTGTCGCTGTAATCACCGCTTATGGCAATATGGAACTTGCCATTAAGGCCTTAAAAGCCGGTGCTTTTGACTTTGTTTCAAAACCCGTAGACCTGCAGGTTTTTCGCAATCTGATCACTGCAGCAATCAACTTACCTCAATCATCATCTGCAACAGATCAGCAAGATCACAGTGAACTCAGAATTATGGGTGAATCGCCAAGGATCGATGAGCTTCGCAAGAAAATCACCAAGCTTGCGCGTAGCCAGGCACCCGTTTTTATTAAAGGTGAATCAGGCAGTGGTAAAGAACTCACAGCGCATGCAATTCACCAGCAGGGCTCTCGTGCCAGCAATGCATTTATTCCGGTTAACTGCGGCGCGATTCCCTCCGAGCTAATGGAAAGTGAATTTTTCGGCCATCGCAAAGGCAGCTTCAGCGGTGCCACATCAGATAAAGATGGATTATTTATGGCTGCCAATGGCGGCACGTTATTTCTTGATGAAGTCGCCGACTTGCCATTACAGATGCAGGTCAAACTACTCCGTGCGATTCAGGAGAAATCCATACGCGCCATCGGAGACCAGCACGAACAGGCGGTTGATGTCCGCATTTTAAGCGCCAGCCATAAAGACCTGGCCCAGCTGGTCAAACTGGGTAAATTCCGTGAAGACCTGTACTACCGTATTAATGTCATCGAATTACAGGTACCCAGCTTACGCGAACGCAAAGAAGATATTCCTCTATTAGCGAATTATTTTCTGCATAAGCTTAACCAGAAAAACGGCATTCAGGATAATCCAGCTTTTTCAGATGCTGCGCTACAAGCACTGCAAAAATACGACTTCCCGGGGAATATTCGAGAGCTGGAAAATATTCTGGAACGCGCTCTTGCGCTGGCCGAAAATAATATTATCGATGAAGACGACCTACACTTACCTGAAAAGCAGGCGTCCCTAGATGACACAATATTTACTAAAGACCAGCCACCAATTGAAGCGATTAATAAGCAAGATGACCTGTCACCACTGGTAGCACAGGAAAAAGCCGCGATTGAAAAAGCACTGAAACAGACTCGCTGGAATAAAACAGCCGCTGCCAAATTACTGGGCTTGACTCTGCGACAGCTTCGCTATCGCCTGGAAAAACTCAACATTGAATAATTACATTTATTAAGGCCACTATGACACAACCACAGATAGCCGTTCTTATCCCCTGTTATAACGAAGAAGCCACCATTACACAGGTGATCGATGATTTTCGCAATGCACTTCCTGATGCAACGATTTATGTTTATGACAATAACTCCAGTGACGCCACTGTAGAAAAAGCCAGACAGGCCGGTGCTATTGTGCAGAATGAGAGTTACCAGGGCAAAGGGAATGTGGTACGCCGCATGTTTGCTGATATTGAAGCCGATGTCTATGTAATGATTGATGGTGATGCCACTTATCATGCACCCAGCGCACCGAAACTGGTCGAAAAGCTGTTAACCGACAAACTGGATATGGTGAATGGCCGACGCATCACTCAGGAAACTGCCGCCTATCGACAGGGGCATAAATTTGGTAATCGTTTACTTACCTCACTGGTCGCACACACCTTTGGTCATCAGTTTAAAGATATGCTATCAGGCTACCGGGTATTTTCACGACGCTTTGTTAAATCCTTTCCGGCATTTTCTGGTGGCTTTGAAATTGAAACCGAACTCACAGTTCATGCACTGGAATTACGCATGCCTGTTACCGAGATTGATACACCTTATGCATCACGTCCGGAAGGCTCGGAAAGTAAGCTCAGTACATTCCGCGATGGATTCAGAATTATGCGCTGGATTTTCTTTCTTACCAAGGCAGAAAAACCGCTACAGTTTTTTAGCGCCATTGCTGGCTTACTGTTTGTTTCATCACTGATCATCGCCTGGCCGCTGTTTATAACCTTTCTGGAAACTGGTCTGGTTCCGCGTTTTCCAACGGCTATCCTGGCAACCGGCATGATGCTTATTTCATTTATCAGTTTTGCTTCTGGGCTAATCCTCGATACCGTCACCCACGGCCGCAAGGAAACCCTGCGACTACACTATCTGTCCCTGCCCGCACCTGGTACGAAACAGTCAGGCAACGATTAAGGCGTGGTCAAACAGCAGCTTATCCATCACTCCACCAAAGCCATGCAGTTTGCACTGGTGGGAATCGTGGGTTTTATCGTCGACGCGTCTCTTCTTACGCTGCTGTTTAATGTCCTGGACTATAACCTTTACTTATCGAGGCTCTGCTCTTTTAGCTGTGCCACACTGACGACCTGGTTACTCAACCGGCTTTACACCTTTCGTATGCAAATCCCCCTCGAACAGTCTAAAGGCCAGGAATATAGTCGCTACCTGATGGTCCAGATTGTTGGTGCACTGTTGAATCTGCTGGTATTTGTATTCGTCATCTGGTTAATTCCCCAACTGAAAAGTATTGCGGTTATCCCACTGGCTATTGGCGCCTTCTTTGGCCTTGTGTTTAACTATACCGGCTCTCACTACTGGGTCTATAGAAACAACGGTAACGCCACCAACTAACTGTCGATAGAAAATAGCAACGAATATGAATGAATACACCGGCACCGACAATCTGGAAATCATGGCAGAAGCCATTAACTACAACCAGTACCTGACTAATCTGGTAGAGCGACTCGCAACGCAAAATAGCCGCATCCTCGACTTCGGTGCAGGAATAGGCACCTTTGCAGAACGCCTGCACGCCAGAGGTTACTCTGTAGAAGCGGTGGAGACTGATAGCAAACAGGCAGACGTCATCCGCAGTAAAAAGATACCCGCTTACCTTGATATCGATGAAATAGACAATAATAGCCTGGACTATATCTATAGCCTGAACGTACTGGAACATATCGAAGACGACCAGGCCATCATCCACAGCCTGTTCTCAAAACTTAAGCCTGGCGGACAACTGCTAATTTACCTGCCAGCCATGCAGATACTCTTTTCCAGTATGGATGAAAAAGTCTGCCACTATCGACGTTACTCCCGGCAATCATTGAAACACATCATTACTACCGGTGGTTTTGAAATCTCCCAGCTACACTATGCCGACTCTCTGGGCTTTTTTGCAACACTCGCCTATAAGTGGTTTGGCAATGACCAGGGCGATATAAACAGATCTGCACTGATATTTTATGACCGGCTGGCATTTCCCCTGAGCCGTATTCTGGACAAGCTCACCGGAAGACTGTTTGGTAAAAATGTCTATGTCATCGCCCAGAAGTCCAACAAAGTCCAATTGTGACAAAACCCGCCCTGTCATAATTGTCACAATATGACAATTATGACATAGGCACATCACCCATCGATTCTATACAGAACAGCAAAAAACAATCTATATTATTGATATATATAATATTTATGAGATTTTTGAAAAACTGGCACAGCCTCTGCAATACTGTTTACAACCTCAGAGAGGCAGTTTTGATCACATGTACTATTATTATGCACGTGATAAGAAAAGCATATTTCATACACAGGAGATTCCTATGAAGAAAAACCAGGGTTTTACCCTTATCGAATTGATGATCGTTATCGCGATTATCGGTATTCTGGCCGCGATTGCGATTCCTTCTTACAATAACTACATCAACACTACCAAGATGGGCGTGGTAACCGGTAATGCTGATGCAGCACTTGGCTTTATCCAGGGTGAATTTGCGAAAGAGCAGGCCGCTAGAAACCAGCCTGGTACAAACAGAGTTGGCTGGTTAAATGCAAC
This sequence comes from Gammaproteobacteria bacterium, assembly GCA_041589455.1. Lineage (GTDB taxonomy): Bacteria > Pseudomonadota > Gammaproteobacteria > SZUA-229 > SZUA-229 > SZUA-229. Next base: position 352 of record JBFHVQ010000045.1, on the reverse strand, counting down.
TGAAATTGTAACCAATGTACTTCCATCTGAAGCGACTACAGATAACTGGGTAACCTTCCTGAATGCTAAAACTGAAGCTACAGCAGCTGAAGATTCAACAGCTGATGCATTTATAGCAGGTACTACTGGTAGCGGTACTAATGGTCAGGTTGGTGTTCAAGTGAATGGTACTACCGGCAATGTTGAAGTAACTGTACCAACATACATCGATATTGTTACATACACCAAAAACGTAGAACCAAGCGACTAATTACTAACACCATTGCAATTAGTAGCAAAAGGAGGGGTTTATCCCCTCCTTTTTTTATGCCCAACAGAATGATCAGTTTTTAATTGCCTCTGCTATTCGTAT
>JBFHVQ010000044.1:0-25185 GCA_041589455.1 Gammaproteobacteria bacterium | reverse complement strand
TGTGGGCAGATGTACATGCAAGCGGTCTTATCTTGACCCTTACATCCATCACACTTTTCAGTACGTACGAAAGTTGGCATTCGTATGCTCCTTTGCTGGTTTATTGTAAGACTTACATTTTTGTAATAATGAAAAACACTTGCTAAAGACACATCGAATAAAAAGTTTTTAAATTCATGCTTCTTTAAACACTTGTCATTTACTATTACTAATTTTTTGTGGCCGGTTGGGCCCCCCTGTTAATGAATCTGTCAGGTTTTATATTACCGGCCAGAATTCTTTAAAAGGAAATTCCGTTTCCCCGGAAGCAAAGGTGTGTATCACTGTTTTGCTGCTTCAGTATTCAAAAATTTGAATATACTGTTATTCCGGTTTAATACCCTAATGGGCCATTGAACATTAATCTCTTTAAAGTCAAAACACAAACACAATTATCTTTACCCAGATAAGTATTTTTTATTTATTTGATTTATATCTACGAGATAAAAACATTCTGAAAATAATGTTAAAAAACAGTTGCCTATAGCAGTTTTTGAGGTGTCTAATATTAGACTATTCTTATTCTAAAGACAGTATTAGTTAAGGCTGATGGTGAGTCGTAAAAAAAATATGAAAGAATGTTTGATTTCAATCAAACTTTGTAACTCATCAAGAGTAATTGCATGTGGAGTTATTAATTTTATATGTACAGGCTGAACTAAAATTTAGAACAGCCTTATATGCTAATTAATGTTTTTATATGTCTTTAGATAGTGGAACCAGTGCGACTTCATCACCGTCATCAAGGCGCGTGAAGAGTTCTGCAAACTGTTTATTTACAGTCACCTGCAAACTGTCTTCTGCAAACATCGTTTCCCATTCAGGGCCTCTAAATCGAAGTAACTTGAGTAAGCCCTGAACGTCACGAATGCTTTCGGGTAATTCAATTTCTTCGGATTCCTTTCGGGTAACTTTCAGCATATTGGTCATAAAATACATCAGGCGAATTTTTATATGTCCTTCCTGTGTTTTTGCGTTCGATGGTTTTCTTTGTAGTCCATGCTTTTCAAGTCTTGCCAGGTATTCGGACCATAGCGTGTCGTAATTAGTGCCAAGGTCATAGAGTGAATCCCAGGGAAAAATACCGGCATCATAACCGTCATCAAAAAACAGGCGTAGCGCATAGTTGCCCTGTGGTTCAATTTGTGTGATTTGTACATCGGCTTTACCGAATACGGGTAAATCAGATGCTTCAATTTCAGCTGACTTTGCATGTGTGCGTAAAAACTCACAGGTATATTTAAAGTTATTACCATCGTCAAATGTAATTTCGAGTAGTCTGGATTTCTGGTGAAGTTTGATTTCTGTTGGGCTGTGTCGAGTGGTCATAGTGGCTATAAAACGTGGCTTAATGAATATTGAGCTGAAGTATACCTGTAAATTTGTCTGATGGTGAACTGCATTCACAGATAAGCTGTTTTTGTTTATTTGTTAGGCAGTTCACAGTTTGACTGTATTTAATTTCCAAATCGCTCATTTATAGCCTATGAGTTAACGTTCCGGCAAAAAAAGACAATGAAGCCGGGTCATAAATGGATAACAGGAGTTAATTACAATGGCAGGGCATCAAATTATCAGCGAAATTGAAAAGCGGCTTATGTTCTCATGCAATATCATGGAGAACGAGCATTGCATCAAGTGGTTAACCGGGGGGATGACGGGAGATGAGGATATGCAGGACAAACTCTTCGAACCCAATATCGAAAATTTTCAGTCTCTTTTTGGGCGTCATCAGTTCAGTTTCAAGCTGGATAAAGAGTATTTTGTCTGGCGGCTTAATAAGGGGAACCAGAAAATGTACTGTATTGCCCATGAAGAAGGTACTTTTTACGAGGTATATTACTCATCCAGCAGACAGCGCTTTGCTGAAGATTCTAATGCGGGTGAGATGATCATCGAGTTCCTGGATTTTGTACTGGACAGACTGAACTCAACAACTCATTAATCAGCGTTGTATCAAAAGTGATTTAAGAGAGCCACCTGCGATTACAGCAGGTGGCTTTCTTTTTGAGAGTGATTAAAGCAGAGGAACGATCAGTAACGCTACGATGTTCATGATTTTAATCAGTGGGTTGATAGCAGGGCCCGCCGTATCTTTGTACGGGTCGCCTACGGTATCACCAGTTACCGCGGCTTTATGAGCATCGGAACCTTTACCACCATGATTACCATCTTCGATGTACTTTTTGGCGTTATCCCATGCGCCACCACCGGTGGTCATTGAGATCGCCACAAACAGACCGGTCACGATGGTACCGATCAATACACCACCCAGTGCTGCTGGGCCGAGTGTCAGGCCAACCAAAATGGGTACCGCAACTGGGAGTAATGATGGAATCATCATTTCCCTGATCGCTGCGATGGTCAGCATATCAACTGCCTTGGAGTAATCCGGCTGTTGTGTGCGATCCATAATGCCAGGCATTTCTTTAAACTGTCGACGTACCTCTTTAACAATGCCGCCCGCTGCACGACCCACCGCTTCCATTGCCATTGCACCAAACAGGTAAGGAATCAGACCGCCGATAAACAGACCGATAATGACCATATGGTTAGACAGGTCGAAGGCAATGTTCATACCTGCATTGGCTAGCGTGTTGGTGTAGTCCGCAAACAGAACCAGTGTAGCCAGACCTGCAGAACCAATCGCGTAACCTTTGGTCACTGCTTTGGTGGTATTACCCACGGCATCCAGCGCATCGGTGATATTACGGATTTCTTCAGGTAGCTCGGCCATTTCAGCAATACCGCCTGCATTATCGGTAATAGGGCCGTAAGCGTCGAGTGCAACGATAATACCTGTCATGGATAACATGGAGGTGGCTGCAATCGCGATGCCATATAGACCCGCGAAGTAGTAAGCGCCCCAGATAGACGCACATACTGCCAGTACTGGCATTGCAGTCGATTTCATTGAAATACCCAGACCTGCGATTACATTGGTGCCGTCGCCTGTGGTTGAGGCTTCCGCAATTTTGCGAACAGGTGAGTATTCAGTTGCTGTGTAATACTCGGTAATAACCACCATGGCCACTGTCAGTGCCAGGCCTATTAAAGCAGCGAAGTAGAACTCAGTTGCAGAAGCGGTTACGCCACGCGCCAGTTCAATGGTGACTTCGCTCATCATATTGTGCGTAACAAAATAGAAGGCAATGGCGGATATGACTGCCGCGACAATCGAGCCCTTATAGAGTGCTGTCATGATCTTGCCACCTTCAGTTGCTTTCACGAAGAAAGTACCAATGATGGATGCGATGATGGAAACACCACCCAGTACCAGTGGGTAGGTAATCGCCAGTTCACCCGCGTTCTGGATAAGTAGGCCACCCAGTAACATGGTCGCAATGATGGTAACCGCATAGGTCTCGAACAGGTCAGCTGCCATACCTGCGCAGTCACCCACGTTATCGCCTACGTTATCTGCGATTACCGCAGGATTACGTGGGTCATCTTCAGGGATACCGGCTTCAACCTTACCCACAATGTCAGCGCCTACATCTGCACCTTTAGTGAAGATGCCGCCACCGAGACGGGCAAAGATTGAGATCAGTGAGCCACCAAACGCCAGACCAACCAGTGCGTGCAGGATCTTATCCTGTGACAGGCCCATGCTGTCAAGGATTGCATAGTAACCAGCAACACCCAGTAGACCCAGGCCTACCACCAGCATGCCAGTAATTGCGCCACCTTTGAAAGCAATGTTTAACGCAGGGTTGATGCCCTGTTTGGCCGCTTCAGCAGTTCGTGAATTAGAACGAACAGAGACGTGCATGCCGATAAAGCCGGCAGCACCTGAGAAGAGAGCGCCAAGCGCAAAACCGAAGGCTGTTGCCCAGTCAAGGAAAATGCCCATCGCTATAAACAGAACCACACCAACGATACTGATGGTGGTGTACTGTCTTGTTAGATAGGCGGTTGCCCCTTGCTGAATAGCGCCAGCAATTCGCTGCATTTCATCATTACCAGCCGGCTTTGATAAAATACTAAAGATGGATATGACACCGTAGGCTATACCTGCTAGGGAACAGACTAGGGCGATGATGAGTCCTTCGGACATGGTGACCCCCTCTCATTTTGCATTATTGTGTGAACTACACACTTTAGTTATGGTTTAGAGATGGTGGTTTAAGCCAGCTCTAAATCCTGCGAACCCGTTTAACTAGCGGCCTTAAGAGATGAATTCCTTTCAAATATTAGAGACTGCTAATTTTATTAAATCGGCAACTAGACTATAGGCAGCAATGCTTTTGTAAATATTGATATTGATCAACGTGCCTACAACAACTTTGTCAGGGTGCTACTAATTTTATTTATGCTAAATAAAGATTTTTGAATGAATACTATTTGTACATTCGATCAAAGTGGGTGCCGAGCTGAAATCCCCAGAGTTCATCGAGCCCGAATTCACGAATGAGGGTGTTGACCGCATCCTGGCCAACGTCATTCTGTAATTCCCCAAGCACGATCTTGCTTGCCGTTCGATTGTAACCGCCAGCAATGGCAACGTGGTCAGCGATAATTTCCCGGGCTTTGTCTAATGTCATATTTATTCATCCATTGCCACAGGGGCACAGAGGTTACAGTGTGCAAAGCACCTATTATAAGGTGTGATGCATTCTGTGTCCCTGAGGCGGATGTGTTTTAAATTTCAAATGGATCCAGTTTTTTATCCACAGACTGAAGTTTCAGCGTGACATAATCTGGCATACCATTGTCTTTATAGGGAGGGTAAGCCTCGCCCTTAATTAATGGGTATAGATAGTCTTTACAGGCCTGCGTAATACCGAAGCCATCATCAGTGATAAAGTCCATCGGCATCATCTTCTCAACATTGGCGACTTCAGAAAGCGGAGCCTGGCCAATTTCCCATTTATAAGGATTGTTCGACTTACGATCGACTGTAGGCATAATTGAATTATGACCCTGTAATGCAAATTCCACGGCTTTTTCACCTAATGCATAAGCTTGTTCTACATCAGATTCTGAGGCCAGGTGACGCGCTGCGCGTTGCAGGTAATCGGCAACCGCCCAGTGGAACTTGTGGCCCAGTGCGTCCTTGATCATATTAGCAACCACAGGTGCTGCACCGCCTAGTTGAGCGTGGCCGAATGAATCGCGTGTGCCCTGTTCGGCAAGGAATTTGCCATCAGGCCAATGGGTACCTTCTGAAACCACGATAGTGCAGTAGCCATATTCTTTAACTTTTGCATCGACCTTGGCCAGGAACTTGTCTTTATCAAATTCTACTTCCGGGAAAAGCACCACAACAGGAATACCTTCGTCTTCGATCAGGCCGCCCGCTGCTGCGATCCAGCCAGCATGTCGACCCATTACTTCGAGTACAAAGATTTTGGTAGAGGTTTTAGCCATTGAGCGAACATCGTAAGACGCTTCAAGTGCCGATACTGCAATGTATTTGGCTACTGAGCCAAAACCTGGGCAGTTATCAGTGATTGGCAGGTCGTTATCTACGGTTTTAGGTACGTGAATCGCCTGTACCGGGAAGCCCATTTTTTCAGATAGCTGAGAAACCTTGTAACAGGTGTCGGCTGAGTCGCCACCGCCGTTATAGAAGAAATAACCAATATTGTGTGCCTTGAATACTTCGATTAGACGTTCGTATTCGGCTTTGTTGTCTTCGAGGCTTTTGAGTTTAAAACGACAGGAACCAAAACCGCCAGAAGGGGTGTTTTTCAGTGCTGCGATATCAGCGTCTGATTCGAGGCTAGTGTCTATCAGGTCTTCAGTGAGTGCACCGATAATGCCGTTGCGACCCGCATAGACATTGGCAATTTTGTCAGGGTTTTTGCGTGCTGTTTCAATAACGCCACAGGCTGATGCATTAATTACGGCTGTAACTCCGCCAGACTGTGCATAAAAGGCGTTCTTTGCGCTCATGTTTCCTCATCCCACATTTTTTTAGTTAATAATTCTGCTGTTATTAAGCTTCTATGACTCAGTAAGATACGACTGTTAGAGTTTCTATAGAAACTTTAATAATTATTGGGCAGTCATAATGACCCAAGCTGCTATGGTCGACAAATCAGGCTTTTTTATGCTGCCCCTAGTGGGGGTTATAATGATAAAAGTCAAAAAGTGTTTGAATAATTCTATATAAGAATATAGTGGATTAATAAATACTATGTCAGTTTGAAATTGAGGGCGACACAGTCTCTGAATGATTTAGAGTTACTGTTGATAATTATTTAAAAAGACGAGTAAGAATAGAAAACCAAGCATGAATTAAATTAGTTTTTTGATAATGTGAATCTGATATGGTTAAATTGTATCAGTGGTACTGGTTCTTAAAAGTTACCTAATAATAAAACCAAAATAATTTTAGATATCAAAGGGAAGTGTCAATATGATGTTAGGGAAATGTGTTTTAAAAGCTTTTTTTTCATCAGTACAATGCTTGTGACAACAGCTGTAAATGCCGCATTACTCAGTCGTGATCTGGATGGTAATGCAACGACGGTTGAAGCTTACTATGATGATGTAACTAATTTAACATGGCTATCATATGCGGATTATGCAATTGCATCAGGGATTAATGATGATGGCTTAATGACCCACCTTGAAGCGAAAAGATGGGCCTTTATTGGCTTAAATGAAGCAGGCTTTGGCGGTACTGATGGATATGGCTGGCGTTTGCCATATACCCCTAAGAGTGACTATGATTGTCGTGACTGGACAGTAGCAGATACCTGTTATCAGGGGCAAATGGCTCAGCTGTATTACCACTCAATGGGTAACACTGTTTCAGAACCTCCTTCACTATCCCCATTTGATAATCTGCAACCAGGATATTATTGGTCTGAGAACAGTCATTCAACACTTCCTGCTCCTCCAGGAGGTTGCTGTTCAACGTCGAGGACTTTAGCTTTTTCTATGGAGCATGGTAATTATAGATTATTGGAAGGTGATAATTTAGCATATTCATTGGCTGTGCATGAAGGCGATGTTGGAGTGGCTGTAAGTGCGGTACCTGTACCTGCTGCTATTTGGTTGTTTATTTCAGGGGCAGCTGGGTTAATTGGTTTTTCTCAAACTAAGAGATTCTAAAAAAATTTAGTATTTTCTTTCAAGTCCATGGTGAAGTTAATATCTGATATTTTTGTTTTCGCCTTTCTGGCGAGTTACTTTTCTTTCTATAGCAAAAGAAAAGTAACCAAAAGAATGCCACTCCCGATGACCTTGCCCTCGTAAACAGCAACGAGGGTTCCCGAAAATTGTGCAGACGGTTTGATAGCGGCTTGAGTCCTGTTATTTCATTGTCTTCGTTGCCGGGTCGGGCAGATGCGCCATCCCGGCTTACAGCCCTCAAAATCACATCCCTGTGATTTTGACCCTGCATGGATACAATTTTCGGCAAGTCCAAGGGGAGCCTGCTACACGCCGAAAAATGCATTACATTTATCGATGTGATTTTATGTGGCTTTCTGTTTTTTTCTTCTGCTTTTGCTTTTTCTTTCATCGTGAAATAACAGCGCCTTCTTCCGGGGTCCATCTCGATTGCCGGTTAGGCTTTCTCCGCAGGGGCGATTTCACAAGGATGTGAAATCGAGGGCTGTAAGCCGGGATGGTGCATCTGCCTGACCCGGTAACGAAGATAGTAAAGTGACAGATGTTCATAAGTATGAATAACTTCGATAGATTGGTCGGGAATCCTCATTTGCTTTTTAATGAGGGCAAGCGTGCAGGGGTGGCATTTCTTTGCCTGCTTTCTTGTTTCTATAGACAAGAAAGTAGGTCGCCAGAAAGGCGAAACCAAAAATATCAGCCACTAACTTCACTATGTGCTTGATAGAAAAAACTGGATTCCCGACAAAAGTCTTCGGGGATGACGTGACACTATTAAAGTAGAGGGTGTGAAGTATGATAAATAAACATTAAGGAAAAAATAAAAAATTCAGCGACTGATTATCTAAAAGGCTGAAGCAGAAATTACAGCTATGCCTGAGAAATAATCAGGCCAGCTATAAAAGAATGAATGTAACGCAGTCTGAATAGATTTAGAAAACTAACTAAAAGTGATTAAACCTCAGTACCTGGTGGGCGTTTACCCTTGTTTTTATCTTCATCCATTTTCATCTCACGTTCATGGTCAGACTGTACCTGGAGTAAAGAGATAATACAGTCACCAATGTCATCGTATTCAAAAACACCGGTGCCATATTGCTGGTAGCCTTTAAAGAAAAACTGGCAGCGATAATTCTGTATACCTGTTTTAAAAATCACATAATTACAGCCCTGGTATTGCCAGATAAGGGCAGGGCATTCAGCTGTTTCACGATCGCTTGGGCTTAAGCGGATATCGGCATCGGCAAATTGAAATTCGATTCCGTTATCCTTTCCCCAGCGCTCATTTAGCGTGCTTTCAACTGTCCATAGTTCTGTTTTAGTAAAGTCGGCAATATCAGGCATGGTCTAACTTCGGGTAACAATAGGAGCCGTAAGAATATAGTAATCAGCCGTAAAATTCCATGCTTCTAATGTCGTAACGTGATGATGTTGCATATTAATTACTGCGCTGCTCCCTGTGTCAGGAAGGCGCTACCGGTGACCACTGATGTACCCAGAGCATCTTCTATTAGGTAGGAATTCATTGCACCTTGAGCCTGGTCGCCTACAAATAGAATACTGGCTTCACCGACACAAGCGGCGCCAGAAGGGCAGGCTGCAGTCGTTAGGCTTTGTATGGTAAAGCTATCGCTAATGTTTTGCAGGCTAATGTCTGTAGCGCTTGCACTATAAGCATTGCCGGCAATGTTGAGGCTAATGTCATAATTCAGCATGATGCCTGTTTGAAAATCGACGCTCATACTGATGCTGGGTAGATTGGTAGCGACATTATCCAAATGATCAGTGGGTAAAGTGCCTCCACTAATGTTATAAGTGGCGCTACCAATAAGTCCTCCAAGTGTGGCTAACTGGGTGGGTGAAGTTAATTTGTCGCTATAAATAAAATGAAAGTTATTGCCAGTTAGCAGGGGTTGGCCATCTTTGAGTACGGTAAAGTCGCCATTCCAGCGGCCCCAGTTTACACCAATTGAACTACCGCCGAGGCTTGAGGGTACAAGGGTGGCTGTAAACTCACCAAGTGGTGAGGCCATGATAAGATTATGCTCAATATCTTTAAGCAGTTCAGGATCGAATGAAAATTCAGTAGCACCGATAGGAATATTGCCAATGACATTGCCATCGGGCAGGGTGAAATTAATCAGGTAAATTTCATTGTCATTATTTGCAGTAACAATAACAGGGGCTGCGACTCCAGTTAAGCCAAGTTGTACGTCAGAATAATGAAAGCCAATTAGCATGGCAGAGTTATCAGGCGCCAGTGAAGGCTGCAGGTTGCTAATTTGTGTGCTCGAGGTGTTCTGGTCGAGCACCTGTAGAACTTCTTCCTGAATAGTTTCAATTGTCTCGTTGACTTCCAGAATCACAGCTCTACGCCTTAGTGTTTGTTGTACGGTATCTGCCAGTTGCTGTAGTTTCTCTTTTGTCTCATTTGTGGGGGATTGAAGAGTGTCCACTATTTTGGGCTTTTGCCTGAGAATACTGGGTGGCTGTAAAAACTCGACCGGCTTTTCACTACTGGACGTGAGCCTGAAAAATTGGTCATTGTTGAATTGATGGATCCCGCTTTCGTTTTCGATGACGATACTGCCGTCAGTGACTCCGCCATACAGACCGTCATCAACCTGTCCGTTATCTGAGTCGCTACAACTCTGTTGCTGACAAAGCATCAGTGAATAGTGGGTGCCGCGGATACCAATCGTCGCGACAGCTGTTTTAACACGGTAATTCTTTTTATTGCGATGACCAATAGCGCCGGTAATCGTTCGGAAGCCACCTTTAATTAGTTCAAGCAGGCTTAACTCACTGCCATCTTCCTTGCCCTGATAGCGAAAGTCTTCAATTTTAAGAGATGAGTTTGGACGTAAAGAAATAAGTGCGCCGTCTTTCATGCGGACCTGTGTGTGTCCATTATTACCAGTTGACAGGGTGTCACCGCGATAAATGCGAGATCGGCGTTTTAGCTGGCGTGCATCACCTCTGTTTTCAGCTTGTAAAGTTCCTACGCTGACAATGACCTGACCAACTTCATCTGCTGGATCAGGCGTGCTGATTTTTTTTGTAGTGTCTTTTATGGTGTTTGAATGATGGGATACCGACTTCCTGGGAGCTGTATTAAGTGGTTCTGTTTGGGGTAGTTTTAAACGTACGCCAGTAGATATTGTTGCAGTGCCCTGAGAAAAAGCGTGTGGATTTAATTCAATGATTTGTTTTCTGAAGTCAGCCTGTTTCTGTAAATCGCCTGGATAAAGAGTGCGAGCGATTTTGTAGATGGAATCACCGGGTTTAACTAGCCAGGAATCATCGTTTATCTTCTCAGCAGATGTGGTCTGGGTGAATAGAAAGCCAGTCAGTGTGGCGCTGAGTAAGAAAGTTCTAAAAATCGGCATTAACATGGCTCGTTCTCCTGATAGAACTGAGGTCTATCATGGTTAGAAGGTGTAATTCAGGCTTACTTCAAAAGTATTGCGCTGGTAATCGCGTAAATTCACATTAGAGTCATTTTCAGTATGGTTATATCGAGTGTCTAGGCGCCATTTTCGTTTTAAGGCCCATAACAGAGATACCTCGGTCGAAGTGTAATCGTCTTCTCTGGCAGGACCCGGTGGGAATACCTGGTCACCATCGTATTCACTGTTTTGCAGGCTATAGGATGATTGTAGAGCCAGTGTGTTGGTGAAGCTCAGAATTATCCCGGCTCGTAGGCCGCTAATATCTCGTTCGGTATCTGCCAGGGCCTGAGGAGAGTTCTCTTCAGCCGCTTCCTGGCTGAGGTTAAACGTTACAAAAACCAGGGGTTGTAGATAAGATGAAAAGCTGTGCAAATAATTGATGGCAAGTGTACTCAAGTCTGAATTCTTTGAGGGAATATTCGGGTAATCCAGTTGTGCCAGTTGTAGGCTGCTGGTCAGACTGGATTGCTCTGATAGTGAGTATTTCCATTCCAGTAGCAGGCTATTCAAGGTGCGGTAACGTTCACTGTCGAGATTAAACAGCTGGCTTATAAACTGAGCCTTATAGCGATGTGTGCCCTGTAGATGAACCAGGCCTAGCTGAAGCGTGCCGGTGGTGCTGTTAAACTGATCGAGGTCTTGATGAGAGCGCATCTGGCCGCTCAGGGAAGTTTCGGTAAACCAGCCAGGGCTGAACGGGTGAGTATAAGTCCATGCGCCTGCCAGGTTGAGAAAATTATCGTCCTGGCCGAGACTGTCAGGATCAAGAAGTGTGACAAATTCAAGCTGGGCATCTTCATCAACACCGCCATTTACATTATCATCATTACCGAGTGAAAAGCTCACGTTTCCGCTATGCGTTGGGCGGTAACGGGATTCGCTGACCCGGATTCGGTCGAGATAGGCTTCAGCGGTATCACGCACCCGTGAAGGGGGACTGCTCTGTAGCACCAGCTCAAATGATTCTCTTGCCAGTGCATACTCTTCCAGTAAAAAATATCCACGGGCTAGTTCGAGTCTGGCCACCAGATCGTTGGGAAAGCTTAATAAAACGCGCTCAAGGGCAAAAACGCCCTGACTTGCTTTGCCGGCATCAATAGCAGAAACGCCATAGTAATAATCAAAATAAGGGTCGCCTTCCATTTCGGCAAGATGCTGCTGGGCATATAGGTAGGCCTGCTGCCTCTGGTAGCTTTTGAACAATTTCTGTAAAAGCTGCAGATCAAAAGTAGCTTTATTTTCCATGGATGAAGCTGGCGTGCTCAACAGGGCAAAAACCAGCAAAAGCCCAGCGGCGTATGACGAGATACGCGGTGTTTTTTTCATTGTTATACCCATTAATAAGTGCTTATTGGTGAGTATAGAAACACTGTGATAAAAAAGCTGGATATAGGCAGCATTTTTAGCATCAGATCTAGTAGAGCGTGTATTGCTTCTGAAAAAGCCGTTGCTAAGCTGTCTATTCCGGCGAATACCCTGTAAAATCCGCGATTTGCATGTTAACACGAGTATATTTTCCATGACCGACCCCGCTGCCGGTTTACATATTCAGTCAATCAGCTGTAGTAGAGGCTATCGAGACCTGTTTAGTGGGCTCGATTTCCAGCTAAATTCAGGGCAGGTTCTGCGGGTTGAGGGCAAGAATGGTAGTGGTAAGACCAGTTTATTGAGAATCATGTCTGGCCTGGCTCAACCGCTGCAGGGGAATGTGTTATGGCAGGGGCAGAAAATACATCACCCAGAATCCGATTATTTCGAGAATTTACTGTTTATTGGTCATCGGGCTGGCATCAAAATGGAGCTCAGTCCAATTGAGAACCTGTGTATGGCCAGGGCACTGCATGGCACTAAACAGCAGAATGGGATAGAAGAAGCACTGTATCAGGTCGGGCTCTATGGTTTTGAAGAGATTCCCTGTGGGCGTCTTTCAGCCGGACAGAAGCGTCGAGTTGCACTGGCGCAGTTATTTCTCACACAGGCGCAGTGCTGGATACTGGATGAGCCCTACACATCACTGGATGTGGCGGCGGTTGCGTTACTGGAGCAACGTTTTGATGAACACCTGGAAAAGGGCGGAATGCTGGTGATTACATCACACCAGCCAGTGTCACTGAAGGCAGTTGAGCAATATAGGCTGGTTTTACCGCAGATTCAGGTGGAGCGGGTATCATGACGCCATCGACCGGAAGCGCCTTTGTCGCCTTGATTAAGCGCGACCTGATGCTGTCATACCGGCACAGAAATGAGCTTTTGAACCCTTTGTTGTTTTTTGTCATTGTAGTGACATTATTTCCACTGGGAATGTCACCGGAAAAAATCATGTTGCAGACCATGGCGCCAGGCGTTATCTGGGTGGCAGCCCTGCTGGCAGCCATGTTGTCGCTGGACAGCCTGTTTAAAAGTGATTTTGAGGACGGTACACTGGAGCAGATCCTGCTGAGCCCGCATTCAAATGCGGTGATGGTACTGGCAAAGATTATTAGCCACTGGTTAGTTACCGGCTTACCGATTATCCTGTTGGCACCACTGCTGGGTATCTTTATGTACTTGCCGGATGACGGGGTGACAACATTAATGTTAACGCTATTGTTGGGGACACCGATCCTGAGTCTGGTTGGTGCAATTGGTATGGCTTTGACATTAGGATTGAACCGTGGCGGAATGTTGTTGTCTTTATTAGTCCTGCCACTGTATATCCCGGTATTGATATTTTCCGCAAATGCGGTGGATGCCAGCCTGGCAGGCCTGTCGATCAATGGCCAGTTGTATTTTTTAGGGGCTTTACTGGTGTTATCTATTACACTGGCGCCAGTAGCAACCGCGGCGGCACTGAAGATCAGTACCGAGTAATAGTTAGGCGAGATCATTAAACAGGTAGATGAGATTAAGAGAAGTTTGTAAAACACTATGAAGTTACCCGCAATTGTTCACAAGTTTTCTTCACCGAAGAACTTTTACACCATGTCAGGAAAGCTGATTCCCTGGTTTACCTGGAGCTTTGGCTTAACCTTACTGGCTGGGCTTTATTACGGTTTTTTTGTGGCGCCACCTGATTATCAGCAGGGCGAGAGTTATCGCATTATGTTCGTCCATGTGCCTGCTGCGTGGATGTCGATGTTTATTTATATGGTGATGGCGACTTCCGGGGCAATTGGCCTGATCTGGCGAATTAAAACCGCTGATCTGATGGCCAGTGCCAGTGCACCAATTGGTGCCGCATTTACCTTTCTTGCTCTGGTAACGGGCTCATTATGGGGTAAGCCCATGTGGGGCACTTACTGGGTGTGGGATGCACGCCTGACTTCAGAACTAATCCTACTGTTCCTTTATCTTGGCTTTATTGCATTACAGGCCTCGATAGAGGATCCACGCAATGCGGCCCGTGCCGGCGCAGTACTGGCGATTGTCGGTGTGGTGAATATTCCGATTATTCATTATTCGGTTGAGTGGTGGAGCACGCTGCACCAGGGGGCGACCGTCACCAAATTCGATAAGCCCTCGATTCATATCGATATGTTGATACCATTGTTGCTGATGGCAGTGTCCTTTAAATTGTATTATGCCTCCTCGGTGCTGATGCGTGCACGAGGTGAAATTTTAAGGCGAGAACAAAACAGCCGCTGGGTTAAGGAGGTTGTAGAAAATGACGGCTAGCGAATTTTTTAATATGGGTGGCTATGCGGTCTATGTGTGGTCTTCATATGGAATTGCGGCGGTGGTACTCACCTGGATTTTTATCAGTCCGATACTCAATCGCAAGAGCATTATTAAAGAACTGCGTATGAAGTACCGCCAGCAGCAGCGGCAGCAACAGGAAAGCCCTGAGTAATAGAACACTTTTTGCAGGGTAAAACCTGCACTAATTTTAGATAGTATTAGATTACAGACAGAATTGAATTTAAGAGAGAATCATGACTCCACGCCAGAAACGAATGACTTTTGTTGGACTGTTAATAGCCGGTGTAGGCCTGTTTATTGCGCTTATTATGATGGCGCTAAACGAAAATATTAACCACTTTTATAGCCCTACCGAGGTATTGGAGGGTAAGGCACCTGATGATCATAGCTTTCGTATAGGTGGCCTGGTTGTTACCGGCAGCGTTAATCGCTCTACCGATAGCCTGAAAATACTGTTTGACCTGACTGATGGCGCAAAAAACTTTACCGTGCAGTATGAAGGTATATTGCCTGATCTGTTCCGTGAAGGTCAGGGTATAGTGGCAACCGGTAAATTGAGTGGTGATAAGAGCGTGTTTGTCGCTGATGAAGTACTGGCCAAACATGATGAAAACTATATGCCACCCGAAGTTGCGGATGCACTGGAAAAGTCGGGCAAGATGGAAGAAGCCATGAAGTCTGGGCACCCTGCCAGTGTCCCGGTCGGAGCACCTGAAGTCTGGAGAGATAAATGATCCCTGAAATTGGCCATTTTGCACTTATTCTGGCGCTATGCCTGGCATTGATTCAGGGCGTGGTGCCTTTAATTGGTGCCCATAAACGCTATTCATCCTGGGTTGAGGTTGCATTTCCTGCGGCACTTGGACAAACCCTGTTTATTACGATCAGTTTTATCTGCTTAACCTATGCCTTTATCGTCAATGATTTCTCGGTAGGCTATGCGGCGCGCCAGTCTAATACTGAGCTTCCCATGATCTACAAAATATCTGCTGTCTGGGGTGGTCATGAAGGTTCACTGTTAATGTGGACCTGGTTCCTGGCAATCTGGTCTGCGGCTGTGGTGTTATTTAGTAAAAGTATTCCACAAATTATGCGTGGCCGAGTGGTTGCGGTAATGGGCCTGGTGAGTGTGGGCTTCCTGCTATTTACCCTGATTACCTCAAATCCGTTTGATCGTATTTTCCCGGCTCCGCTGGAAGGTCGTAGTCTGAACCCATTGTTACAGGATCCGGGTCTGATTATTCACCCACCGATGCTGTATATGGGATACGTTGGCTTTTCTGTTGCATTTGCCTTTTCGATCGCAGCGATGCTTGGTGGCAAACTGGACAGTGCATGGGCACGTTGGTCACGTCCCTGGACAAATATCGCCTGGGTCTTCCTGACACTGGGTATCGCGTTAGGTAGCTGGTGGGCTTATTACGAACTTGGCTGGGGTGGCTGGTGGTTCTGGGACCCAGTTGAAAATGCATCCTTTCTACCCTGGTTAGTCGGTACTGCGCTGATCCATTCATTAGCGGCCACGGAGAAACGAGGTGTATTCAAGGCCTGGACGGTATTGCTTGCGGTATTTACTTTCTCACTGAGCCTGCTGGGAACCTTCCTGGTTCGATCCGGTGTACTGACGTCAGTGCATGCCTTTGCGAATGACCCTGAGCGCGGTATTTTTATACTGATGTTCCTGGTGGTTGTGGTGGGTGCTTCACTGACATTGTATACCTGGCGAGCACCACAGATTCGCAGTGCAGTTAAGCTGAATATCTGGTCTCGTGAAGGCGGCCTGTTAATCAATAATATTCTGCTGGTGATTACCGCAGCCTCAGTATTACTGGGTACGCTTTATCCACTGGCTCTGGACGCGCTGGGTCTGGGTAAAATTTCTGTAGGTCCTCCTTACTTTAATGCGCTATTTGTGCCCCTGACGATTCCAATCGCCATGCTGGTTGGTGTGGCAGCACTGGCTCGCTGGAAACAGGATAGTCTAGAGCGTATGGGTAAAAAGCTAGTGATTCCTTTTGTGGTGAGTATCATCGTGGGTAGCCTGTTGCCTTATCTATTGCTGGATGATGTGAAGTGGGGCGCTGTTGTTGCTGGTATTCTTTCAGTCTGGATTATGATGACCAGCCTGCTGGGTATTTATGACCGTGTCGCCGGTAAGCAGAACAAATGGCAGGCACTGCGAAATACACCCCGTGGATTCTATGGTATGAGTCTGGCGCATATGGGTATAGCCATGTTTGTGATGGGTATCACCATTACCAGCCTCTACAGTACTGAAAAAGATGTGCGTCTGGTGAAAGGTGACACTTACCAGATCGGTGATTATTCCTTTATTTTCCACGGTGTTGATAGTGTAACAGGGCCGAATTATCGTGCATCTGAAGGTCGTTTTACAGCGCAGTATAAAGGTGAGGAAATCGCTAGCCTGTATTCTCAAAAGCGTACCTATAATGCAGGTGGTATGCCAATGACAGAAGCGGGTATAGATGCCGGATTCTGGCGTGACCTCTATGTGTCACTGGGTGAGCCACTGGATAACCGTGGTGCCTGGAGTGTGCGGCTCTATCATAAACCGTTTATTCGCTGGATCTGGCTCGGTGCTTTGATTATGGCAATTGGTGGTTTACTGGCCGCAACTGATCGTCGTTATCGACAATCAGTTAAGGCGCCTTCACCAAGCACACAGGCCGTGACAGCAGGAGCAGCTTAATGGCACGTTATGGCGTATTAATCGGTTTTTTTGTGCTGATGACGGTTTTTGCGGTGGTGCTGAACCGAATGAATGAAGGTGAATATAATCCAAAAAGTATTCCTTCTGAGTTTATTGGTAAGCCGGCCCCGGAAATTAATGTGCCTGACTTACTAAACGGTAAACTGGTGACCAGTGCCGACATGAAGGGCCAGATGTGGCTGTTTAATGTCTGGGGGACCTGGTGTCCGGAATGCTGGCGTGAACATAAGTTTCTGCTGCAATTACAGCAGGCTGGTGTGACGATTATTGGTCTTAACTGGCGTGATGATAAAGCAGAAGCCATGGCAATGTTAACGCGCATGGGGAACCCATTTGCAAAAATTGGTTATGACCCTGATAGCAGTGTAGCGATGGACTGGGGTGTATATGGTGCGCCAGAAACTTTCCTGGTTAATGCAGAAGGCATTATTCTGGTTAAACATGCAGGAGGTATAACACCCGCTGTGTGGGAGCAGAAATTTGCCAGCCATTTTCAGGCGAAAAATGAGGCACAGTTATGATACAGACGAAATGGATGAAGCAGTTTCTGTCCCTGATATATGCGGTGATGATTGCAGGTTTCTGTTTGTTGAGTACTTCTGTGAGTGCAAAAGTAGAAACACGTGCTTTTGCTAATGAGCAAATGGAAAGTGATTACAATCAATTAATTGCTGAGCTGCGTTGTCTGGTGTGCCAGAACCAGAACCTTGCAGATTCCAATGCGGAACTCGCACAGGATATGCGTACCAAGGTGTACAAAATGCTGGGTCAGGGTAGTAACAAGGAAGAGATCGTAGATTACATGGTGCAGCGTTACGGTGATTTTGTCATGTATCGCCCCCCGGTGAAATCGACCACGTTCTTTTTATGGTTTGGACCGCTGGTGTTCTTTGTGGTTGCCGGCCTGATTGTGTTTTCCTATCTGCGCAAGCAAAAAGCAGCTGACCAGGTTTCCGTAGATCAGCAGCAGCAAAAGAAAGCCCACTCATTACTGGATGATGAGTAAGCTGATATCAATTTTATTTTTCTGAGAATTCTATGACCGCGTTTATATTAACTGCAATTGTTTTTGTTGCCATTTCACTGCTAATGATTTTACCGCCCATGCTGAGAAAAAATCAGCCACTGGAAGTGGAATATGATGAGCTCAATGTTTCTATTGCTAAAGACCGTCTGAATGAAATCAAACAGCAGCTTGATGCGGGTGAAATTGAGCAGTCGGTTTATCAGCAATTACATGATGAACTGGAAGCAACGCTGGCACTGGATTTATCAAAATCACAGGCAACGGAAAATCAGCCAGAAATTCCGGAAAAAAATAAAATTTCACCAATCATAGTAGCACTATCGGTTCCTGTCATGGCGGTAGTTTTCTATGCTCAGTTGGGTAGTTTTGATGCCGTTACTTCCACACCCCAGGAGGCAGTGAATATTCCGGCGGGAGAAGATCGCCCACAAATGACAATTGAAGAAGCAATCGGCAAATTACAGCAACGCTTGCAGGAAGAGCCAGATAATGCGGAAGGCTGGTTTATGCTGGCTAAAACGTATATGACAACACAGCAGTATCCACAGGCAGTTTCAGCCTATCAGACAACCATTGAACTGGTCGGTGAAGAACCTCAGTTGTTGCTGGCTTATGCCGATGCGCTGGCGATGACTGAGGGAGGTAGCTTAACCGGTGCAGCAAGACCCGTCGTTGAAAAGGTCTTACTGGTGGCGCCGGAAAGCCCGACGGTTTTATGGATGGCAGGTACCTCGGAGAGTCAGCTGGGCAATTATAGTAAAGCGCTTACACTTTGGTACAAATTGCGCCCTATGCTGGCAAATGAACCTCAGGCGCTTTCTCAGCTGGACCAAATGATTGCTTCAGTGGAATCGAACGTTTCTGCTGATGAGCTAGTTGAGTTACAGAAGCAAGTTGAAATCAATGAAGATGTTACTGCAGTATCGGCACAGATCATGGTAGAGGTGGATCTAGATCCTCAGTTACGCAGTCAGGTAAGCGATAGCGATGTTCTGTTTGTCTTTGCCAAGGCATTAGAAGGCCCGCCTATGCCACTCGCAGCGGTCAAGCAAACGGTGTCTGCTTTGCCCTTAACGGTTACCCTGAATGATGCCATGGCGATGATGCCACAAATGAAACTATCTAATTTTGATCAGGTTGCTGTTAGTGCGGTGATTAGTAAATCCGGTCAGCCTGGTGTTAAGCCAGGTGACCCGTTTGTTGAGGTTTCACCCGTGAGTGTTGCTAAGGGTGAAACAATTAAGTTACTGATCCAGCAAATTCAACAGTAACCGTATGTCTGTATGTTCTTGACTCTACCCTGAAAAATTGGGTGAATCTGCTACATTTATAAGTGAGTCTATTGTTATTTTATTAGCAAAGGAGTCTTTAGATGAATGTGTCAAATGAGTCATTTCCCAATGCGCCAAAGAACTGGTCCATTCATGATGCCGAAGAAGTCGCTAAACATGATGGTATCTCTATGACGGATGATCACTGGGAGTTAATCAGTGCGCTACAGGAATATTATAAAAAAGTTGAGCATCCAAAGCTTAGGCAGGTTAAAGATGCGTTAGATGAAAAATTTCATGCCCAGGGTGGTTTGAAGTATTTACATCAAATAGTACCTGCCGGGCCAGTTGCTGAAGGTTGTAAACTTGCAGGCCTGGATGTTCCTGCCGGAACAGTGGATAAGTCGTTTGGAAGTGTAGCTTAGTTATCCAACAAACTATGAAGCTTTTTATACAGACACCTGCGGGTGTCTGTTTTCGTTATCGGTTGTGAAAATCAAGTTTGAGGTTCGCTCGGTTTCTGTGATTTCACTGATTAGTTTAAACAGCTTAGTAATTTATATCAGTTAAAAGTATTTCAAAGAAGGGAATTGTTCATTATGTATGAAACTGACTCAAGGTTATCACTAAAATAGCAGAGTTGATTGCGCCCATTCCGTTTAGCGGCATACATGGCTTTATCAGCCAGTTCCAGAATATTTGAATCACTGGTTTGGAAATTGCTTGCGATGCCGATGCTTAGTGTGATCTTTGTTCCTGTATGTGGATTTTTGGGCAGGTCTTTTTGCGTGATTTCATATTGAATACGTTGTGCAACTTTAGTGGCGCCTTGCAGGTTTGTGTCTTGAAGAATAGCGACAAATTCCTCGCCACCAATTCGAGCAGAAAAGTCGCCTGGGCGAAAGGTGGAGGATGAGATAGCTTCGGCAACAGCTCGAATGCATTCATCACCCTGTTGATGTCCATAAGTGTCATTGAATGATTTAAAATGATCGATGTCCATCAGTAACAGGCAGAGCGGGTAGTTGGCACGTTTTGCAAACAATAATTGCTGGCGTAAATTTTCATCAAAACTACGCCGATTCTGTAGTTGTGATAGTGGGTCCTTGTTCGCTAGTTCCAGAAGTTTCAGGTTTGCCTGTTCCAGCTCTAGTGTTCTTTTCTTAACCAGGGCTTCCAGATTTTCCCTGTGCTCGAGTAGCTTGATTTCGTCCAGTTTTCGCTGATGTATGTTTCTATGGAAACCAGCCAGATGAACAATTTCACCTTCATTGTTAAGTTCCTTGATTGCATGTGCCTCAATCCAGAGGTACTGATTATCGTGGCAGCGAATTCGATATTCTATAGACAGGTTTCCGCTAGGCTTTTCCATGTAATCAGTCCAGGTAACAAGGAAATGTCCCAGATCATTGGGGTGTATTAGATTGATCCATGTATTGAATGAGGGGTCAATTTCATGTTTTTCATAGCCGAGCATCTGTAACCAGCTAGCAGAAAAAAATACTGTTGCCGTTGGTATATGCCAGTCCCAGTAGCCATCACCAGCAGACTTTAATAACAGGTCGAAATGGTTGCGAATAACCTCATCATTCATCTCATAAGCTTGCGTGTCGGGTAGTATAACGAGCTCGCTGTAGTTTTTTATAATTGCAACATAGGCATTTACTTCTTGCCAGTTGATTGGCATGCAATTGATAATTAAATTCTGTTCTTCATTGTTTGAAGTGAGTTGAAGCTGTCGAATGTGTTTGTCGTTGGGCTTGAGTTGAAGTTGCTCAAGCAGTTTATTCTGGGTTTGTTGTAGCAGTAAATAGCCGCCTGGATTGGTGTACAGAACTTTGTATCCATCATAGACGATAATGCTATCGGATATACAGGCTAATAAGCCGAGAATTTCTGTTGGGAGTAGATTATTCGAATTGACCATGACCCTGTCTTGAATTTTCTGCCTGAAAGCTGAGTATAGCCTATAGTTGGTGGAGTGTTGTTCTAATAACATTAAAAGAACTGTGAGTTGATTAGAATAAACTTATGTATAATTTGCGCAGTGGTTACTTAACAGGAAATAATTGAATTATGTCAGACGTGAATCCGCATCATATTGTGGTAGTTGGTGGTGGCGCCGGTGGACTGGAGCTCGCTACTCGACTTGGAAATAAGCTGGGCAAGAAAAATAAAGCACGTATTACCCTGCTGGATTTCAACCGGACGCATATCTGGAAACCATTGCTGCATGAGGTGGCCGCGGGGACTTTTGATTCTTATGAGAATCAGGTTGAATACATGGCTCAGGCTAAAACCAATTACTTTGAGTACCGTCTTGGACGCATGTATAAACTGGATCGTGAAAAACGTATTGTCTACGTAGAGCCTACGTATAATGAGCAGGGCGAGCAAATTATTCCTGAGCGTGAATTTTATTATGACACCCTGGTCATGGCAGTTGGTTCGGTAAGTAATGATTTTGGTATTGAAGGCGTTCGTGAGCACTGTATGTTTCTTGATACCAAACAGGAAGCGCAGTCATTTCAGAATCGTCTGTTGGAAACCTATATAAAGGCCAATACCCAGCAAGGAGAAATACAGCCAGGTCAGCTTGATGTGGTTATTGCAGGAGCCGGTGCAACAGGTGTTGAGCTGTCTGCACAATTGTATAAAGTTTCACGCTTGTTTACTGCCTATGGTCTTGATCAGATTAATCCAGCACAGATAAAAATTCATATCGTTGAAGCCGCTGATCGTATTCTCTCTGGATTACCTCCCAGCCTTTCTGCAGCGACTCATGCTGAATTAAGCAAATTGAATATCGATGTTATTACTGGCGAGCGAGTGGTTAAGGTTGAAAAGGATAAATTAATAACGCATACCGAGCGAGTTATTCCGGCAGCGATTAAAGTCTGGGCCGCGGGTATTAAGGCGCCTGATTTTCTTAAGCAACTGGATGGTCTGGAAACTAATCGGATTAATCAGTTAGTGGTTAAGCAAACATTGCAAACCACACTGGATGATAATATTTTTGCGCTGGGTGATTGTGCAGAATGCGCCTGGCCCGAAATGAATAGTTTCGTGCCGCCGCGAGCTCAATCCGCTCATCAGCAGGCTTCCTTGCTTGTTAAATCGATCATCGCGCGAATTGCCGATAAGCCGTTGCCGGAATTCAAATACAAGGACTATGGCTCACTGGTATCACTGGGTAAATTCAGTACTGTGGGTAATTTAATGGGTAATCTAACTGGCAATATAATGGTTGAAGGTTTCTTTGCCAGGATGGTTTACCTTTCCCTGTATAAGTTACATCAGTTGGCTTTGTTTGGCTTTTACCGCACCATGATGCTGAGTATTGCCCATACCCTTAGATCAACAGTTGACCCTGAAATAAAGCTTCATTAAGCTGGCTGCCTCCCCGTCTATGAGGGCGTTTTCTTCTCATAGACGGGGAGGCAGTAATGGTTGTTAAACATGCAAATGTAATAACGTTATAATATTCTGCTCAATATATTAGATTTATATCAAAAAAAATAAGTAAACCTGGTTTGCACATCATATAAGGCCCCTCTAAATTGATGTAAGTCAATAATCGATATTCTGTCTGTGTTCTACTCCTCACCTGAGTTTCCATAATTATTTTTAAACAGGAAATACCTCAATGGTGAGGGTGAAATTTTGAGTACACAAGCCATCAGTCGTACACATTTTATTCGTGGTAAATACCAGGAATCTTCAACTGTGCGTCCCCCCTGGTCAATTGACGAAGCGCAATTTATAAATACGTGTAGTCAATGTTATGAGTGTGCCAAAGCCTGTCCGTCACACCTGATTGTGAAAGGTGTGGGTGGTTTTCCTGAAATGTCATTCAAGCGTCACGGCTGTGATTATTGTGAAGCCTGTGTTCGTGCCTGTCCGGATGAAGCGCTTGTCTTAACGGTTCAAAACCAGCAAAGCCCCTGGCCACAAGTTGCGTCAGTGTCTAATGAGTGCTTTGCGAAGCGCGGAGTTGTGTGCCGTTCCTGCGGTGAAATATGTGAAGTCCGTGCCATTCAATTTAAACCGCAACTGGCTGGTTGTAGTGAGATTATTTTAGATGCCGCTGCCTGTAATGGCTGTGGCGAATGTGTCCATGTGTGTCCTGCGCATGCGATTGAAATTCAAAAAAATCCTGTGGGAGAAATCCATGAGTGAATATAACCTGTGCGGTGTATTGCTGCATGTTCAGCAACAGATGCTGGATAAAGTTAAAACGCAATTAGAGCAACAGCCGGGCGTAGAAATTCATGCAGCCACCGATGAAGGTCGGTTGGTTGTGACTGTGGAAGATGAAAGCCGTAAGCAGGTAGCTGATCGTATTATGGATTTTCACCGTTTGAATGGTGTGTTATCAGCTTCAATGATTTATCAGTTCAGCGATGAGCTGGACCAACAAGAAACAGTCGAATTAAACCTTAGTGAAGAGAGGATGTCAGCATGAGTGAGCATAAGATGTCACGACGTGACTTTGTAAAAACCAATGCGATTGCGGCGACAGCAACCGCGGCGGGAATTACTATTCCCGGAGTAAAACAAGCCATGGCGGCATCCGATGATGTAATCCGATGGGATAAAGCGCCGTGTCGATTCTGTGGTACTGGCTGCTCGGTACTGGTAGGTACTCAGAATGGTCGTATTGTAGCAACTCAGGGTGACCCGGATGCGCCGGTTAATCGTGGCCTGAACTGTATCAAAGGTTATTTCCTGTCAAAGATCATGTACGGCAAAGATCGTCTCACCAAGCCGCTTCTTCGTAAAACCAATGGCAAGTATGACAAAGAAGGTGAGTTCACTGAAGTCAGCTGGGATGAAGCCTTTGATGTTATGGCAGAAAAATGGAAAGAGGCCATAAAGAAAGATATGGTGGCGAACCAGGGTAAGCCTGCTGACCAGATTACCTCTACCGTTGGTATGTTTGGCTCAGGACAATGGACGGTGTTCGAAGGTTATGCTGCATCCAAATTATATAAAGCTGGTTTCCGTTCAAATCATATTGATCCTAATGCGCGTCATTGTATGGCATCTGCAGTAGGTGCCTTTATCCGTGGTTTCGGTTCTGATGAGCCTATGGGCTGTTATGATGATATGGAACATGCAGATGCATTTGTGCTCTGGGGTTCGAATATGGCGGAAATGCATCCCATTCTGTGGACGCGTATTACCGATACTCGCCTGACGAAACCGGACAGTGAAGTACATGTATTATCAACCTTCGAGCATCGCAGCTTCGACCTGGCAGATAATGGCATGGTGTTTACACCGCAGTCTGACCTGGTAATTCTTAACTATATCGCCAATTACATTATTCAAAATAATGCCTATAACAAGGACTTCCTGAAAAAGCACGTTAACTTTACCAAGACACCAACTGATATTGGTTACGGCTTACGTCCTGAGCATGAGCTTGAGAAGAAAGCAAAGAATGCGGCGAAAGGTAAACTGAGCAAAATCAGCTTTGAAGAATATGCCAAGAGTGTTGAATCATATACCCTGGATTATGCACATGAAATGAGTGGTGTACCCAAGGAAAAACTGGAGCGTCTGGCTAAGCTGTATGCGGATCCTGACAGAAAAATCATGTCGCTCTGGACCATGGGCTTTAACCAGCACACCCGTGGTGTATGGGTTAATGGCCTGATGTATAACGTTCACCTGTTAACGGGCAAGATTTCTCAGCCAGGTAATGGCCCATTCTCATTAACCGGACAGCCTTCAGCCTGTGGTACAGCACGTGAAGTGGGTACTTTCGCACACCGCCTGCCAGCAGACTATGTTGTTAAGAAGAAGTCACATCGTGATCTGGCTGAAAAAATCTGGAAACTGCCAGAAGGTACGGTTCCAGGTAAAGTAGGTTATCACGCGGTACTGCAGAACCGTATG
>JBFHVQ010000043.1:0-25580 GCA_041589455.1 Gammaproteobacteria bacterium | reverse complement strand
GGTAATAAATTCCAGCAAGGCCTCTGAATAGTCGGTCGTAATATACGGGTTAGTCAGTGCAGAGCCCAGTGACGGAGGATGTGGAAACTGTGAAATACTGCCATCTGGTGAGACTCTGAGACTTTCTTTCTCGACGCCAATCTGCCTGCCATTTAACAGGCCGCTTTCCAGATGAGGCAAAAGCTGCTTAACCCGGGTTTCTACATATTTTGACAATTGGACTATCTCAGTATTTTATTTTCAAGCCATGCAGCTTAAACCATGATGCGCTGGGCCACAACTCCCGAAAAATAGCCTTAATTGACCCTTGTCAATACGCTCATGAGTCATATTGTTTAATCTGCAAGCCTGTGAACTTAAGCCGCTCAGGCAATAAAAATGAATCCAGACCCTCAAAAACACACTAATAAACCAGCGGTTCAGCCGTTGCACAAAGGACGTGATACTCAAAATCAGGCTTCTTTTGAGCTTATTCTGAACTGGTACAAAATAAACGGTAAAACACTGGTGGGTGAAGAGGCTCTATCCCAGCTTAATATCCGTAAATTACTGAGTGTGCTTGGAAACCCTCTCTGGAACAAGCTATACCACTGCTGGACGGTTGAACTCAAACACATGCCCGAGCTGCAACCTTTTGTTGAGCACCAGTTTGATCCTGAAAAATTTGTCTATTTTATCGAAGCATACAGCGTCTGAGTTTTGCTCAGTAGCCATGCCCTACTAAAAAGACATCTTCTTTTCTACGATAACTCTGGACACGTCGGTCTGCACCTAATGACTCAAATCTGACCAAATTTCTTCGCTCATGGCCTCCTCGCCTATCCTGATTAGAGCGCCTGTCGAGACCCATATAGACTTTACCTGCTTGTTTAAAATCCATGGCAAGCCTCCTATATTTAAGTGACTATCACCCTATATTATAGCTGAGGTACGTCTATTTCATATCAGACAACAGCAGTTTTGCATCTTCAACTAATGGGTGGCCTGGATAAAGCCGGATAAACTCATCAAAGCCTTGCTGGCTTTCCTCTAGCTTGCCCATTGCGCCCTGTATCATTGCACTGGCGAATTGAGCATTAGACTTCAGGTCACTTTTCGGCCATTGCTCTGTAAACTCCTCAAACGCTTTCTGAGCAGCCTGCAAGTTCCCCTGATCTGCCAGAGTCTGTGCCTGTGAAAAGCTCTCTAATTGCTGGATAAACCGCTTATTATTTAGCTTGTCACCTTTCCAGTATGGCTCTAGCAGAGTAGTGGTTGATTCTGCACCCCGTATCCCTGCAGTAACTGTACTTCGCTTGTTAATTCGACTCTCATTTTTCGGATTAATAAGTTTAAATTTGTTCCATACTTTATAGAACAACCCTTTAAAAGCATTCTGCGACTCTGCCTTCTGGATAACACTTGACTCCTTACTTTCCTCAGCGATTAATGGCCATGTCAGAAAAACGGCTAATACACCAATCAATAGTTTCATCTACTCTTCTCTCCATTCTATTCAAGACATCAACCTTCTAAATCACTCAGCAAGTAATTGCGACAGCCCACTATATTGTTTATCTATTCCTCGGTTAATCATTTTTGCTTCTGAAAATTTCTCTCGTGCCTTATCAAGCTGCCCCATCTGATAATATGACATGGCCATATTAACTTTAACCCCGGGATCATTTGCTGCCAGCTGTTCTGCATAAACATAGGTCTCAAGGGCGCGCTGAAAATCGCCCTGAGCATAGTGAATATTACCTCTGTTATTATGCACCGCACTATCATCCGGATTATCTAGAATAATTTTATCAAATATCATATTTGCTTTTGAATAAAGCCCGTATTTGGCATAAATAATGGCAACTTGCATTAGCGCTTTCGACCCACCAGCTCCCTGCTGAGACATCACTTCATAAGGCTTTACCAGTCGATCCAGACTTTTCTGCAACAGAATATTTTGCTCCCTACTAACAAGAGGCTCTACTCTCTCTTTCGATGGAACATCAATCGTGTAATTTGCAGGATTAAGTGTAACTGGCTGAAACTCCTTCCAGGCGTCACGCATCATGGTTATTTGTAAACTCTTATTGTCAGCATATTTATAGTATTTCCTGGCCCCCTCTGCCCAGGCTTCTGCAAATGAAGTGCCTATCATTGTTGCCTCAACAGGTATCCAGATAGTATCCGCCACTTCAACCATCAAATTATCCTGCAGACTAATTCTGTCTTTTTGAGTAACGGGCACCCCGGAATCAAACATAAATAGCAGGTGTCCTGGCACATCCAGAATAGCCGTTTCTATACCCAGATTCTCAAGGCCTGCACTCATTAATACCGTCAGGTCATCACAATCACCACTTTTTATCTTTAAAGTTTCTCTTCCAAACTGCACATAATCGACACGATCGTCGCTGATTTCTGAAAAAGGGTTATTGGGATCTACAACATAACGTATTTCATGAGCTGTAAAAACATCAAACAGCGTCATCGCCGTAACCAGGTTATCACTTAACGGCCCAACCACCGGTTTGTTTTCGTTAATGGCCGCACGCACAAAATCACGCAGCGTATCATCCTTTGGCGTAACAAAAGCGCCAATCATATTTGCTTCTTTCCAGGCTATGGCATTCTTGCCAAAAATTGTCATTGGGCTTGTCATTTTGATAGAATCCTGACGACCATCTCTTACAAAATTAAGTGCAACTTCTACCTGAACACCAGTATCTTCATCGATCTCAAGAATTCTGTTATTAAATGCTGCTTTCAAATCAAGCTCTAAAGATTCATTTGCTGACAAGCGAGGAACATCAACACTGGTAGGAAAATCCATATAGCCTTTTATAGAAAAAGTAAGCGTCAAGCCTCTATATTCTGTACCGCTTGCATTTTTAATTCGAATTCGACCCACAGGATTGTTCGCGTACTTTTTATAAGCCGCTGAAAAGACTTTATCAAGATGCAGATCTTTAAGTACAATTTGAGGCGCATTTGATTTGAAATCTAATGATTTCTTTTTCTCTGAATAAGCCAGGTCCAGCTTTAGTCTATTATTTGCATCTGCAAGAAGAGACACCGCTTTATCATAGGCGCTTATCGCCTTATCAAACATCCTACGCTTCAAAAACAGATCTCCGAGAAAAACATGTGGTTTATCAAAATTTGGCTTTAATAAAGCCGCTTTTTCTAGACTACTCTGCGCTACATCATAAAGATTGTTTTCACTATAAAGCTTGCCGATCTCTAACAACAATTGGTCGCTTTCAGGCTTAACTATCATTGCCTGTTTCATATACTCAATAGCTGCACCGACCTTGCCCTGCCTTGCATTTATTCGAGATAGCAGTACAAGCGTATCGATATGATTAACATTTAATTTATTCGCCTTTAATGCATACCTCTTCGCTTCCGAATATTCACCGGTTCGGTACATTGAATCAGCCAGCATCTGGTTAACCATGAATTCATCGGGACGCATAGTTACAGCAGTCTCCAGAGTTTTAGCTGCCAGATCAAATAATTCAAGCGCATATTCATGCTGGCCAAGCCTGCGCATAGCTTCATAGGAGTATGGCGCTTCACTAACTGCGGATTTCAGACTGGAATATTCTTTATCGCTATTACCCATCTTGCTATACACATTAGCTAACTCAAGCCAGGCCTCTACATACTGCCGATTGATTCGCGTCGCCTTTGCAAAGGCTAGTAGCGCTTCGGGCGTCTTATCTTCTTCCAGAGCAACAAGCCCTAACAGATAATACCCTTCTGCAGAAGCAGCCTCGTTTCCTGCCAGACTAATCGCAATATTTTTTGCTTTTGAAAACTGTTTCTTCTTCAGAAATAATTGTGCAAGCGCTAATTTAGCTGGCACATATGACGATTCTACATCAAGAGATTTTTCGAACTTTTCGATCGCTTCATCAAGCTCACCCATCTCACTCAGTAAAACACCAACTCGGTACCAGACTTTCGAATTTTCAGGAGAAATTTCTGTAGCCTTCTCAAACTCCGCCATACCTTTTTCTACAATACCTAATTTCACGTAGGCGTCACCAAGGTAATATCTTGCGTCTATATCCTCTGGCTTACGCTTCACAGCCTCTTCCAGACATGTGACCGCACCAATCACATCGCCCATCTTTAAGTTTAACTCTCCACAAAATAGAAACGTATCATCATCTATGGAGTTTAACGCAATTAATTTATCAACAATGGCTCTTGCTGCAATATAATCTCTTGCCGATAACAATGCCCTAATCTGCAAATTCTGAGACTCTATTTCATAACCGTTATATTTTTCCATCTGACGAAACGCACTTACAGCCATTAACGATTCACCCAGCTCTAGCAGACTTAAGCCATAGTATTTTAGCATGTCAGGCTGGTCAGGATTTTCCTCGAGAGAAGCACCAAATATATCGACCAGTTTTCCAAATTCTGCCATTTCATAAAAACGATAGCCTTTTGAAAAAACATCTTCTACCGGTCGAGAGTTTCGACCAACCGACCCAAGCCCCGCAAACGCATTTATCTTATAAAAAGTATGACGAATATTTTTATCATGGGTGATTTTTATTGCGCCATCCTTAACCTGATTCACAAACTCATATTTATCATCGGCTCGTTTAGCCCCAAAAACATTGTATCCTTTGATAAAACTTCCCGGCACTTTTGACCACTTTATTTCAGTATGCTTAAGCGCCCCTGAAATCACAACATTACCTACCTGCTGCGGAACCTGCTGATAACTGTAATTTAATAAACGAGACTTTTCAGCATCATAAACACCTAACAGGTTCCTACCAGCCACACTTACGGATATATTAACGGGATCTTCGACGCCAGTATCATCATCAGATTCAGCAAGAAAAGATATTATACGTTTTGGCCCGTTATAAACCTGAATGTTAAATTCATTGTTTCTTTCACCACACAATACATAAACATTATTATCCGCATCAATTGCCATGTCGTATATTTTATTAAACGGCGCATTTCTTGCCTCCCCTCCTAGCGAATATAAATAGTTGTTTTCCTCATCATAAACATGAAGCTTGCTATTGCCTCTATCAGCCACATAGATATTATTTTGTGCATCTACAACTACTGAAACAGGCTCCTGTATAATCCTTTCTTCCTGTTCTTCCGCATCATGAATACTATCAAGATAAATACCATCCACCGTGAAAACCTGTATTCGTTGATTACCTGTATCAGCCACATAAACTTTATCGTTTCGCACGAACAGAGACTGAGGTGACTTCAACTTACCCAACTCAGCACCATAGCCACCAAAACCTTTTCCTGTAGTAATTTTTTTCCCTGCATGATCAAACACTTTTACTCTGTCATTATCTATAATCGCGATATACTGATGATTTACATATACTGCAGATGCCTGATCAATATCTGAAAATTCTTTTATCCGTTTGCTTTTATCCGAATACAGTTCAAGTTTTTCTGTTTTTTTATTTATGCACAAAACACTCGATTCAGGCATTCTATAGGCTTTCTTGCATTGCATTTTTACAGGAAGGTAACGACTCACGGTAGGAAGATAAACCTGCTCTTCTGGTTTACTGGCATAACTCTTGATATTGTAAATTTCGACTTTATAATTTTCTCTATCAGCAACGGCTATTCTTCCGTCTTTTAGTGGTAACAGCGCACTTATTTTTCCAAACTGTCCTCGCTCACTTCCCTTACTACCAAAGGCATTTACTTTCTTATTGCTTTTCCAATCCAGCTGGTATACCCGCCCTTGCTCAGAATCGGCAAGATATATCAAGCCATGACTATCTACATTCATTGCAGTAAATTCTGCATCTTTACCCAGCATTTTTTCTAAGACTTTATGCTCCAGCCGTTTAATCAGCTTCCCGTCATGTTTATAAATTGACACGCGGCCACGTTCTGTTGCCTCTAATACATAAATCCTCTCCTGAGGGTCAATATAAACCTGAATTGGTTTTCTTAACCCTTGTGATTCATTATCATCCGCGTTACCAATGTTTTGTAAAAACACGCCATCCGGCCCAAAGACAGCAATTCGGTTATTATCTTCATCCGCTATATAAATCCGTCGATTAGTTGAAAAGACAATACCTCTTGGCTCACTAATTTCACCCGCACCAGCCCCCTCCTGTCCAATACTCATCATAAATTCGCCTTGCTGACTTACCAGAGCCAGCTTGCTATCACGGCGACTACTCAATAACACCATACCTTCTGCTGCCATGGTCATGCCGCTGATCCCTGAACTTTTAAATACTTGCGGTTTTTTTGATAAATTCACCTCAATCAATTTTTCATCATCCAGCATGATTAACTGGTTTGCCCGCTGATCAGCGAGCAATATTTTTCCACTACCGGTCTCTACAAGTGCCGATATTTCCTGTTTCGCTTTAAGTGACCACGATGCATCAAGACTAATATCCCCATATACCCATAATGGCAGTAACATACAGATCACAGCACAGCCACTTGAAATCACCAAGCTCGGCTTGTTACTAATTGTTTTTACTAGATTTTTTATCTCGCAAGAACTCCAGGACATGATTCTTTTTCCTTGTACCTTGTCACATATTTTTATTTATCATTTAATCTACATTTACGTTACCATTTATATTTATAGCCTAACCTTGGCACTGTTTAGATATGTATGTGCCCTCCTGTCGCAACTTACATCGAGTTTTTTACATGAGCCTGCCTGATAACCTACTTTGTCAAACATTACATTTTTCAATTAATAACTGGCAGCACCTGTATTCATTACAACAGGCTATAAAATATGAGCAGCAACGCACTGGTCGCTGCCTGATTATCACCGGCAAGATCCGAGACCAGGCTTTTCTTCAGAATCAGGATACCGAAATAACCATTCAATTCCTGCAGTCTGAAAGCCAGCCCGATTATCCGTTGATAAAGCTTAAGGGCGAAACAGAAGCCACCCCGGTACTGGCTCAAATTAAACTTGATAATTCACTCAGCACACAAATTGCTGTCAACCGATCGGTGTTTGAAGAACTTCGAAAAAATTTAATGGAGTATGCCGATATCGATGGCATTCATATCGTGGTAACACTGGGTATCGCCAGCAATAGCGATCACTGGCAACAGGGTGAGAGCCTGTCACTGGTCAAACTCGATTATGCCATGAAGGGTGACGCCTGATGAAAAACCCACTGCACCCACAACTTGCCAGTGACTGTTACACACTGGGCCAGCTGGGATCTAGCACCCTGCTATTACATAAAAATGCGCATGTGCCCTGGTTCATACTGGTGCCTGACACAAATGCCACTGAAATTTTTCATATGGATGAACCTCAACAGGCAGAGATTCTATCTGCCATTAATCAACTGACAAGGTTTATTGAGGCTCAGTTTACACCGGACAAAATCAATTTCGCGACGATTGGAAACCTGGTGCCTCAACTACACATACACATTATTGGCCGCTATAAAACGGACCCCTGGTGGCCAGCTCCTGTGTGGGGACAAAGTGGTTTTCAGGATTACACTGACTCAAATCTAGAAGATATCAAACAGGCACTGGCCAGGGCACAAATTCCTTCGTTATCAGTCAGCTAACCACCGCTCAAGGTATTCAAGAATCAGCTGCTGAGTCGATTCACTGGCAAAAACCTGGTTATGCCCTCCGCTAACCGGCTGAAAATACTTCGGTTCACGGGCTGCCAGATACAAAGCCTCACCATGCGATGCTGAAATTATTTTGTCCTCACGACTGTATATAAACAGCTTCGGCAGACTGGTAATTTCCGACACCACACTCAGTGGATCGTACTGATCACTCACCAGCAACCGTGGCAGCCACTGGAAGAACCAACCAGCTTTTGTCTGAGCCAGCATTTCACTGGCAATCGCCGGATATTTACTAAATGCCGACACCAGAATCGCCCCACTAAGCCCTGACGCACTTTCTGAAAGGCTATAAATGGCCATGCTGGCTCCCAGACTATGAGCAATAACAAAACAGTGATTTGCGCCTGCAACACGATCAACCAGGTACTCTCTGGCACGCCCTATATCCTCTATCGCGCCCGACAGTTCCGCCTCGCCTTCTGATTTACCATAGCCTCGATAATCAACAACCAATACATCGTAGCCATACCGGGTTAACCAGTAGATCATCCCCGAATGGGTACTGATATTTTCTGCATTGCCATGTAAAAACAGCACACTCGCCCTGGCCGGCCCATTCTGTGAGTTAAACCACCAACCATGCAATGTGGGCTGCCCCGGATCATCTATGTAGATATCTTCATAATCAATACCAAATTGCTCAGGTGAAGCAATATGGTGCTTCATAGGCTGCAAGAAGCTGCTGCTACAGGACAGCAATGTCCATAGCGCCCCCAGAACCACAATCCACCATATACAACCTCTACAAAATCCAGTCATTTTCATTTCCTGCAGACTCTCTCCCCGACTTGAGCTATATCACCTTGATCACAAATAATCTGATCGACTATGTGCAACTATTGCATAGCCTATATTTGCTGCTAGTATTGCTCAAGGGATATTCAATTACCCTCAATAGATAATGAAACTAATAATTACGGAGAGATGTTGTATGAAAAAATTAACAGTAGGATCAATCTTGTTACTGGCTTCATCAAGTGCGTTTGCCGTAGCCCCAGGTGGCGGTGGTTGTGGCTGGGGCAACCTGTTATTCGATGGCCAGTCTGGTCATGCACCTCATATTCTGGCAGTTACAACCAACGGTACATCAGGTAACAATACTTTTGGTATGACAACCGGCACCAATGGCTGTGATGTTAGCGGTAATATTGGCTATAGCGGCAGGTCTATGCTGGCAGCCATTATGGATGAATTCTCAGAAGATGCTGCCAAAGGTCAGGGCGAAGCACTGACTGCAGTTGCGGTTTTAATGGGTGTTGAGCCTCAGGATCGTTTACATTTCGCTGAGCAAACACACAATAACTTCAATCGTATTTTCCCAAGCCAGAATGTCACCACCGATCAGGTTTATGACTCTCTGCAACAAATGATGAAGTCTGACGAGAAACTGGCAAAATACGCTATCTAGTCTTCTGATTCATCAACAGCCCGGGCGACTCACCCGGGCCTGTTATTAATTATAATAATAATTCAATGATATCTTTCCCTGTTTTCATCAGGCGCTACTTGCTTGTTTATCTGTTACTATTTTTAACTTCACCAGTGATGGCTAACAACCATGCAAATGGCGAGCTTGCGCAGAATATCCAGCTCGCACATCAACTTAAGCTCTGGCAGAAAACCGAATGGCTCAATCTTATCCATTACCAACCTGAAAACAGTCGCGGCAAGTATCTTAGCCAGGTCGATGATCCACGCTTTTTTCTAGCACCCGATGGTAAACAGAATCCTGAAAATGAATTAATAGCGACCCTTAAGGCGCTTTACAGTAACCGCATAGATTCGCCAGATGATCATGCTCAATGCCGTTTTATTGCACGCTATCACTGGCTCATACAACAATTTAGCAACCACTTAAAACAGGCACCGTCAGTTAATTGTCCCAGTTATAACGAATGGCGTAAAAATGTACCTGAACATAAAGTCACTCTGATTTTTCCTGCCTATCATCTGAACAGTCCCTCTTCAATGTTTGGCCATACACTGTTGCGTATCGATCCTGACAATCTTGAGCAAAATTCCAGCTGGCTTTCCATGGCAGTAAATTTTGGCGCCAATATCGAAGCCAGCGACAACTCTATTCTGTTTGCCATCAAGGGTCTCGCCGGGGGCTATCATGGCAACTTTATCGTGACCCCTTACTATAAAAAAATTAAAGAATACAACCGCCAGGAAAATCGTGATATCTGGGAGTACCCACTGAATTTAACGCCACAGGAAACACGTCGAATTGTGTTGCATTTATGGGAGCTAAAAGGTATTAATTTTGATTATTATTTCTTTGATGAGAACTGTTCCTATCGCTTACTCGAACTACTGGAAGTTGCACGCCCCTCGCTAGAATTAAAACAACAATTCGGACTGACCGCGATTCCCGTTGATACGGTACGTGCAATCGAACAAGCCAATCTGATAGAAAGCATTGACTACCGACCTTCGCAATACACCAGCATTAATTACCTGCTACGACAACTTACGCCGCAACAGCAAGCGCTTGTACATCACCTTTCACAGGATGCCAGTGAGATCGATCGCTCGTTGTTCAGGCAACAGGATAAAAGTACTCAGATGATTATGCTGGATACTGCCTATCGCTATTTACGCTTTCAGCAAAACGATCAGGGCCGTAGTGAAGGCAATGCCAGAACCAGCTTTCAACTGCTGCAGGAAATCAATAAGGCCGCCGACTTCAATGCGCCGCAACCCGCCTATGAAGCCTATCAGCAACCAGAAAAAGGACACCTTAGTAAACGCCTTAGTCTGGCTGCAGGAGAGCAGTTTGAACAGTCATTTGTAGACATCAAATTCCGCATGTCATTTCATAGTCTCGAAGACAATATCAATGGTTTCCTAGAGGGTGCACAAATCAACCTGGGTAGCCTTTCATTTCGCGCCACCGAAGACGAGTTCCAGCTGCAGAATCTAGATGTGATCGATATATTCTCACTGACTCCACGCAATGACTTTTTCCAGCCGCTTTCCTGGAAGGTATACACTGGACTGGAACAGCAGTTGATCAATGGCACCGAGCGCCTCACAGGGCATGTCACCGGGGGTGCTGGTGTAACCTATGAAACCTGGCAACACGGCTACTTCTATGCACTAATGACTGCACGACTGGAGGCCAATAGCCAGTTTAAGCGATCAGTCGAAGTCGCCATGGGCTTTTCCAGCGGCCTGCTACATCATGCCACCTGGGGCACTACACACCTGAGTGTAAGCGGTGAGTCTTTTGCCAATGATGAATATCGCCAACGAATTGAATTCATTACGAATATTCCAGTTTCACGTAACCATGCGCTTGGCTTTAAACTACGCCGCCAGCGCCAGCCAGGGATCCTGTTTGGAGAAGCCCAGCTAAACTATCACTACTTCTTTCACTAAACAGTCATGATAAGCTGTTCTACACAGCGGCCTGCAGTTAGGCTAAAATAGCACCCCCTGATTATCTCTGGACAGACACATGCTGTTAAAACTACTTCGCGAAGGCCTTGGCCGACTGGTTATCCTGATTAGCTTCTTTATCCCAACCGGGAAAGCCCAGCGCAGCCCAGAAGACCAGCAATGCGTGGACAAGAAAACCGCCAGCATGTCACTGTATCAGTTTTACGCCTGCCCTTTCTGCCTGAAAACTCGTCGTGCCATTAAACGCCTCGGGCTTAATATCGAAACCCGTGATGCTCAGAGCAATCCCTTTCGTGCAGAGTTAAAAGCCGAAGGCGGCGAAATCAAAGTCCCCTGCCTGCGCATCGAAACCGAGCGTGAAGTCACCTGGATGTACGAATCAACTGACATCATTGCTTATCTTGAGCAGCGCTTTGGCGAGTCAAGCAAACCCTGTAGCGATTCCATCAGCTAATTCAAGGGGTTATGTCAAGCAAACCATCTGCCATACTGTATAGTTTCCGGCGCTGTCCCTATGCAATGAGGGCACGTATGGCGATTCGCTATAGCGGTATACCGGTAGAGTTACGCGAGGTAGTGCTAAAGCACAAGCCGGACGCTATGTTAAAGGCATCACCCAAGGCAACGGTTCCGGTACTGGTTCTGGAGGACGGACAGGTTATCGATGAAAGCCTGGAGATCATGCACTGGGCACTTGCGCAGAACGACCCTGATAATTGGCTAATCCCACAGCTTAAACCCGCCAGTGATTCACTGATACGTGAAAATGATAATATTTTCAAAATCCATCTCGATCACTATAAATACTTTGAGCGTTTCCCTGAACATCCACAGGCCACTTATCGTAACAAGGGTGAAGTCTTTCTAAATCGACTGGAACAGAAGCTACAGCAAAATCATTTTCTCCTCAGCTCCCATCCAACCCTGACTGACATTGCCATCTTTCCTTTCATTCGACAGTTTGTTCATGTGGATCTTGACTGGTTCAGACAATCGCCTTATGTTGGCCTGGCTAACTGGCTAGATTACTGGCTAACCTCGGAGCTCTTCAGCTCAGTGATGAAAAAATATGATGCCTGGGACGAGGCATCTAACGGTATTATTTTTTAGGTTTTTTATAACACCGCTGACTACACTATAAAACAACTATACTTACCATCATAAATGGTTAGTTGCATAATAAATATAAAGGAGTCTCATTATGTCACACGCCTGGTATAACAGCTATCCACAAGGCATCCCTCACGAAGTGGATACCGATGCCTATTCTTCTCTAGCAGACGTCATTGAAGAGGCCTTTGACAATTATGCTGACAACCCAAGCTTTAGCAACTTTGGCACCACCATTACCTACCGACAGCTTGATCAGGAAAGCAAAGCACTGGCCGCTTTTTTACAATCTCAGCTAAAGCTGAAAAAATCAGATCGCATCGCGATTATGATGCCAAATTTACTGCAAAACCCTGTGAGCATTTTTGCTGCCTTACGTGCCGGCCTAACAGTGGTTAATACCAACCCCTTATACACTACCAGCGAACTGAAACATCAGCTATGTGACTCAGGTGCTACGACCATTATTATTCTGGAAAACTTTGCCACGACACTTCAACAAGTCATCAAAGAAACACCAATAAAACATGTCATAGTGACACGCATGGGTGATATGCTGAGCTTCCCTAAATCAGCACTGATAAACCTGGTGGTTAAACACGTCAAGAAAATGGTGCCGGCGTTTCAGCTACCGGGCCATTACCACTTCAAGGACTGCCTGTCACAAGGCAAACAACTTAACTTTGAACGCGCACAGCTCGATCAGCAGGATATCGCATTTCTACAATATACTGGCGGTACTACTGGCGTCGCCAAAGGCGCCATACTGACCCATGGCAATATGGTCGCCAACCTGCAACAGGTTAGCGCCTGGATAGAACCTTATGTTGAAAAAGGCAAGGAGCACATTATCACCGCGCTGCCCCTTTATCATATTTTTTCACTGCTCGCGAACTGCCTGTTTTTTATGAAACTTGGCGGCTTAAATCATTTGATCACCAATCCTCGTGATATGAAAAATTTTGTGAAGGAAATTAAACATTCACAGTTCACTGCTATCACCGGGGTTAATACTTTATTTAATGGCTTGCTAAATACAGACGGTTTTTCCGACGTCGATTTTTCAAAACTTAAATTCACTCTCGGTGGCGGTATGGCCGTGCAAAAAACAGTGGCCGATAAATGGCAACAGGTGACAGGCTGTTGCTTACTGGAAGCTTATGGCTTAACCGAAACATCACCTGCTGTTTGCATCAATCCTCTCACCTTGCAATCTTTTAACGGCAAAATCGGCCTTCCCATACCTTCAACCGAAGTCTGTATAAAAGATGATAACAACCAGACCCTGCCACTTAATGAAGCCGGTGAAATCTGTATTCGTGGTCCACAGGTCACACAGGGCTATTACAATCTGCCGGAAGAAACCGCCAAGGTCTTTGATGACGATGGCTGGTTTCATAGTGGCGACATAGGCACTATTGATGAACAGGGTTATGTGCAGATTGTTGACCGCAAAAAAGACATGATCATTGTCTCCGGCTTTAATGTTTATCCGAATGAAATCGAAGCAGTCATCGCTTCTCATAAAGATGTTGTCGAAGTCGGTGTCATCGGTAAACCGGATGAGTCTAGCGGCGAAATCGTCATGGCGGTGATTGTCAGCCGCAACCCTGATTTGTCCCTTGCAGATATCCAGGCACACTGTGAAGCTTCACTTACTCGCTATAAAATACCCAAGCACATAGAGCTGGTAAAGGAAGTTCCTAAAACCAATGTTGGGAAAATTCTACGACGCGAGCTACGTGAGATGTTTTTCAAGCACTAAGCCGCTGTTTTCTCGCGCTCTAGGCATGGATTTGATAAAATCCATGCTTTGAACCCAACAAGCTGAAACCTCTATGAGCCTGCATACTAGCCAGATAAGCAACCTGAAACTTCTTCACAAAGGCAAAGTTCGAGATATTTACGAGATCGATGATCAGCACATGCTGATTATTACTACCGACCGCATCTCTGCTTTTGATGTCATTATGCCTAACCCGATTCCCGCTAAAGGCACGATTCTGAATCAGGTGACTCGCTTCTGGTTAAACAAACTGCAGCATATTATCCCCAATCACCTGGCGGATATCCCACTGAGTGAGATTATTACCGACGATGCCGAAAGAGCCAGTGTTGAAAATCACGCTATGGTCGTTAAAAAACTTAAGGCGCTACCGGTTGAAGCGATTGTTCGTGGCTATATTATTGGTTCTGGCTGGAAAGACTACCAGCAGACAGGTGCAATATGTGGCATCAAATTACCAGAAGGTCTGCAAATGGCAGACAAACTACCCGAACCCATTTACACCCCTTCCAGCAAAGCCGATGTCGGTGAGCATGATGAAAATATTGATTATGACGCCACGGTTAAATTGATTGGCCCTGAACTGGCTCAACAAGTTAAAGATGTCAGCCTACAACTTTATAAAGAGGCAGCCGATTATGCTTTGCAAAAAGGCATTATCATTGCGGATACCAAGTTTGAATTTGGTGTTGATGAAAACAATCAGCTGGTACTGATTGACGAAGTTTTAACCCCAGACTCATCACGCTTCTGGCCAGCAGACCAGTACCAGCCTGGTAGTAGCCCCGCGAGCTTCGATAAACAGTTTGTGCGTGATTACCTGGAAACTTTAGACTGGAATAAAACTTCGCCAGGACCTGAACTCCCTGATGAAATAGTGAATAAAACTGCTGACAAATACCAGGAAGCACTGACACGATTAACGTCAGCGTAAATCTGAAGTTTCTATCTCACACATCATGAAAGGCCTATTCATAACTGGTACAGATACAGATGCTGGTAAGACATACATTGCCTGTGAGATTGCGAACGCACTTTATCAGAGTGGCCTTACTGTACAACCTAAAAAGCCAGTAGAGTCTGGCTGTCGCGTTGACAGCGGGGATCTTATACCCGAAGATGCGTTGGCACTGAGTAAAGCCTGTAATTATACAGGTGACCTACAGGAAGTCTGCCGCTACCGCTTCACTCAACCGCTTTCACCTCGCCTTGCAGCAGAACTTGATAACAACCGAGTTAGCCTTGCACAAATTGTTAAAGCCTGCCAACCACATAAGAAAAAAGGCATAATACTCGTGGAGGGTGCGGGCGGAGTGATGTCACCTTTGTGTGAGAATGCTTTAAATATAGATCTTGCAAGTCAACTGAGACTTCCCTTAATACTCGTAGTCAATCATAAGCTCGGCTGCATCAATCACACACTCCTAAGCATAGAAGCCATACAGCAAAACGGGCTCGAACTAAATACGATCATTATCAATCAACAAATGCCAATCATGAACAATTTTGATTTTCATCAAACCATATTGCAGGACACGATTAGTGAAATATCACTGCGCTCAAAATGTCCTGTTTTTTATGTAGAACATAATCAACATTTACCCGATATCTTGATAACACATTTACTAAATACGCTTCACGAACGAACTGTAATGTGACAGAGCGCACGAAAATCCCACCTCGAATACAACTAGTCTAGTGATTTGCACCATTTATCTTTTTATTCATGTTGCACCCTGACTTAATGCAGATAATATATAAAATTAAATACAATTATAAAACGGAGTAATATGATGCGTGCTTCAACATCAATTTCTACAACATGCCTATTGAGTACTAGCATACTGCTAGCTGCTTGTGGCGGAAGTAGCGACGACAGTAATTCAGCCACAAATAAAAATAACATTACACTACCTTCTAATTCAGTAGTATTAACCGAACAAAATGCTCGTGACATGTCTAATCTAGCGATTGTGCAGTTCGAAATGATAGACGGTCTGGAGACTCTGACTCCGAGCTCTTCACCACAGAAAGCCAGCTTACCATCATACGCTACGACCGTGACTGTTAACGAAGCCTGCCCTAGCGGAGGCGAATACACAGGCACATTTGCCAGCGACACAAATAGCGAAAGCGCTAACTTAACTTTAACTCAATGCAATTTCGGCACACTAGAGTTTTCCTTTACACTGGACGGGGCACTCAATAGCCTGGAAAGCTGGGACTTCGATGGCAATTATACGCGAAGTGCTGATGGCTCACTGGACATATTGTTTGCAGATCAACTCAGTTATAATTTTTCATTTGAAATGGATGAAGTTGGCAGCACATTCTCATATGAGTACAACCTAGACATCACTTTTGCTATGTCAGGTGAACAGATTGGCGGCTTTCTGGTAACAACATTGCAAACATTGCAGGGTAATTACCTATTAGATACTGTTACTGATGGCATCCTGCTTATTGAGGGCGGACAGGGCTCCCAGGTCAAACTCACAGTCGTAGCTCTTAACACAATTGAAATTGAATTCAATAATGGTAGCGGCACCTTCAGCTATGTTGATACTATTTTCCTATAGCCTATAGTAAACAGCATAAAAAACGGGAGATCCTGATTTAGGAAACTCCCGTTTTTTATGGCCGCCATATAACACTGGTAAAAATTGCATTCACCTTATAGAGCCAACCTTTACTGACTTCATCATTCGCTTGACTAGCGAATATCCAGCAACTCAACTTCAAAAACCAGTGTTGCATTGGGCGGAATCACACCACCTGCACCATGTGCGCCATAACCCATTTCAGATGGAATCGTCAGCTTACGCTTGCCGCCAACTTTCATTCCTTTAACACCTTCATCCCAGCCTTTAATAACCTGACCAACACCTAGGGTAAAACTAAACGGATCATTTCGATCCAGGCTTGAATCAAACTTGGTACCATCGGTTAACCAGCCTGTGTAGTGAACCACAACAATTTCTGCACCTTCACCAGCGCCTGCTTCTGCACCTTCACCAACAGTTAAATCTTCAATTTGTAATTCAGACATATTAGCTCCTGTCTTTATATCAGTTTCAATCACTTTGCTTATGCGTTGCAAAGTACTCATCTTTCATTTTCTTAACCAGTGCACTCAATAGCACTAGCGCAATAAGATTAGGTATAGCCATCAGAATATTGGTTATATCGGCAATATTCCACACCAGGTTTAAAGGCACTATTGCACCAACAACAATTAGTACTGTATAAACGATACGATAGGGCTTGACCGCTTTTTCACCAAACATGAATTTTACACTACGATCACCGTAATATGACCAGGCGATAATAGTGGAAAATGCAAAAAGCGCCAGTCCTCCACCGACAACATATGCACCTGCCTGACCGATCGATGAACTAAAGGCATAAGCAGTTAATGATGCACCTTTTACTTCTTCCGGTGAGGTTATATACGCGCCAGTAACAACGATTGCCAGTCCGGTCATTGTACAGATCACCAGTGTATCAATAAACGGCTCCATCATCGCAACCAGCCCTTCTCTTACTGGTTCATTTGTCGTTGCAGCAGCATGCGCCATGGGTGATGAACCCAAGCCGGCCTCATTGGAAAACAAACCGCGTGCCACACCCCAACGAATAGCCTCACCTACCGCAGCACCACCCACTGCCCAGGGATTCAGGGCATGATTTAAAATTGTCATAATAGCTGCGGGTATCTGTTGATACTCATTAAGCAACACAGCCATAGCGACGACAATATAGGTGACCGCCATAAACGGTACGATGGTGCTGGCGACTTTTGCGATACGCTTTACACCACCCAATATAACCATACCTACCATTAGCGCCATGATTATACCGATCAGCCAACTATAATTTTTTACTTCTGGTTCTATAAAAGCCAGACCATCCACAACCGAGTTAACCTGTACCAGATTACCGATACCGAATGATGCGATTGCTG
This sequence comes from Gammaproteobacteria bacterium, assembly GCA_041589455.1. Taxonomy (GTDB): domain Bacteria; phylum Pseudomonadota; class Gammaproteobacteria; order SZUA-229; family SZUA-229; genus SZUA-229. The sequence goes on along the minus strand of JBFHVQ010000043.1, from coordinate 7,672 downwards.
CAAACAAGGCAAACATCATTGCTGTCTTTTTCATTTTAAGGCCATGCAACAAGGTATACATAGGACCACCCGAAACACCATGCTGGTCGATTTCTCTAAACTTTAAGGCCAATGTGCTTTCGGTAAACTTGGTCGCCATGCCCAGAACGGCGGTCACCCACATCCAGAACAGCGCACCTGGACCACCCAGTGAAATCGCAGTAGCTACACCTGCTATATTACCGGTGCCAACGGTTGCAGATAATGCAGTCGACAGCGCCTGGAAGTGATTTACATCACCCCTATCCTCTTTACAACTGTATTTGCCTCGCACTACCCGTAACGAATGTCGAAACCCGGTGACCTGTACAAAGCTCAGGCGAATGGTCAGATAGAAGCCGACACCCAATAATGCAGCTAGCGTTATCCAGCTTCCCCATAATGCGCCGGAGACAATTCCTGTCCATTCGACCAAACTATCTAACATAGAGCACTCCCGACCTTTTATTTTATAATTCAGAGGGTAATATACTCCCTGCACATTGTTTATACAAAACAGGTTTATATATGAAGTCCCTAGAGTCACTTTTTGAAAGCTTTCTCTGGAAGAGCCGTCTTGTTGTACTAGCAGCGGTTTTTCTTAGCCTAATTTCCAGTCTTGCGCTTTTTTATATGGCAACAGTTGATGCCATCTACATGATCAGCCACTTATCTGAATATGCATCACTTAAGGGTGATGCTCGCTTTGCATTAAGAAGCGAAACTATTACTCATGTAGTGGAACTCATTGATGGCTACTTACTTGCAATTGTTTTATTGATATTTGCTATGGGCCTGTATGAATTATTTATCAGCAAAATTGATCAGGCAGAAGATACTGATAATGCCTCTAAAGTGCTGGTTATCAATAGCCTGGATGATCTTAAGGCTCGCCTCGCGAAAGTTATACTAATGATTATGATCGTTAAGTTTTTCGAGTATGCACTGAGTATGAAATTCACAACACCTATGGATCTGCTGCTTTTCTCTGCGGGAATTGCGTTGATTGGGCTGGCATTATTTTTATCCCACAAAGCTGATGAGTCACATTCTGGTCGTTAGTTATTAGTATATCTTTTAGAAGAAAACGCGAACAACGCTATTATTACTTTTATGATTTAAGCTTTAGAAAGCTGCTGTTTTATTCATTGCGGTTAAGAAAAATTGCTACAACACTGTTACGTATTAATTGCGTCCATTGGCGTTGTTCGCGTTCATTCGCGTTTTCTTTTATCCACCCACAAAAAAGGGGAGCCAAAGCTCCCCTTCTTCACACAAGTTTAATCGTAATGATTACTTGTAAAAATCAACCATCTTCTCAAGAGAAACTGGCTTGATCTTGTCTGCCTGGCCCGCACAACCAAATGCTTCGTAACGTGCCTTACAGATATCTTTCATTGCCGCAGTAGATTCTTTCAGGAATTTACGTGGGTCGAAGTTTGCTGGATTTTCAGCAAGGAACTTACGGATAGAACCCGTTGATGCCATACGTAGGTCAGTATCGATATTAACCTTACGAACACCAGATTTGATACCTTCAACGATTTCTTCAACAGGTACGCCGTAAGTCTGGCCCATGTCACCACCGTAGTTATTGATGATTTCCAACCAGTCCTGAGGAACTGAAGAAGAACCGTGCATAACCAGGTGAGTATCAGGAATACGTGCGTGAATTTCCTTAATGCGGTCGATGCGCAGGATTTCACCCGTAGGCTCTTTAGTGAACTTGTAAGCACCGTGAGAAGTACCGATCGCGATAGCCAGTGCGTCAACACCTGTCTGCTCAACGAAGTCAGCTGCTTCTTCAACACTTGTCAGCAGCTGATCCATATCCAGCTTACCTTCAGCGCCGTGACCGTCTTCTTCACCCATTTCACCCGTTTCCAGAGAACCCAGACAACCCAGCTCACCTTCAACTGAAACACCACCAGCGTGTGCCATTTTTACAACTTCTTTGGTTACGGCAACATTGTACTCGTAAGAAGAAGGTGTCTTCATGTCAGCCATCAGTGAACCATCCATCATTACTGATGAGAAACCAGACTGGATAGAACGCAGACATACTGCTGGCTCTGAACCGTGATCCTGATGCATAACTACAGGAATGTGAGGATACATTTCAACAGCTGCTGAAATCAGGTGACGCAGGAATGGTTCGCCTGCATATGAGCGCGCACCTGCAGAACCCTGCATAATAACTGGGCTGTTAGCTTCGTCAGCAGCTTGCATGATGGCATGCACCTGCTCCATATTGTTTACGTTAAACGCTGGCATGCCGTAGCCGTTTTCTGCAGCATGATCCAGTAACTGGCGTAGTGATACTAATGCCATAATGATTACTCCTTAAACAAGGTTGTTAACTGTAGCCGTGAAGCTACAACATTTCTTAAAAACACAAAAAGTCTTACGAATCCTGTATATTACCTATGGTGACAACTTTCATTGCATTAGTGCCGCCACCTTCATCACCCAGTGAGTCACCACGGGTAATAATAATACGGTTGCCATCTTCAACAATCCCCTTGTCTTTAAGCAATCCCGCAACTGTAGAGCTGACATTGTAGTCGCCTACTTTATCAAAATCGATACTGGTCGGATACACACCACGGTACAACGTCACCTTTCGACGTGTCTGCTGATGACGGGTCATCGCATAAATCGGTATACCTGAGCTGATACGTGACATCCAGAGCACCGTTGAGCCCGACTCGGTCAAGGCTGCAATACCATCGACATCGAGATGGTTAGCAGTATACATGGTCGCCATGGCAATCGCCTCATCTACTCGACCAAACGTCAGCTGCATACGGTGATCAGAAACTTTCGCTTTTGGGTGCTGCTCAGCAGCCTCACAAATACGCCCCATTGCTTCAACGGTTTCAATTGGAAACTTGCCTGCAGCTGTTTCACCAGACAACATTACCGCATCGGTGCCATCATGCACTGCATTTGCCACATCGAACACTTCTGCACGTGTTGGAATTGAATTATCAATCATCGACTCCATCATCTGAGTTGCAGTAATAACCACGCGATCCATACTTCGTGCCTTGGCAATCAGGTCTTTCTGCACTGCTGGTAATTCAGCATCGCCGATTTCCACACCCAGGTCACCACGTGCCACCATAATAGCATCGGACGCTTCAATGATTTCATCAATAACATCAAGGGCTTCAGCACGCTCAATTTTAGAAACAATGCTGCCGTGCCCACCCGCTTCACGAAGCAGTTTACGCGCCTGTACGATATCATCAGCCGTTTTCGGGAACGATATAGCGACATAATCAGCATCCAGTTTGGCCGCTGATTTAATATCTTCTTTGTCTTTTTCAGTCAGTGCTGGTGCAGACAAACCACCGCCTAACAGATTAATACCTTTCTTATCAGACAGATAACCACTGTGCACAACTTTACAGTGAATTTTCATACCATCAACATGATCAACATCCAGTAACATGCGACCATCATCAAGTAATAGTCGGTTACCAGGCTTCACATCTTTAGGCAGCGTTTTATACGTTATACCAACCGCATCTACTGAACCAGCAGATGGGTCCATATCGGCATCAAGGCAGAAGTCATCGCCTTCCTTAAGAAAAACTTTTCCTTCTACAAAGCGCTCTGTCCGAATTTTCGGCCCTTGCATATCAGCAAGCACACCGACAACTCTGCCACACTTTTCAGCTGCAGCTCTGACCATTTCAACACGACGCGCCTGCTCTTCGTGCGTACCATGGGAATAATTTAACCGCACTACATCAACACCCGCCAGGACTAATTTTTCAATTAGTTCAGGCGTGTCTGTCGCAGGGCCTAATGTTGCTACTATTTTTGTTCTACGCAAGGGTAGAAGCTCCTCTTTAAATTTGCCGCTCAATTACTAACTAATTTCAATTTGTAAAAATCTAAATGTGAAAACACACATTCTGGAGCTTGATTAACTTTACAGTCAGCTGCTTTTTGGCATAGCCACAAGCAAACTATTATTCATCCATGACAGTCAAAGCGAGGCTTTCGCCTCGCTCTGTAACCATTAATCCTTTGCTCTTTCTTCCAGCATTGCAACAGCAGGCAATGTCTTGCCTTCCAGGTATTCCAGGAACGCGCCACCGGCTGTTGAGATATAGGAAACTTTGTCATAGATATCGTATTTCTGAACTGCAGCGATAGTATCACCACCACCTGCCAGGCTGAAGCCAGCTGAATCAGCAATCGCCATAGACACTGTCTTAGTACCTTCACCAAACTGGTCAAACTCAAACACACCAACAGGACCATTCCATACGATGGTGCCAGCTTTAGCAATGATATCTGCTAACTCTTTTGCAGAATCCGGACCGATATCAAAAATCATATCGTCATCAGCAACGTCACCAGCTGCTTTTAATGTAGCTTCTGCTGTTTCAGAAAACTCTTTACCGCATACAACATCAGTTGCAATGGGTATACTTGCACCGCGTGATTCCATCTTTTCAACCAGAGCTTTCGCTGTATCAACCAGGTCATCTTCACACAGCGACTTACCTACATTGTTACCCATCGCTTTCAGGAATGTGTTTGCGATACCACCGCCAACAACCAACTGGTCAACTTTCTCAGATAGCGCTTCAAGAACTGTTAACTTAGTTGATACTTTAGAACCACCAACAATCGCAACCATTGGACGTGCTGGATTCGCTAATGCTTTAGCCAGGTTGTCTAACTCATCTGCTAATAACAGACCAGCACATGCAGTCGGTGCAAACTTGCCTGCGCCGTGGGTAGAGGCCTGCGCACGGTGCGCTGTACCAAATGCATCCATTACAAATACGTCACATAGTGATGCGTATTTCTTAGCAAGATCTTCGTTATCTTTTTTCTCACCCGCATTGAAGCGAACATTCTCTAAAAGAACCACTTCGCCTGCTGCAACTTCAGGTGCGTTATCCAGGTAGTCTTTAACCAATGCAACTTCTTTACCTAATTTCGCAGACATATCTGCAGCAATAGGTGCCAGTGAATTTTCTTCATCAGCAACGCCTTCTTCTGGACGGCCTCGGTGCGACATAACCATTACAGAGGCACCCGCTTTCATGCAATGTTCAATCGTTGGCATCGATGCAGTAATACGCGCATCTGAAGTTACCTTGCCATCTTTAACCGGCACATTCAGGTCTGCACGAATAAGTACTCGCTTACCAGCAAGGTCTAGATCAGTCAGCTTAATGAAAGACATTATTTAGCTCCTAAAAATTTAATAAATATAAAACTGTTTGTTAAATTCAGACTTAACAAACAATTCTTAAGACTGAGAACTCCAGTTACTCAGCCGCGTTCATCATTGCAATGGTGGTATCAATCATACGATTAGAAAAACCCCACTCATTATCATACCAGGCACATACTTTAACCAGCTTACCGCCGATAACCCGAGTCAATGTAGCATCAAAATTCGAGGTCGTACTGGTGTGGTTATAATCCACTGAAACCAGTGGCTTCGTGCTATAACCCAGAACTTTACCGTCAGCTGCTTCGTTCATAATGGCATTAATTTCTTCCACCGTCGTATCTCGACTCGCGGTGAATGTTAAATCGACCAATGACACATTAATCGTCGGTACACGTATCGCAAAACCATCCAGCCGGCCATTAAGCTCAGGCAACACCAATCCAACTGCCGCCACTGCACCTGTTTTGGTTGGAATAATTGAGCTGGTTGCTGATCGCGCTCTTCGTAAATCCGAATGATAAACATCGGTCAGCACCTGGTCATTCGTATACGAATGAACCGATGTCATTAGCCCATTTTCAATTCCGATTTTGTCGTTAATGGGTTTTACGAGTGGTGCAAGGCAATTAGTGGTACATGAAGCATTAGAAACCACTGTATCTTCTGCTTTCAAGATATCATGATTAACACCATACACTACGGTCGCATCGACACCATGTCCGCCAGGCGCAGAGATCAGCACTTTTTTAGCACCTGCCTCTACATGTAATTGCGCCCTGTCCTTACTGGTAAATACGCCTGTGCACTCGTGCACTACATCAATCCCCATCTCTTTCCATGGCAATTGAGATGGGTCTTTCTCTGCTAGCACATGAATCTTGTCACCATTAACAACCATGTACTCGCCATCAACCTGTACTTCTCCGGGAAATCTTCCGTGAGCAGTATCGTACTGTGTTAAATGCGCATTGGTAAAAGCATCGCCCAGGTCATTAATGGCAACAACCTTTACTTCATCTGTACGCCCAGACTCGTAAATTGCACGCAAAATGTTACGGCCAATACGGCCATAACCATTTATTGCAATCTTGATTGCCATATCAAACCCTTTTAACTCACTGCCTCTCAGCAACAAATCCAATGCGTTTAGCTCTACTCAGTTTTTACTGAACCGTTAAACGGGAGCTTGTTTTAAAACTTATTTGCAAAACCAACTGACAAATTAATTTTACAAATATGTTTAAGCTTTAAAGGGTGAGCCAATCATTAATGGCTCACCCTCTAAAATTCTTTTTAGCCTACTTCGTTGTAAAACAACGAAGTAGGCTAACTAAGAAAGATTTTTTCCGAGAGCAAGGCGGAGGGTAATTTTGAGATGTCAGAGCGCACAACAGTACGCGATGCATTCAAAATTACCCGACAACGCCGCTATCGGGAAAAAGATTCTTAGTTAGCAGCGACGTGCTCTACGAAACGCATCATGTTACATGTGTAACCGTACTCGTTGTCGTACCAGCTAACCAGCTTAACGAAAGTGCCATCCAGCGCGATACCAGCTTCTGAATCAAAGATAGAAGAGTAACCAACGCCACGGAAGTCAGTTGAAACAACTTTCTCATCTGTATAACCCAGAGTCTTAGAGATATCACCATTTTCAGATGCATCTTTCATTGCTGCACAGATATCTTCGTATGAAGCTTCGCTGTTCAGCTCAACTGTCAGGTCAACAACAGAAACGTCAGAAGTAGGAACACGGAAAGCCATACCCGTCAGCTTGCCATTCAGCTCTGGAAGAACAACACCTACCGCCTTAGCAGCACCTGTTGAAGAAGGAATGATGTTTTCCAGGATACCGCGACCACCGCGCCAGTCTTTCTGAGAAGGACCGTCAACCGTTTTCTGAGTTGCAGTAGCAGCATGAACAGTCGTCATAAGACCACGCTTGATGCCCCACTTGTCATTGATAACTTTAGCCATTGGCGCAAGACAGTTAGTCGTACAAGATGCTGCAGAAACGATCGCCTGACCCGCGTAAGTGTCATGGTTAACACCGTATACGAACATTGGCGTGCCGTCTTTAGAAGGTGCAGACATAACAACTTTCTTAGCGCCCGCATCGATGTGCTTCTGACACCCTTCTTCAGTTAAAAAGAAACCTGTTGAATCGATAACGATATCAGCATTAACGTCGCCCCATTTCAGGTCAGCAGGATCACGCTCAGCAGTTAGACGGATTTTCTTACCGTCAACGATCATGCAGCCTTCGCCAGCTTCAACAGTACCGCCAAAACGACCGTGTACTGAGTCATACTTCAGCATGTATGCCAGGTAGTCAGCATCCAGAAGGTCGTTAATACCAACAATCTCGATGTCTTTGAATTCATTGTAAACTGCACGGAATACCATACGGCCGATACGACCAAAACCGTTAATACCTACTTTAAT